>CAYWST010000126.1:0-13748 GCA_964461075.1 uncultured Solibacteraceae bacterium | reverse complement strand
GCATCTGCTCGATCATCGTGCCTGAATAATCGAAGCCGCAGTGCGTCTTGCTGCTCATCCCGGTGACGAAGTTGTTGCAGTTGCCTTTGCAGGCGTCGATCCAATCGAGTTGGAAGGGGTCCGGCCGCCCCGGCGCGGGCTGCCCGGCCTTCTCAGCCGCCACAATCCTCTCGACAGTGTCGTTCGGCATCCCGATGGCCGGCGGGATATCGCCCTCCATCATCTGAATCTTTGGGAACCCGCTCGGGCCGACTTCGACGCTCGGGAATGCTGTCATGCCCTTCGGCAGCGCGGGCATCGGCCTGCCGCCCGGACCGCCCGGTACCCGCTGTGGCCTCTGCTGCATCTGCGCCTGCGTCGGCCGGCCCGTCCCCATGATCAGCGGCAGCAATTGATCCTTGCTCCGCCGCTTGTAATATGTCAAGTCGCCGTCGTCGTTGTTCGGAATGATCACGCGCGTGGTGAAGTCGCAGAAGATCGCGCCCTTTGTCCCCTCGAAGATCGCGCCATTGCCGACCCGCGACAAGTCAATATACCCCGTGGGAGCATCCGGCTTCAGCCCACCCTGGTACCAAACCAGCTTGATCGGACCGCGCCAGGAATTCGCCGGATGGTCGAACATCGCCTTCAGCTTCACCGGGCAAATGTTCGGATCGTATTTGTCGCTCACCTCGAAATCGACGTGGTGCAGATCGATAATTCACCCGAGGCAGATCGCCGTTGAACGCGTGAACTAATTCGGGGCATCCTCTTGCCGGCGGTCGTCTTGAGCCGGCTCGGAGGAGGGAGAATGCCTCGCCGAAAGCTGAAATCGAAACTCCCCGACGGGGCCTATCTCATTGACTCGAGGAAAGATCTCTGTCAGATGCGAACGATGGCCCGACTATGACAACTCGACGTTCAACCCCGGTCTCGGTCGCCTCCTCGTCGCCCACAGCGGTTCGCGTCGAATCTACCAAGATCTGGACTAAACAGGAATCCGATGATGCGCGAAGGGACCGAGATTGATCGCGCTGTCCGCCTAGCCGTCCGCCAGGCTCTCGACACTCATAAACGCCTCGGCCATTCAGTCGTTGTTTCCATCAAAGGAAAAACTTCGGCCGCACCAGCGTCAAGAATCCGGTTGCCCAAATTCTAGATTCAACGCCGAACTTCCGGCGCTACTGCCCCGCGAACTTGGCCTTCGCCTCCGCGGTCACCGTCCAGAGATAGATCGTCCGCCAATCCATCGTGATCTTCTTGTCCGGCTCCCAGTCCTTCATGTCGAACTGGTGCGAGACGATCCGCGACCCCACCTTGAGATCCTTCAGCAACTTCGGCCGAAGCTTGAGATTCACGTCCGGCAACAGATAGAGCGTCACAACGCTCGCATCGCGAAAATCGGCTTCGAACAGGTTCCCCAACACGAACTTCACCTTGTCGGCGACGCCGGCGGTTTGGGCGTTCTCGTTGGCTTCTTTGATCCGCTCAGGGTCGATGTCATATCCCGTGGCGCGCGTGGCGCCGAACTGCTTCACAGCGGCCACTACGATCCGGCCGTCGCCGCAGCCCAGATCGTAGTGGACGTCGCCTGACTTGACCTTGCCGAGCTTGAGCATCGCCTCCACTACCTCCGGCGGCGTGGGAACGTAGGGGACGTCCTTCTGAATCTCGGAATCCTGGGCGCAGAGCGCGATCGCGAGAAAAAGCAATACGGCCGTGAACCGGCGCGTCAGCGCATTGATCGTTGCCATGCGCGTGAGTTTAACACGCGCCGATGGAGGAGCTGCGCGCCGCCACTCCCCGGGGACCATAATGAAGCGATGCGAAATGCTGCGGCGTGCTTGATCGCGGTGGGGTGTCTCTTGCAGAGCGCGACTCCGCGGTTCCGTGAGGAAGTCGTCACCACAGGCCTGAAATCGGGCTATCAGCTGATCGTCACGGACCTGAGCGGAGACGGCCGCCCGGACATCATCGTCATTGATGAGCGTGCAACCGAACTCGCCTGGTTCGAGAACCCAGGTTGGCAGCGCCACGTGCTGGCGGCGGACGTGCCGCGCACCATCAACCTCGACGTCTGGGACTGGAACGGCGACGGCAAGCCTGATATCGCCATGGCCCACCACTTCGAGCAGAACCCGGAGAAAAGCGTAGGCAACATCCTCCTCCTGGAAAGCGGCGGCGATGTGCGCGCGGTCTGGTCGAAGCGTGAGATCGACCGAGTGCCCACCGCGCACAGGCTCCGCTTCATTGATCCCAAGGGCGACGGGAGGAAGCTGCTGCTTGTTGCGCCGTTGGTGGGCGAACGCGCCCGTCCGCCGCTCTTTGAAGATGACACGCCCGTCTACGCCTACAGGCCCGGCGAATGGAAGCGCACCCTGGTCACGAAAGAGCCCCGCGGCGTGCTTCATAGCATCGCCCAGGTCGCCTGGGACAAGAAGGGCGAGCAGATGTTCGCCGCCAGCTTCGGCGGCATCGCCCTCTACCGTCCTTCGAACGGCGGCGTTTGGCGCGGGGAGCCGATCGCGAAGGGGGATCCGCGCCCCTGTCCCGAATGCGGGAGCAGCGAGGTCAAGACGGGCAAACTAGGCAAACGGAGGTTTATCGCGGCCATCGAGCCCTGGCACGGCAACCAGGTCGTGGTGTACCGCGAACAAGGGAAACAGTGGCCGCGCGAGGTCATCGAAACCGGCATGGTCAACGGCCATGCCCTCGCCGTCGGCGACCTCGACGGCGACGGGCGCGACGAGATCGTGGCCGGGTTCCGCGGCCCAGGCCACAAGTTAATGGTATTCAGCGCCGCGGACGCGGACGGCAAACAGTGGAAGCGCGACGTGATCGACGAAGGCGGCATGGCCGCCGCCGACTGCAAGATCGCGGACTTCAATCGCGACGGCCGCCCGGATATCGCCTGTTCCGGCGCTTCGACGGGCAACATCAAGCTCTACCTGAATCTCGGCCAGTGAGGCGGGGGGCCAACGCCCCTGCCGCGTCAAGGGTTTTCAGCAAGACGGCGCCAGGTGCGCTTTGGCGTCCAAGAGCGCGCGCAGTGGATCTTAAGGCTTGCCGCTTTGCGCGGCCCGCCGGCGGGCGTCGTTGAGCAGCTTGTTCGCCTGTTCGGTTTCGCAGTGCAGCGCAAGACCGGCGGCGAAGCCGTCCGCTTCCGTCCGGCAATAGACGACCGTCCCCACGTAAGCGCAATCCGCGGCATACACTGTGACGGTCGCTCCAACTCCGATGGGATGGTCGAGCAGGACGCCGATTCCGAACGGACTCACGTTGGTGATGTAAGCCACTTGCTCGCTCACAACCGCCCCGGCTTCGAGCTTGCGGAGGATCCCGTACTCTTGCGTTGGATAGCGTCGGTGAGCTCTGCGTTCAATCACATTTAGTCCATCGGCTGTTACGCAACGGAAGAGCAGACCTCTAATCCTTTATCTTCAGTGATTTATGTGGTACTCAGGGTGGCTGCGGTACTATTCAGGCTGCTCGCCCATCCATCGTCGAAGCGCTGGGGCTGCGAGCGACAGAACCAAAGCCGAGATCAACAGCGCCGCCGCGACGCCCCCATAAAGCCGCATCAGAACACCCGGATCGCCGGCCACGAAGAATCCCGAGAAATACCCCGCGAGCTTGTTCCCGAGGCTTGTCGCGAAGAACCACGCTCCCATCATCAGGCCCACAAACCGCGCCGGCGAGACCTTGGTCACGGTACTCAATCCCACTGGACTCAGGCAGAGTTCCCCCACCACATCGAGCAGGTATACCCCGGCCAGCCAAAGCGGACTGATCCGCCCGTGCGCCGTCAGAGCGGAGGCCGGGACAAGCAGACAGAACGCGGCTCCGATCGCCGCGAGTCCGAGCGCGAACTTGGCCGGGCTCGAAGGTTGGCGGACCCCCAGCCTCACCCACATGCGCGCGAACAAAGGCGCCAGCACGATGACATAGAAGGGCGTCATCGATTGCAGCCAGCTCGCCGGAAACTCGAAGCCGAAAACCTCAGTGCGGACCAGTTGCTTCGCGAACAGATTCAGACTCGCGCCCTTCTGTTCATAGGCCGACCAGAAAAGGATCGTGAAGACGAACAGGATGGAGATCGCGCCAATCCGGCGCCACTCGTCCGGCGTTGGAGGCCCCGATGCTTCCGCCGCCGCCTTGGTTGAGCGGGGCTGCGGCTTCGAGCCGGCATCGGCCAGGGTCTCACGCCGAAGCAGAAACACCGCAAGGCCTGCGAGCATGCCGACGCCCGCCGCAGCAAACCCCCAGTGCCAGCTTCCCGACGGATCGAAGCCTCTCGCAGAGAGCCAACTCTTGAACGCCGGGCTTTCCGCGAGGAAACCGCAAACAAGCGGAGCCATCACGGCCCCCAGATTGATGCCCATGTAAAACAAGGAAAAGCCGCTGTCGCGCCGCGGATCGCCGGGCCGATAGAGCCCTCCAACCATTGCGGAGATGTTCGGCTTCAGCAGCCCGGTCCCGGCGGCGATCGCAGTCAGGCCGCTATAGAAGAACAGCGGCGAGGAAACCGCCAGCGAGAACTGGCCGCACGCGATGATGACGCCGCCCGACAGAACCGCCCCGCGCGCCCCGAGCCAGCGGTCCGCGATGAACCCGCCCGGCAGCGAAAGCAGATACACGGCCATCGTATATGTGCCATACAGCGATGCAGCGCGCTGTGTATCGAAGCCGAGGCCGCCTTGAGACGGAAGCGCAACACAATACAGAACGAGGATCGCCCTCATCCCGTAGTACGAAAAGCGCTCCCACATCTCAACTAAGAAGAGGGTGGCCAGACCGGGGGGATGGTTCTTCATGAGGTGTTCATGCGGACCCTTATATCATGCAGGGGAATGGAGCCCCGATGAAACTGTCCCGCAGAGATCTCTTGGCCGGCTTGCCGGCGATGGCGCGCGCGGCCGCCACGCCGCTGTTCTCTTTCGGCGTGATGGCCGACATCCAATACGCGGACAAGGACGATGCCGGGCCGAGGCGATACCGCGAGTCGTTGCGCAAAGTTGAAGAGTGGCGCAAAACGATCGCCGCCGAAAAGCTCGCCTTCGTTGTCCACCTTGGCGACCTGTTCGACGAAGGCGTCGGCAACATCGCACCCGCCCTCAAGGCGCTGCGCAGCGTCCACGCCAGCATCCGTCATGTGCTGGGCAATCACGATTACACCGTGCCCCGCGCAACCGTGCTCGGGCGGCTCGGCCTCAAGCGGGCCTACTACGATTTCGCCTTGCATGGCTGGCGCTTCATCGTCATCGACGGCATGGACGTCGCCGCCAAGGGAGGGTGGCCGGAAGATCATCCGAACGCCGTCGAGGGCCGGCGGAAACTCGAAGAGCTGAAGAGGGGCGGCGTTCTCCATGCTAACGACTGGAACGGCGCGGCCGGCCGCGTCCAGTTGGAGTGGCTCCGCCGCACTCTCGACGATGCCGCCGCGAAGGGACAGCGCGCTTTAGTCTTCGGCCATTTCCCGCTTCTGCCGGAGGCCTGCCGCCCTGACCACCTCCTCTGGAATTACGGCGAGATCCTCGATCTGCTCGACGCCTCAAAAGCAGTCGCGGCCTACTTCAACGGCCACGATCACCGCGGAGGCGCCGGCGTCCGCGGAGGTCTCCACTACGTGACCTTCAAAGGCCTGGTCGAGCACGAGCCGGCCGAGTCCTGCAGGATCGTGGACGTCTATGCGGACAGGTTGAGCCTGCGTGGCGATCGGGAACTCCCGCTCCGGCCTCCCGGCGAAGCCGGGCGATGGGAACCGCTTTTCGACGGCTCCACGCTCAACGGCTGGCGTGTCGAATCGAAGCCCGAAGACCAAGGCAAACAGTTCTGGCGCGCCCGCGACGGCTGCATCGAATGCGACTCGATCGGCAGAAAGGATCACGACTACGTCTGGCTGCTGTCCGAGCGCGAGTTCTCGGATTTCGAACTCGAGTTCGAGGTGATGGGCTTCGCCGATTCGCCAGGCAACTCAGGCCTGCAGTTCCGCAGCCGGTATGACCGCGAACTCGGCTGGCTTCACGGGCCGCAAATCGACATCCATCCGCCGGCGCCATTCAGAACCGGACTCATCTACGACGAGACCCGCGAGGCGCGCCGCTGGATCTCTCCCTCGCGGAAGAACTGGGAGATCGAGCCCGAGCACGCTCCGCACAAGTTCGCCTGGAACATGTCCGGGTGGAACCGGATCCGTCTGGTCTGCGATGGAACCCGCGTAAAGACGTGGCTGAACGGATTTCCAGTCACCGATTACGAAGGGGCAGGCGTGCTCGACGACGACGCGCACCGGCGCCGGCGCGCCGGCTTGAGCGGCTACTTCGCCTTGCAACTCCATGCCCGCGACGAACTGCGCATCCGCTACCGGGCGCTGCGTGTGCGGCCCCTGACTACTGCTTCGCGATCCGCCGCCGGAGGCTGATGAAGCGCGGGTCCGAGGCCAACGCCTGGCTGTGCGGGCTGACCAGCAGACCGGCCAGGAGAATCTCGCGATTCTGAAGGGCATGTTCCATGAACCCCAGCGCCTTGTCGTTCTCGCCCAGACCCAGATAGACGTCGGCAAAAGCAGCGCGCGCGACGAAACGCGATCTGGCACGCTCTTCCAACTCCCGGATGACCTCGAGGGCCTTGGCGCGGCGCCCCGCCTTGGCGTGAATATGCCCGAGCAGCGCCAGGTGATAATCGGTGAGGTTTCCGCCGCTCTGTTTCGAGAGCGTCTCCATCGATGCGATCGCCTGGTCGAAGCGGCCCATCTCGGCGAGCGCGGCGGCCCGGGGCGAATAGATGTTGCGGTAAGTGGGATCCATCCCGGAGGCCTTCACGCTCGCCGCGACCGCTTCGTCGAACCGGCGTTGGCGATAGAGGTTCAATACAAAATTCGTGTGCACCTGCATCGACAGCGGATCCAGCCGCAAAGCCTGGCCGAGCTCGCGGTCGGCTTCTTCAAACCGCCCCATCAATGAAAGCAGAACGCCGTAGGAATTGTGAGGACGGGCGGCCCCAGGGTTGATCCGAACCGCGTTCCTGTAAAGGCGCGCCGCTTCAGCCCAGTCGTAATCGAGAGCCCGAGCGATATGGGCCTTGGCGAGAATGGCGTCGATCGACCGCGGGTCGAGCGCAATCGCCCGCGTGGCTGCCTCACGCGCCCTCGCAATCTCGGCTTCACCCGCCTTCACCCCGCGAGTCGGCAGGCTGGCCAACGTGTCGGCGAGCCCTGCATGAGCCGCCGCAAACTGCGGAGCAAGCTCGATCGCCTGCGCGAAGTAACGCAGCGCAAGCTCTTCGTCCTCCGGGGTGCTCCGCCAGTAGTGATACCGCCCTTTGAGGTACAGGGTATGCGCCTCTGAGCTCACGGAAAGCTGTTTCGACCCGGCCCGCGTGACAATCGTCACTTCCAGAGCGCGAGCAACCTCTCGCGATATGTCCTCCTGGACTCGCAGCTCGTCGCCAGACTTGCGATCAAAGCGGTTCGACCAGATCGTGACCCCCGATTGCGCGTCGATCAACTGCGCGCTCACCCTCAGCATTCCTTCGGAACTCCGAACCGAGCCGGTTAGAATCCGGTCCACCTGAAGCTGCCTGCCAACCTCGCGGGCGTCGATGCCGTCGCCGCGAAACCGAAACGAGGAGCCGCGCCCAAGGACCGACACTCCCTCCACATGGCTCAGGCTGTCGATGACCTCCTCGGCAAGGCCGTCGCAAAAGTACGCGAGTTCCCGCTTCTCGCTTAGATCCGAGAACGGTAGGACGGCGACTCGCCTCGCCTGCACGGGAGGCGTGGTCTGCCAGGCTCGCCAGCCGAGCCATGCCGAGACGGCCAGCAGCGTCACCCCAGCCGCCAGAATCGAGACGCCGCCCCACCATCTCCGTCCCGTGACGGGCGGTGGCGCCGATGAATGGGATGAATGGGACGGGGCCGCCGCCGCGGGCGGAGCGCTGACAGCGGGGCGGAAATCGGGAACGTACCCGCCTTTGGGCAGATCGACCCGCCAAGCCTCTCCCCGACCCTCGTCCAGATAGTAGTCCCGCAGCTTCGACCGAAGCCTGCTGGCTTCCACGCGGACAATCGAATCCGTCTGCGGGTCAAAGCTCTCCCCACGCCCGTAAACCTCGATCCCGATCGAGGTTTCCTTGATCTGATCTTCCTCCCCGTTGAGCGTCTTCTCGACCACATAGGTCAAGAAAGCCGTCATGCGCGCCGAATCCCGGAAACGGCTGCTGGCTACGATCCGGGCAAGATGCTCCCGGAGCGCGGCGGCTTCAGGCGGCGAGTACTTCTGATTCATGGCCCAGGGCGATTGCTCTCATCCTAACGGAAATCGGAAGCTCGCTCCAGTCACATCTGGCAATCCAATGAAAACAAGCCGGATCGCTACGTTACTCACGTAGGTGAGTGGCCTCAGGATAACGGTCAGACACCTGACACGATTCGCCCGGTGAACGTCATATTCAGTGCGAAGGGATGCAAATGAATTCTGTGAGCAAGGAAAGCTATCGGGCGTTCTTCTTCCTGGGACTGCGGCCGGTCGCGCCGGACACGATGAAGGCCTGCGGAGACGCGGCGCTGTCATACGAATTGGTGGCCGGGATTGAGGACCCGTTATGAAGGATCAGCGTGTTTACAGGTGGTCGGGGCCGGAACTGTCTTTGATCGAGTTCGTTGTAGAGGATACGGCCGATGCACAGCCCGCAGCGCCGCTGCGTTCGCTAAGAGGATTTGAGGAGGACGTCGCCTGCCTGCTCGAAGAACCGCCGTCTACTTCTTCGCAGGAAGCTTCCTGAACATGAGGTTCTTGTAGTAAACGACGCTTTTCGGGTCGTGCTGCTGGAGGGCCAGGAAGCCCTTGGTGAAGGTGTTCTTCTCGTCCACAAAGTCCGTGATCACCTTGTCGTTGACCTTGATGATAATGTGGTTCCCGTCGGCGATGATGTGCTGCGTGAACCACTCGCCGGGCTTGCTCGGAGAGTCGAAGTTCTTGTGGAAGTTGTAGAGGCTCCCCGTTTTGACGGGATCCTTGTGGGTTGCGTTGACCTGCGCTTCATAGCCCTTGGGGAAGCGCGGGCCGAAGGCGGTGCGGAAATACATTCCCGAGTTGGAGCCGTCCATGATCCGGACATCCGCCTTGAACTCGCAGTTTTCGCACTCCTGCACCTTCCAGAAGAGATGGCTGACGGGGCCCGAGCCCTTCAACATCCCATCCTCCACCGTCCAACTCTCCGGGCTCTCGTTGGCTTCCCAACCGGCAAGATCCTTCCCATTGAACATCCGGATCCACTCCCCGGACTGGGCGGCGGCGAGGGCGGCGGCGAGGCTGAAAGTCAGAAGTAGCTTCATGGTAGACATTGTAACCGAGCCTTCCGGCCGCGAGTTCGCCCCTATAGATTCCGGAGCACAAAGTTCACCAGGTGGTATCCGTCGATGAACTTGAACGGTGACTCGCCGAGCGTGTAATGGCCGCAAGGCAGCACAACTTCCTTGAAGTCGAGCCCATGCTCGCGGCATAGGCGGATGGTGTCCCGGCTCAGAGACGGCAAAAAGGTCGTATCGTACTCGGCGTACAGGAAGAGGGACTTCTTCGGGTGGGCGGCGAACTTGTCAAAGTAGACCGTTGGGCTGATCGCAAGCCAGAGCCGGCGCAGAGTCTCGAGGTCGACGCGGCCTTCGAGCCCCTGCCTGACATGAATGGTCGAAAGTCCCGTCCAGACGACATCGGCAAAGTATGTTGAGCAGTGGTTGAAGGCGCAGACGCGGATGCGCGGGTCGTGGGCCGAGGCGAGAAACGCGTAACAGGATCCGAGGCTCGTCCCGACGATGGCGACTTCGCGGACGCCTTGCCGCGCTTCCAGCCAGTCGACCGCCGCGCGGATGTCGAGCACGGCCTGCCGGGTGGCGTCGATGGTGCGGCCGATGTTGGAACTGACGGCGTAGTCGGCGCGCTCGAGCTCCGCAGGCATCCGAAAGTCGTGGTATGGCAGCGAGAGCCGCAGAGCGGGAACGCCGAAGCGGGTGAACGCCTGAGCCAAGGCAGTGTGCGCGTGCCCGGGCGCGTTCCAATGCGGCAGCACCACAACCGCCTTTCCCGGCTTTCTGGAGCGCGCAACGGGAAACCATCGGGCGTGGACGACGTTGTTTTCGGGATACGGCGTGTGCACCGGGGAGGTGAAGCGCAGCAGGTTTCCATGCAGATCGAAGTCGGCTGGCGTGCGCTGTGAAAAAAACGCCGCGCTGTCGGCGATGGCCTCCTCATTGAGTCGAATGAGGTACTCCTGCTCGGAGCGTCCGTTGAAGGGGATGCGCTCGGCGACCGGCCAATGAAACGCCCAATCGAGGCCCCAGTCGAATTCGCGGACAACGCGATTTGTGGCCTTGAAGCAGAGTCGCTGTTCCCACTGGGTGATCCAGCGGGAGTAGACGGAGTGAAACAGCATCCAGGAGCGAACTACCAGGGTAGCATCGCGCCCGGGGGCAGGAAGAAGCAGGCCGCCAGCCAGCGGCTCAACACGCCCTTGATCTCGTGGAAGTCGGAGCGGGTCACATGCGCCACTTCGTCCTCGGAAGCGAACAGCCCAACGCCGCCGGCCCGATACTTTGTGTCGCGCCACTCGTCGACTAACCGCCCGTCGATCCAAGTCCTGAAGTGGTCGCCCTTCACCTGAACGGTGATGTCATAGCGGCGGTCCCGGTGGAGAGCAATGGGCAGAGGCAGCTCGGTGCGGCGGAACGACTTTTGGCCGTCGATCCCGTAGCGCACCAGGGAGGCGCCGGAAAGCGCGCCGGGCTTCAGGAGCTGAATGCGCGAAGCGTAGTAGTGCTGCGGATCAGCCGCGCGGTACGCCCAACCCATCCCTTTTTTCTCGATGGAGGCCTGGAAGGTCCACTCGTAGTCCTTGCTTTTGAGGGTGGGCTTCCACAGGCGGATGGAACCGGGCGTGAATCCGACTCCACGGACCACCCGGCCGCCGGCGCCCATCCAGTCGCGGATATCGCTGGCCAGATCCGTGCGAAGCCGCACAGGCTTGTCACCGGGAATCAGATTCTCAAGCCAGGCGGCCCATCCGGTCGGCTGCGATGAACCGGGTCCATCGGTCGAGTTGGGGTCGGTGATCGAGGGCGAGGTGGATGGCGCCATCCCGGCGATGGGTCCGCCGCCAACACCTACCTGAGAGTCCGGCAGCCAAAGACCCGCGGCGATCATCAATCCCACGGTCGCCATCAGCATGAAAACGAGGGCGGCGCTGGAGCTGGGCCGTTTCTGCCGGGGTTCATGCTGGGAGATCCAGAAGGGATCTTCCAGGTACTCGATGTCCCGTAAGGCGGACGCGGAGGCGCGAGGACCCTTCTTTCTGCAGCTTTCACTGCAGAACTGACGGTCGGTGAGTTGGCGAAGGGGGCTAATCTCCTTGCCGCATCGTTGGCACCGCATCGTCCGTTCCTCGTGGTGTAGTGTCGTCACTCCTGTTCGGTGTCCTCTTTGACCGCATGGTAGCAGCGCACCGCCCAAAATGAGCCATCTAGGTAGTTTTGTTGTCACCTATCAGGCTGGAGTCAGGGCTAAAGGACCACCGAAACGCCTGACCCTCCCGCTGGAAGGCCATCTAACCGGCGATAAAGGACCTCCGCGCGCCTCGCTCGGACCAGTCCAGCCCATGGAGGCATACATGGTCAAACGCCCAGAGGTTGACGCCGGCCAAGCCGAGTTCGCGCGCATATTCGACTTCTTTCCTCCACGGCCCGCCGCCCCGAAAGACGGCGACCATGGCTTTGACATCCCCCGGGTTCCATCCGATTTCCAACGGAAACCGGAGACACAGAGTGGCGAGATCCGCATTGCGAGACCAGGCGCTGTAGTCCAGGGCTTCAACCTTAAATCGGTCTAACCCGCTGGCGACTTTAGACACCCACTCAGGGGGAAGATTGACAGCGTGGATGAGAGCTCCACCCAGGGAGTGCACGCCTCCTGGAGTCGGGTGGTTGACATCGTGCGGGTACAAAACCTCAATCTTTGCAGAAGGATAGGACGCCCTGAGATGGGCCGCCAGGGCGGCGGCGTGGTCCCTGAGCCGGGAACGCAGGAACGCCGTGTCCTGGCCGCCGTTGACGCCGGGATCGTCAGTGGCAGCTTGAAAATGGTGAAGCGGACGCCCCAGGGCGCTGAGGGCGGCTGCCTGCGTCCCGGCGTCATAGAAGGCCATCCCCCCGGCCGGATTCTGCGGCGTGCGGTTGGAGAAGTACCACCAGCAGAACTCGCCAAACTGGACGTCGGGCGTCAACCCGGCCGCCGCCTGCAAACCGCCGATCTCCGCCACCACCCGCTTCTGGAAGTCGAGCATCGCGCCGCCGAAGGCGCAATGGGTCGAGACCAGCCCCCCAAACCCAACCGATGTCATCACGGGCAGGCCGTCCGGAAACCGCGCGGCGAACTCCGGCGGCGGGTTCACAAGTTCCATCGAGATGGCGCTGGTGACGGGACGGGCGCGCGCAGCCGCCTGCTCGTACAGATCACTGTGCCAGGCGCGCGCGCCAGCGTTCAGGGTGTTGGCCGCGGCGGGGTCCACAAACCATTCGCCCATAGAACCTCCGCTCAGGATCCCGCCCCCGGAAATCGATGCGGTCCCGTTCTCGACCGTTGCCGACACCGAAAACTGATATGCGGCGGCGGCGGATCTGGCGTAGATGTCCAGCAGGTTCCCGTTTGCGCGGGCGAAGACGCCCACATAGGTCGCGTTGATCAGGAACTCAAAGTGGCGGGCGACGCTCGCTTCGCTTTCGTCCTGCAGGAGGGTCTTGCCGCAGAGTTGCCCGCCGATATTCACAAAGGCCTGGCATCCTGCGGAGAACGGGCCGTTGAACTGCAGCGTGACTTTCGGCAGGCTCCCGCCCTCCCGCCTCCGCTCGTTCCACCAGAACACGCCCAGATACTCGTTCAACGCGCCCTGACAGCCCATCTTGTCCAGCAGCCATCCGATGCGGGCCGGCGGCAGCTTGTAGGCGTGATCGGTCGAGTAGTCCAGCGCCGGGGTCACGAACGTCTGTCCCGGCCAGGCCGGGGGCGGCTCTCCCGCGTGGACGGCCTGCAGGTAGTCGAAATAGAACGGCGAACTGCTGAGGGTCTCGATCCTCACCGTATGGTCGCCCGCCGGAATCGTTGCGCTGACCTTGCGGCGGGTATTGATCGCCGGCTCGCACACGAGCCGGGCGTCGAGCGTCGCCGTCTCCACAGCGTCCACGAAGATGCGCGCCGCTCCGCGGTCTCCGTATAGCGAGGTACCGAGCCACAGTTCATGCGGTTTCGGCGCATAGTACTTGATGGTGACCGAACCGCCGCTCTGGCGTATCCCCATTGCGAAACCGTCTAAGTAGAAACCCTCCTCCGACACCCAGGGTCCGGCATAGGTGATCCCCTTGTCATGAGAGCCGAAAATCAGAGATTCCCCTGAGGCAAACCGGAGCAACCGTTTCACCTCGGGACCCGATACGGTCCAGTTGGTGAAGTCGGCCCGCCATGCGGTTGATACGAAGTTCTCGCTGTTCTGCAGGCGCGGGGCGAAAGTAAGCCACATCTGGCGGATGGAAGGGAATCCGAGGGCGGCGAAATCGAGCGTGACGCGAAGCTTCGCCGTGGAGGCTCCGCCGGAGAAGGAGGCGGTTTCGGTGGCGCTGAGCCGCCCGCTGCTGGCAGTGGTGTAAAGGCGGAGGAAGTTGGCGTCGTAACCGCCCTGGACGGTTGCGAGGTTGATGGCCGCGCCGGCCGCCGTGGCGGCGAGCGAAT
>CAYWST010000125.1:0-14076 GCA_964461075.1 uncultured Solibacteraceae bacterium | reverse complement strand
ACGCCGGAGTCTGCTAGCGGTCACGCCAACCCGTGCCTGAGAAGAGTCTCAACATCGGCCAGGATCTCTTCGGTCCTCCCCGTGACGGCTATTCGGCCCTGGTCGAGAATCCACAAAGAGTCCGTCGATCGCCGCAGAAACTCCATATCGTGGCTGGCGATCAAGCGGGCGCAGGCCAGCCCATTCAACGTCTCCACAAGAAGCCTCGCGGATCGCGGGTCGAGTTCGCTCGTCGGCTCGTCGAGCACCAGCAAGTCCGGAGCTTGAACCAGGGCGGCGGCGATTGCCGCGCGCTTTCTCTGCCCAAGGCTCAACCGGCTCGCTTCCACGCCGGCGAGATCCTCAAGCCCCAAAGCCGCCAGCGCCGCCCTCCCCTGCTCCTCCGCCGACTCGCGCCCGACGCCGCGGTTCAGAAGCGGCAGTGTCAGATCCTCCATGAGCGTCGGCATGAAAAGCTGGTCCTCCGGATTCTGAAAGACCGCCGCCACGCGCCCGTTCCTTTTCACGCTCCCAGCGCTTGGCCGCCTGAGCCCGAGCAGACACCACAACAGCGTGCTCTTCCCCGAGCCGTTGGGACCGGCCAGTCCCACTCGGCTCCCCGCCTCCACCTTCAGGTTCAACCCGCTGAAGACGCTGCGTCCCTCGTACTCAAAGCCTAGCCCGTCTCCTTCAACAACGGCGCTCACGGCTCGAACTCCCTCACCGCCAATCCCGCATGAAATCGCTCAGCGCGAATCAACGTCCGCGTGAACAGCGAAGCCGTCGCGTGCGCCAGCGAAGCAAATCCGCGCGGACCGAATTCCCGCGAGACCGCCATCCGTCGAGCCGCGTAGAGCCTCCATGCCTCCTGTTCGAGAATCCGGCTGAAATGCCACAGGAACACCAGGAAGAGTCCCGCGCGGTAGAGTCCGGTACCCGGATGAAGCCGACGGAACAGCGCCTTCCACGGGATGATGCTGAACACACATGCGGCCGACAACCCGGCCGCGATAGCGCGGACCGCCAGCCCCGAGACGCGTCCATGCGCCGCAAAGTCAAGCACCGCCAGCGCCGCCGCAAACAGCAGAAGCCCAGGCCACGCCCGGGGCAGCACTCTCATGACGCTTCGCCAAGGACCAGGTAGCGGTCTTCTTCCTCCTCGGCTCGCAACACCCGGCAGCCGAGACCGCTCAGGCTCGAAGCCAACTGGGCCGCCGGCGGAAGCGTATCGCCTCCAACCGCTCCGCCGATTGTCCGGTGCAGCTCGTTCAGCTTCGGACTCGACATGAAATGGCCCGCCGCGAACCGGCCGCCTTTCTTGAGCAGCCCGACCAGGGCCGCCAAACCTTCCTCAAGATTCTCCAGGTGCGGCAGCACATTCAGGCAGAGCACTGCATCGAGACTCCTTGGCCGCAGCGGCGGCGCCGCCAGGTCCCCGCAAACGTGGCCGACGGGCGGCGCCGTGAACTTGCGCCGGTTCTCCCGCAGCATGGCGTACGCAAAGTCGCACTCAATGAGCAAACGCAGTTCAGGGCAGGTCGAGCGCACCGCCTCGCCCAGGATCCCCGTCCCGCAGCCTGCGTCCAGCACCACGGCCTCCCGCGATGTCAGCGCGGCCGCGGCGAACCTTCGTGCCCTCTCGCCCGCGTCGGGCGGGCCAGGCAGCGAGTCCCACCTTGCAGCCAGTTCGTCGAAATATGCGCGTTTCATCGGAACAGATGGCCCTCCCGCCGGGCCAGCTTCTTGAGCAGTAGCGGAACCACGGCCAATTGCAGAGCCACACCCGGTAAACCTTGAATCAGAACCGCCGCCGACGCAAAAGCAGGCGGCAATTGAAACAGTTCTGCCAGAACCCATGACGATCCGAACGCCGCCATGCGCCCGCAGAGAACCGTCAGGCCCACCGACCAGAGGACCGGCAGCCGCGCGAATGATGCGGCTGCGACGGCCATCACGCCCGCCTCCAGGCTCATTGCCGCCGCCACCGGCGGATAGATGGGCGGCATTCCTGTCGCCAGCGCCGAAATCCACGGCACCGCCAGCCCCGTGCCAAGAGCCCACGGCCATGCCGAAAGAAAACTGTTCAGCAGCAACGGCAGCAGCATCGGCAGAAACTTCGAGCCCAGCCCCACCATGTGGAACACGGCCGGCAGCGCCAGCGCCAGCGCCCCCAGAGCGGCGCTGATGATCATCGACCGCAACCGGTCACTCTTCCCTGTCTCCATTAGAATGTCAGCGTGAAGCCGCCCATCGCGTTGATCCCCGGCATCGGATAGCCGGACAGCACCTGGTACTCCTCGTTCAACAGATTATCCACCATCGAGAAGACGCTCCAGCGCTTCGACAGCCGCACAGTGCTCTGCCAGGTCATCATCGTGTAACTCCCCAGCTTCTGCGTCTTCGCCGCGCTCGACCACCGCTCGCCAACGGCCATTGCGGACAGACTTGTGTTGAACTTCCCCTTTTGCCACAGAATCGACGCGTTCAGCTTGTTCTGCGGAATCAGCGGCGCCAGATTCGTCGAGCGCAGGTACGCATAGCCGGCGGCGATCGTCAGGTTGCGCCCTGGCCGGATCTGCGCGCTCGCCTCCACCCCACGATTCAGCGCCGCCCCGGCGTTTCGCAACTGAAGGTTCGGAAATCGTCCCAGCGTCACGATCTGATCCGAGATGTCGGCGTAATAATACGTCGCCCACGCAGTCAGCCAAGGAGCCGGATGGGCGTGGAAAGTGCCCTGATAGTTCCACAGCTTCTCCGGCTTCAAGCCCGGATTCGGCGCCGGGAACAGATAGAGCTCCCGGATCGTCGGATTCCGGAAGCCGCGGGAAACTCCGCCCGAGATCGAGTACTTCGGAGCCAGACGGAAGGAGGCGTTGAACTCAGGAACCGGCAGACCGCCGTAGAGCGAATGCCGGTGGTAACGGAATCCGCCAGTCAGCAGCAGCCGTGCACCGGCGTTCCACTGTGCACGGCTGAATCCCGCATCCTCCCTCAAATCGTGCTCTCCGTAGTTGAGCGCTTGCCGGACATTCCGGGCGGCCCCGCCGTAGAAGTTCGTCTCCCCGCCAAGATCCAGTGTCAGCGAAGGGTGAACCAGCAGCGTCTGCATCGCCCGCGCGCCCTGAATCGAATCCGTCGACCGGAAGCCGTCGGTGATGAAGTGCTTGCCCCACGATCCGTAAACTCGCGCGTAGCCGTGGCTGCGAGCATAAGCGTTGTCGAAATTCAGATCGTAGCCCCCGCGCCCCACCCGCGCATAGCTGTTTGACAGAGGCGCGCTGACCGGCCCCGGATCCTCCACATGGAACCAGCCGTACCGCCCCTGCAGCGAAGTCTTCCAATGCTCGCCCAGATCGGCGCCCACCGCCATCGTAGCGTCCGGGTTCCGGAAGTCCGACGACGGCCGGTCCCCAGACGTCCCGGAATATCCGGCGTTGAACGTGTAGAACGCCTTCTCGAACTTCGCTCCATGCTGCAGGCGGTTCTGCGTCGTCCACCAGGATCCCAGCGAGGATGTCAGTTTCGTGCTCATCCCCGGTTCCGGCCGCACGGGCCGGATCTCGATCGCTCCGCCCATCGCGTTGGATCCGTACAGCACGCTCGCAGGGCCCTGCGTGATCCGCACGCCCGCCGCGTCCGACAGTGTGTACAGGTCCGGAACCGGATGGCCCATCAGCGCCTGATATTCCGGCCTCCCGTCGATCACCACCAGAATCCCCGTATTCGGCGCGCCCCCCACGCCCCGCACGCTCACCGCGCCCGTTCCGTTCGTCGCAATCCCGTAACCCATCACCCCGCGCCTCGTCACATAGGCCGAGGGAAGCAGTCTGTCGATCGCGTCGAAAACCGTGCGCGCTCCTGTTCGCTCAATCTCCAGCGCAGTCGAACTGGTCACCACGCCTTCGTCCAGCGCCGCCGGCCGGTCCCGTACAACCACGTCAATCGCCGTCTCCAGCGGTGAAGGGTACAGTGTCACTCGCACAACCCCGCCATCCTTCGGCGCGGCGACCGTTCGCGAGGCGAACCCGGCGGCCGACACCCGGATCGCTCCCCCGCTCATGTCAATCGCCGCCGACGGGATCACCGCTCCCGTCGCGTCCACCACCTCCACCCGGATCTCCGCCGCCCGGGCGAACAGGCAGCACGCAATCATGAAGCCGGCGATTCGGATAGCCATGCCCGAAAGCGTAGCACGATTACGCGATGCGTGCTACTAGTGGCCCGCCTCTCCTTTTCCGAAAAAGAACCCGTACTCAAGCACCAGACCGTTCCTGCCGTTCCGTGGATCGTTGGCGAACTTGTAAGCCACCACGATGATCTGCCGCGGAGTCGGATGATAAAGCACACCCGGTATCACGAAACCGAGGTCGTGCGTTCCGGCGAACCACTCCGTGAGCAGAATGAACTTCTTGTTGATCGGGTGCTCGACGCCCCCCAGAAAATTGCCTGTATTCTTCTTGAACAACTGCTCGGTGCCGAACCAGCCGCCCATGGTGAGGCGGGTCTTGGCCTTTGGCAATCTGAAGCTGTAATGGCTGTAGGTGAAGTTCCCCACGCCCATTCCCTTGTAATTCACCAACGCCATGCTCCCGACCGTCAGCTTTTTCTCCGCGTTCCCTCCGCCGAGCGGGATCGCGCTCTTAAAGCCGAGCCCCACGTTCTGGTTCCGCACCGTCGGGCTCCCGGCATTGTAGGTCGTCACCGCCAGTTCGGTGTTCTTCCCCACGCCATAGGTGAAAAAATTCGTCCCGTACCAGTAGCTGCCTTCGTTCCATGGCCTCCATTGAGTTTCGTGCATGACAAACCCTTGACCCTTCGGCGTGATGTCGGCCGAGGGCATGTTGACGATGGCCTGCTGGCCGAACGCCGCAGGTGGGAACAGGATGAGCATGACCGCACGCAGCGGCTTGAGAGCGCACAAAAGTCGCATGATGAAGTTTCGTCTGGGGAAAGAGCGGACCTGGAGAACCCAGGTAGGTCCCATCGAGATGGGAGATCGGCCCCGGCAGCGCCTGGGATAGTTTTTAGATGCAGCCGGCCCGGCTAAAGTGGCAGGATCTCTTCGCGGTCAGGATCCCATCGAATGCGCCGCTTTTCGAGCATCGACTGAACGGCGAGCAGCGGCGGCTGAACGGACTTGTACGCCAACGCCACATCGCCGTTCGGCAGCTTCCGTGACTTGACGCAGTCCAGGAAGTTCCTCACATGGTCCACCGTGATGTCGCCCGGCCACTTGTTGGCGATCTTCTCCGCGCCGCGCTCTGCCGGCGTGTACTCGTAACGGTTCCGGTTCACATAGAGCTTGCCTTTGTCTCCATAGAACTCGACGCCGTACTCTCCAGGGTTGCCGATCCGCAGCGACTCGAAGACCACTCTGAAATTGTCGTACTCGAAAAGCGCGACCACTTCGTCCGGCGCGGTCTTCCCGTCCTTGACCAGCCACATCCCGCTGGCAAAGATGCCGTAGGGCGCTCGCTCTCCCATGTACATGTGGACCACGTCCATCCAGTGGTGTCCGAAGTCCGTCATCAGCCCGCCGTTGAACTCCAGGAAGGACCTGAAGCTGAAATACATGTAAGGGTTCCAGTCGCGCCACTTCACCGGACCCAGGAATCGCGCCCAATCGAGATTGCCGGGCTTCTCCTGAGGCATCGACGCGGTGCGCCGGTTTCCGCCGCCGATCGGGCCGTTGTTCCAGAACGCCTTGATGTGGATCACGTTGCCGATCATTCCCGACCGGATGAAGCGCTCGCGAGCCTCAAGATAGACCTGTCCGCTGCGCTGCTGCAGGCCGACCTGGCAGATCCGGTTGGTGATCCGCGCCGTCTTCACCATCTCCAACCCTTCGCTGATGACGCGGCAGAGCGGCTTCTCGACGTAAACATCCTTCCCCGCGTTCATCGAGTCGATGGCGTGCTGCGCGTGCCAGTGGTCGGGCGAGCCGATCAGAACCGCGTCCACTTCCTTCAGCTCAAGCAGCTTCTCGTGGTAGGCGAAGCCTTTCGCGCCCGGAGCTTTCGTTTGCGCTTCGTCGATGCGCTTGGCGTAGACGTCGCAAAGCGCTCTGACCTCGATCTCCGGCTGAAGCTGGAACTTGGTCATCACATGGACGCCTCGCCCGCCTGTGCCGATCACGCCGAGACCGACGCGATCGTTGGCGCCCATGATGCGGGAATAAGAAAGCGCGGAGGCTGCCGCCGCCCGCGCCGCGTCGCGGCGTGTCATCTCAGGGAAGCTCCTTGACTGCGATATTGCGGAAGCGGTGATACCCGCCGGGAATCCATCGCTGCTGCTTCCAGTCCGGCCGCGTAAAGTGCGCCTGGACCGCGATCATCCCTTCCGTCGCCCCTTCAGCCGCGTGGTTCTCCGTGTCCTTCCAGTCGACCAGTTGGACCCCGTTCAGCCACACCTGAATGTGCGGCGCGTCGCCTTCGATCCGCGCCCGCAGATGGTTCCATTCGTCCTTCTTCCAGTGCTCCTTCCAGCCGCGCGCCTTGTAGTTGTCCGCCTTGACGCCCTTCAACCGCTCTCCATACACGCCTCCTACCATCCCTCCCTCGAGGTAGTCGATCATCACCTGGTAGGCCTCCCCCTTCTCGCTGGAGCGCAGAAACAGGCCGCCGTCGCAGCCGAAATCGGGTTTGATTTCCAGGGACACCTCAAAGTTCTTGTACTTTTTGTCGGTGAGCAGAATCCCGCCGTTGCCCGGCGTGTCCTGCGTCACCATGAGCACGCCGTCCTGAACGGTCCACGCCTTCGTGTTGCCGTGATGGTTCACTTCACTGATGTGCCAGCCCTTCAGGTCCTTTCCGTTGAAAATCTTCTTGAAGCCCTTTGGAACGTCGCCGGCGCGGGCGGCGAGCGCGGCGGAGAGGAGCAGGATAAAGGTTCGCATGGTCGTGGTCCTGGAACGCTGTCATTTTACACGCGCCGGAGGAACAATAGCAGCCCGGCCGCCCTGCGCTGCATGATATCGCGCCCCCGGTGCATTACAATCAGGGATTCCTGATGTTCCTCTACGCCATCACAGTCTTCCTCAGCGCCTTCCTGCTCTTTCAGGTTCAGCCTCTCATCGCCAAAATGATCCTGCCGTGGTTCGGCGGCACCGCGGCCGTCTGGGCCACCTGCCTGCTTTTCTTTCAGACCGCTCTGCTCGGCGGCTACTTCTACTCGCACTTCATCGTCAACCGTCTGCCTCCGAAAAAGCAGTTGTATCTCCACTGCGCCCTCCTGCTGGCCGCGCTTGCGTTCATGCCCATCGTGCCGAACCCCGCATGGAAGCCGCCTTCCCCCGACGCTCCGATTCTGCGCATTCTCGGCCTGCTTGCCGCCACCGTCGGGCTCCCCTATTTCATGCTCTCCACCACCGGCCCGCTGATTCAGGCCTGGTTCGCGCGGAGCTTCCCCGGCCGTTCGCCTTACAGGCTCTATGCGCTCTCCAACCTGGGTTCGATGCTTGCGCTGCTCACCTACCCGCCCCTCATCGAGCCGGCTCTCGCGCTCAGAACTCAGGCTTGGGTCTGGAGCGGAGGCTTCATCGCCTTCGGCCTCCTCTGCGCCTACACCGGCTGGCGGGCGCGGCAGTCCGTGCCTGAAGAGCATGAAGCCGGCGGCGCCGTCTCCGTTGCCCCTGGCAAGGGCCGCAAGGTTCTTTGGGTCGCCCTCGCCGCCTGCCCTTCCATGCTGCTGCTTTCCCAGACCACCCACCTCACCACGGACGTCGCCCCCATCCCGTTCCTCTGGGTCCTGCCCCTCGCCCTCTACCTGCTCACCTTCATCCTCTGCTTTGACGCAGAGGGCTGGTATCGCCGCAAGGCTTTCTGGGTTCTCGGCCCGGCCGCTGTCTGCGCTCTCACCTATCTCATCACGCTCGGCCCCTCCGACCGCCCCGATGTCCGCATCCACATCGCCCTGTTCGCCCTCTGCTTCTTCCTCGTGACCATGCTCTTTCACGGAGAGCTCGCGCGCCGGAAGCCGGAGCCGGCCCACCTCACCAGCTACTTCCTGATGATCTCCATCGGCGGCGCAATCGGCGGCGCCTTCGTCGCTCTCCTGGCGCCGCTGGTCCTCCCTGCGATGATCGAGTTCCACATCACGCT
Organism: uncultured Solibacteraceae bacterium; assembly: GCA_964461075.1. GTDB lineage: Bacteria > Acidobacteriota > Terriglobia > Bryobacterales > Bryobacteraceae > JACADU01. The sequence continues at coordinate 5,998 of CAYWST010000125.1, read as the reverse complement.
GGGAGCCATGGCCATCCTCCTCGCGATCCTCGCCCTCGGCGAGCCTGAATGGGGGATGCGCAAGGATCTGCTCGCCTGGAAGTCCATCGCCGTCCTTTCGGCGTGCTCCGTCGTCCTCGGCCTTCTCGGCAGCGAGGTGCGCGACTCCACCAAGGACAGCCTCGTCGTCGCCCGCAACTTCTACGGCGAGCTCCGCGTTCGCCAGTACAACGGCATGTACGACATGGACGGCTACCGCACCCTCGTCCACGGCGCCATCAATCACGGTGAGCAATACACTCATCCTGCCCGACGGCGCGAGGTCTCCACTTACTACTGCGAGGACACCGGCTTCGGAAGATTGATGGCGGACAGAAACATCGCCGTCATGCAGCGCGTCGGCATTATCGGCCTCGGTACCGGGAACCTCGCCGCCTACTCGCGCCTCGGCGACCTCTATCGCTTCTACGAAATCAATCCGCTCATCGAGAAGATCGCCAATACCTACTTCTGGTACCTCAGAAACGCCGAGGGAGCCACCGACGTCATCCTCGGCGATGGCCGCCTCGCGCTCGAAAAGCAGGAGCCTCAGAACTTCGACATCCTCACCATGGACGCTTTCAGCTCCGACGCCATCCCCGTCCACCTCTTGACCAAGGAGGCCTTCGGCCTCTACTTCCGGCACTTGAAAAAGGGCGGCGTCCTCGTCGTCCATGTCTCCAACCGGTTCATCGACCTCGCCCCGGTCATCGAACGCGTGGCCACGGCCACCGGCCGCGTCGCCGTCCTCGTCGACACCGAAGACAACGGCGACGGCCGCTGCTATGACACCACCTGGGTGCTCGTCGCCGACTCCATGGAGGCTTTCAATAAACCCGCCTTCAAAGGCTTCAAGAGAATGGAGCCTAACCCGTGGCTCAACGCCTGGACCGACGACTACTCCAATCTCTACAAGGTTCTGAAGTAGCCGCCCTCGTCTACAGCCGGCAGATCAGCAGTTCCCGCTCGTAGATCATCTCCGGCGGCAGGTGCGCGTGCAGGTCGATGAACAGCTCCTCGTGCCCGATCACCTCGTTTCGCCACAGCCAATGGTCGAACCGCTGCAGCTCCTCAAACCTCTCCCGCGGATACTCCAGCCCCGTCCAGTCGATCGCCTCGTACGCCGGCATCCACCCCAGCGGAGACTCCTTCGCCGCCGCGCGCCCCGGCGCGCGATCGACGATCCACTTCAAAACGCGCAGATTCTCGCTAAACCCCGGCCAAAGATAGTGGCCAGCCTCGTCTTTTCGGAACCAGTTCACATGAAACACGCGCGGCGTCTCGCTCAACGAGCGCTGCATCTTGATCCAGTGCCGGAAGTAGTCGCCGATGTGATACCCGCAGAACGGCAGCATCGCCATTGGGTCGCGCCGCACCTTGCCCACCGCGCCCGCGGCGGCCGCGGTCGTCTCCGAGCCCATCGTCGCGCCCATGTAAACGCCCGCGCTCCAGTTGAACGCCTGATACACCAAAGGCATCGTCGTCGCGCGGCGGCCGCCGAAGATGATCGCGCTGATCGGCACGCCCTCCGGATTCTCCCATTCCGGATCGATGCACGGACATTGCGACGCCGGCGCGGTGAACCGCGCATTCGGATGCGCCGCCTTCGCCCCGGTCTCGTGCGCGATCTCCGGAGTCCATCGCCGTCCCTGCCAGTCCAGGCACTCGGCCGGAGGCTCGTCCGTCATCCCCTCCCACCACACGCCCCCGTCCGGCGTCAGCGCCGTGTTCGTGAAGATCGTGTTCTTCCTCAGCGTCGCCATCGCGTTGGGATTCGTCTTCGCCGATGTCCCCGGCGCTACCCCGAAGAACCCCGACTCCGGATTGATCGCCCGAAGGCGCCCGTCCGGACCCGGCTTGATCCAGGCGATGTCGTCGCCCACCGTCCAAACCTTCCAGCCCGGCATGCCCTTCGGCGGCACCATCATCGCCAGATTCGTCTTCCCGCACGCGCTCGGGAAAGCCGCCGCGAGGTATGTCTTCTCGCCCTGCGGATCCTCCACTCCCACAATCAGCATGTGTTCCGCCATCCAGCCTTCATCCCGCGCGATGTTGGACGCGATCCGCAGTGCAAAGCACTTCTTCCCCAGCAGCGCATTGCCGCCGTACCCCGAGCCATAGCTCCAGATCTCGCGCGTCTCCGGGAAGTGCACGATGTATTTCTCCTCGTTGCACGGCCACGGCGCGTCCCGCTCGCCCGGCCCCATCGGCCGGCCCACCGTGTGCATGCACGGCACCACGCGCTTCTCGTCCTTGTCGATCTCCTTAAACACCGGCAGCCCGATCCGGGCCATGATCCGCATGTTCACCACCACGTACGCCGAATCGGTCAGTTGGACCCCGATCTGCGACATCGGGCCGCCTACCGGCCCCATGCTGAACGGCAGAACGTACATCGTCCGCCCGCGCATCGAGCCGTTGAACAGCGACTTCAGCTTGCGCCGCATCTGGAACGGATCCACCCAGTTGTTCGTCGGCCCGGCGGCGTCCTTCGAGAGCGAGCAGATGAACGTGCGGTCCTCCACTCGCGCCACGTCGCTCGCGTCCGAACGCGCATAGTAGCAGCCCGGCCATTCCTCCTGGTTCAACCTGATAAACGTGCCGGCGGCGACCAGTTGATCGTAGAGCGCGTCGCGCTCCGCCTCGGAGCCGTCCACCCAATGGATGGCCGAGGGCTTCGTCAAATGGGCCATCTTCTCCACCCACTTGATCAGATGGCTGTTCTCACACAGCGGGACGGACACGTCGCGCCCCGCGACTCGGTTCGGATTTGTCATAGATCGCCCTTGAGGGGTTGTGATTTCAGCGTACCAGCGCCTCGCGGCGCGCCGCCTCTACTGAACCGTCCCCTGCTTGCCCTGGCGCGGCTCCAGACTGATCTCGCCGAAGGTCGCCTCGTACTGCTCGATGTTCGTGTGCAGGACGTTCAGCAGCGCCTTCGCCTGCTGCGGGCTGAGGTAAATCCCCTGAAAGTTCTCGATGTTCACCACCTCCGGCGTCGTCTGCCTGACCTTGCCGAACAGCAGGAAGAAATCCCAGAGGCTGGCGCGGAGCTGGACGCTGTTGGAGTAGCTCTCGCGATAGTCGGCGGACGCCTCGAGCGAAACCGCCGGAGCCGGATGCTGCGGATGCATAGGCCCACATCCTAACAGGATTGTGGAGCCCGCTGGCCGCCCGCCCTCACGCCGGATACGAACCGTGGATGTAGCTCGACAGTTGCGCGATCGTCTCCTCCTGCGCCGAGATGATCCACTTCACCAGATCGCCGATCGACACCACGCCCGCCACACGGCCGGCTTCAATCACCGGCAGGTGCCTCACCCGCGAACTCGTCATCAGCTTCATCGCCTCTTCCACTGTCTGGCTCGAAGATGCTGTGACCAGCCGGCTGGTCATGATCTCTTCCACCCGCGTCTCGCGCGAACTCCGTCCGGCCAGAATGACCTTTCTCGTGTAGTCGCGCTCGCTGATGATTCCCTTCAACTCGCCCCCTTCCATCACCAGCAATGCGCCGACGCTTCGGTCGGCCATCATCTGGATCGCTTCGAATACGGTCGCTTCCGGCGCGATGGCATACACCGTCCCGCCTTTGTGTCCTAGCAGCTCCGCCAATGTGGCGCCTGGCCTCATGCACACCCTCCTGACGTGGAGAGACCGCTCCAACGGCGTCTCTCGAGGATACGCGGAATTATACACTGGTTCGATCATGTTTGCCCTGGCTTTTCTCCTCATGCTGCAGGCGGCCTCGCCCGCCCCCGTTGGTGAACCGTTACGAGCGCAGGTCCGCGAACAGGCCCGCAGCGTTGTCATGAGCCGCTATGGCATCGTCGCCGCCAGCCAGACTCTGGCCGCCGCGGCCGGCGCGAAAGTCCTCGAAGCCGGCGGCAACGCCGTCGACGCCGCCATCGCCGCCAACGCCGTCCTCGGCCTTGTCGAGCCCACCGGCAACGGCATCGGAGGCGACCTGTTCGCCATCGTCTACGAGGCCAGGACCGGAAAGGTCCACGGGCTCAACTCCAGCGGCTGGGCCCCCTCCGGCCTCACCCCCGAGTTCCTCGAAGCCAAAGGCTTGAAGAAGATGCCCGCGCTCGGCATCCACGCCGTCACCGTCCCCGGCGCCGTCGCCGGTTGGGACGCCCTGCACCGGAAATTCGGCCGCATGACATGGACCCGGTTGTTCGCACCCGCCGCGACCTACGCCGAAGAGGGCTTCCCCCTCACCGAACTCATTGCCGGACCCAACGGGTGGGGTTCGGTCTCCATTCTCAAAAGCAACCCGCGCGCCCAGGAAGTCTACTGGCCCGGCGGCAAGCCTCCCAAGGCCGGCGACATCTTCAGAAACCCGCTGCTCGCCAAATCCCTCCGCCTCATCGCTGACCAGGGCCGGGACGCCTTCTACAAAGGCCCCATCGCTTCCGCCATCCTCGAAGCCTCACGAGAGGCCGGCGGCACGATGACCGCCGAAGATCTCGCCGAGTTTCAGCCCGAATGGGTCGAGCCCGTCTCCACCACCTACCGCGGCTGGACCGTCTATGAACTCCCCCCCAACGGCCAGGGCGTCGCCGCGCTCGAAATGCTCAACATCATGGAACGCTTTCCTCTCAAGGAGTGGGGCCATAACTCCCCCAAGACCCTGCACGCCATGATCGAGGCCAAGAAGCTCGCCTACGCCGACATGCTCAAATATGTCGGCGATCCGCGCTTCTCCAACATCCCCGTCGCCCGGATGGCCTCCAAAGAACTCGCTGAGAAACGCGCCGCCTTGATCGACCCCGCCAAGGCCGCCTGTCTCGTCACCCCCGCGGACCTGAAGCCGCTCGCCGGCCTGCCCGGCGCCGACACCATCTACATGTCCGCGGTCGACGCCGATGGCAACATCGTCTCTCTCATCCAGAGCAACTACCAGGGCTTCGGCAGCGGAGTCGTCCCGCCCGGAACCGGCTTCATGCTCCAGAACCGCGGCGCGCTCTTCACCCTCGAACGCAACCACGCCAACACGCTCGCCCCACGCAAGCGTCCGCTCCACACCATCATCCCCGCCTTCATGCAGAAGGACGACATCAGAATCGGCTTCGGCATCATGGGCGGCTGGAACCAGTCGCAGGCCCACGCGCAGTTTGTCTCCAACGTCGTCGACCACGGCTTCAACGTCCAATGGGCCCTCGAAGCCGCGCGCTTCACCAAGGAGACCTTTGAAGGCTGCGACGTCCAGGTCGAGCGCCGCATCCCCGCTACCGTCGTCGATGAACTCAAGAAACTCGGCCACCAGGTGCGCGTCACCACTCCCTTCTCCGGCAACATGGGCGGCGGCCAGGCCGTGATGGTCAACGGTCAGGGCGTCAAATTCGGCGGCAGCGACCCCCGCAAGGACGGCGCCGCCGTCCCCCAAAGTCCCGGCTTCTGGAGCGTGCAGTAGCCCGCCCTACAACAGCCCCCCCTGCCGCGCGAACTGCAGCGCCTCGATCGCCGCTCCCCGCGCCCCCGCCGTGTCCCCGTCCGGCATGATGTGGATCGGTATGTCGGCCTGCTCCTCACGCTGCGCCGGCATCCCCGCCCGGATCTCTGAAACGAACCAATCCTGAAATTCCTTGCCCGTCTCGATCGCCCCGCCGCCCACGATCAGCGCATCCGGATCGAACGTGTTCACCATCTCGTCGAAGAATACGCCCAGCGCGTGCGCCTGCGTCCGGAAGATCTCGCGGCACATCGCGTCGCCCCTCTCCGCCATCCCCCGCACCTTCTTCGCCGCCTGTCCCGTCTCCATCCCCGCCAGTTCATGCCCCGGATACTTTTGCAGAAAGTACGGCAGAAAGTTCATCCCGATCGCCGTCAGCGAACAGCAGCTCTCCAGGTCGCCCGTTCGCCCGCAATTGCACCGCGGGTGAAGCCCCGGAATCGTCACAATGCTTTGATAGGGAATCAGCACGTGCCCCAACTCCCCGCCGAACCCCTTCCTCCCTTTCACCACCATGTCCTCAAT
>CAYWST010000124.1:0-14091 GCA_964461075.1 uncultured Solibacteraceae bacterium | reverse complement strand
CCCGGCTCCGTTGCCAAGGTTGATGTCGCGGGTTCGAATCCCGTCTCCCGCTCCATTCCCCGACTCAATGCCAATGGCATCGAACACGATCACCGGACGGTAAGGAACAGGGCGTCCCTGGGCTGGAGCGTGACCGTCTTGTCCACGTCCGCGCCGTTGTTGGTTTCCGGATCCTGGAGGGACGATCCGCGTAACCGCCGGTAGGCTACGCCGGGAGCGATCTCGCCCAGATCGAAGGTGTACGGGCGGGGAGACGGATTCGCCAGGACGATCCCGTGCTCGTATAGCCGGAACATGGCTCCGGCATGATCGTAGGCCGCCACCTCACGGAGGTACACCGGGCTGCTTCCTTCCACCAGAAACTCGACTTCGTTCAACCCTTGCACGGCGTTGGGGAAGTAGTACCAGGAGGTAAAAGCCTCGCTTCCCAGCCACGAGGCGTGGCGGGTCGAGGCGCCGGCGCGCCGCGCCGAAAACAAGCCGGGTACCTCTGGCGGGTACCCTGGCAGCGGGTCGCGCCGCGCTTCGAGGCGCAGCACCAAATCCCTTGATTGGGCCGGGATCCGGCGCAGGGAGAACCGGAACTCCGCGCCGGGCTTCGAGGGCGCGATCTTCCACTCGTCGCCGGTGCGCTCAATCTCCAGATCTTCTCCCTCGGGACGCAGATCCGGCGGCGCGATGTCCGGCGTCCGGGCGGCGAGGTACTCTGCCGGACCCAGCGCCCGGCCGAGCCACGCCAACTTCTTTTCCCGGCCTTTCCACCACTCGTCCCAGATGCCTTCGGTTTCGCCCGGCTCTGGCTGCGGGCGATGGTTCAGCAGCAACTGGGCGCCAGTGAACAGCGCGCCGGCGAACTTCAGGCGGTCAATCGAAATCGGGGGCGGGGTGTCCTCCGGTTGAACTTTGTGGTTGACGTAGTTGAACACGGGAGGATGGGCGTTTACGGCCCAAAAATTCATCCGGTTCAGGCCTCCCGACCAGTCGGACACGCTCAGGTCGCGCAGCGCCGGCCAGCCTTCGCTTTCGTTGCCATTGAGGATTCCGAAGCCGCGCTGGTTGTTGGGATCCCAACCGTCGGAAGTCAGGATGCGGTCCGGCCCCAGCGTCTCCCGCAGCCGGCGCAGATATTCGTTTTGGCCGATGCCATAAAGGTTGACGGCGTCGAAGACGCCGTTGTCGCCCTGCCCGTCGCCATCCACGTCCGCCAGCCGCCCGCTGTAGTTGAGCGCCCAGTACAACACGTCGAACGCAATGCCGTCCAGCCTCTCCAGCTCTCCGCCGGGGCCGAACTTCATCCCGAACTCCTCAATCAGCGAGTCGGTGGCGCTGCGGCCCTTGGGGTCGCGCGGGGAGTTGGGCGAAAAGTTGTAAAACCATTGGAGGTTGGGCGGATTGTCCGGATTATCGTTCACCCACGGGCCCTCGGTCACATGCGCCGCGGCCCAGGCCTTGTTGGCGGCGAAGGCGCGCGGCTGACTGCCGTAGCGGGCCCTACGCACGCGCAGCGTTTGCGTCCCAGGATCGACTGCCAGCAGCTTGGTTTCCTCGCAGCGGCTCCAATCCGGCCGTCCGTCCTCGCCCGTTTCGCACACCGTCACGTCGTCGCCCTGATTGCGGTATCGCCCCTGGTTCATGCGGAATAACAATGCGGCCCGGGTGACGCCGATGGTGGTGTCTTCGCTTGTGGCGGGGATGTCCGTCGTCACAGGCGAGCCTTCATAGTGAATCCAGTGGCCGGGGAAGAATCGCTCCGGCTCGAACTGAGGCAGCCGGGCGCGCCCGTTGTAATGCAACAGGACGAGCTGGTCCGGGTAGCGTTCCTTGAACTGGTTCAGGTATGGGATAACCCGGTCGCGCGGCGCCTCTTCCGACTGCGCCTTAGCGATCAGGCCCATGAGCTGGCCGAAGCGGCCGTTCCATGGTTCCAGCGGGCTGCCGTTTTGCGCAGGCCCTTCCATGTAGCGGAAGAACATCGGCCTCGGCTCTTCGGGCTGGAGCGCCCGGTATTGATCAAGCCGGGACTGTGCCGACCCGGCGCCGGAGAAAAGCAGTACAGCCAACAGCGGAAGCAAGTGACCCATTGTGTTTCTCCGTCACTAGTATAATGACCCGGTAACCGAGCTCGACTTCGGGCGGCGGAGCGCACAGCGCCGTCCCGCGTGTGATCCGGGAACGGCTCCTCAAGGCGTCGCCGATGACGGCTCTGATGCGCCCCGCCCGGACCCCGCCGTCTCCTTGCGCCGCCACTTCGCGCGAGACTAGCTTTCAATCCCGAGGCTCCCTCGGATACACTCTGTCACAGCGGCTTCTCCCTCTCATATGCGCGCCGGCATCGGTCTCTATCGCCACATGCTCACGCCGGAGTATTACGCCTTTGCCCGCCAGGCAGGCTGTTCGGATGTCGTCGTGCATCTGGTCGACTATTTCAGGGGCGGAACTTCCAACCCGCGCGACAATCAACCGACTGGAGGTCCAGGCCAGCCCTGGGGATACGCCGGCGATCCCGACCGGCTCTGGACCGTCAGCGAACTGCTCGCGATCCGGCGGCAGGCGGAAGATCACGGTTTACGCGTCGCCGCGGTGGAGAACCTCGACCCGGCCCACTGGCATGACATTCTCCTGGACGGGCCGCTGCGCGGCGTTCACATTCGCAACGTCCGGACTCTGATCCGCCGGCTCGGAGAAGCCGGCATTCCGGTGCTTGGATACAACTTCTCCATCGCCGGCGTCGCGGGGCGCGTTGCCGGTCCGGATGGCCGGGGCGGGGCGATCACTGTCGGCATCGATGGCCCGGTTGACGACCCGCTTCCGAACGGCCAGGTCTGGAACATGATCTATGACTCCGGCGCCGCACCCGGCTTTGCGCCTTCCGCCACCCACGATCAACTTTGGGACCGCCTCCGGCGGTTCCTCGACGACGTCATCCCAGTGGCCGAGCAATCCGGCGTCCGGCTGGCGGCACACCCGGACGACCCTCCCCTCGACATGCTCCGCGGCCAGCCCCGACTCGTCTATCAGCCCGGGATGTATCAGCGTCTCATCGATTTCGCTCCCAGCCCGGCGAACGCGCTCGAACTCTGCGTCGGCACAATGGCCGAAATGACCGGCGGAGACCTGTACGAGGCGATCGACTCCTACAGCCGGCAAGGGCGAATCGCCTATGTCCACCTACGCAATGTGCGTGGAAAGGTTCCTTCCTATCGGGAGACGTTCATCGATGAAGGCGATGTGGACATGCTCCGCGTGCTTGAGATCCTGCACAGAAACGGCTTTGACGGCGTGGTCATCCCCGACCACGCGCCTCAAATGACCTGCCCTGCCCCGTGGCATGCGGGCATGGCACATGCCATCGGTTTCATCGCCGCGGCTCTTGCTTCCGTCAAGCGCTCGTCAGGCGCTACTCGATCTCAGTAGTAGGCCGGCGAAGGCCGGACCGTCTCACGGACCTGATAATGCGCCTGCAGGAACTCCACGATGTCGGTCAGTTCGCGCACCGTCATGCTGTCAGCGTACGACGGCATGCGCGATTGGCCCTTCATGGTGACTTCTTCTTTGGGGTATCTCGCAAGCTTGTAGGACGGATGAACGATTGAGGTGAAGAGATGGCTGTCCGGAATCGCTGCGCGTACAACGCCGCCAAGCGGAATCGGCTTGGGCGAACCCGGCGGCGGATCGGGCAGTTCGACGCCGGAAACCGTGTGGCAGTCGTGGCACTTGTTCGCCACGAACGCCAACCGTCCGCGATCCGCCTCGCCGCCAGGGGGAAGATGAAAGCCTGCCGTGGAGTATCGCCCCGTCTGGCAGGCGAACCCGGCCGCTGCGAGAACCGCCAAAACCGGAATCTTCAAACTGCACATGGGATCCATCCTCCTTTCGACGATGGGTGGGGGAATCGACGATGACATAGCTCCCTCTGTCTGCAGGACTACGCCCGGCTTCGGCCGTTGTCAATCCCTAACGCGACTCCAGAGGGCATTCCATCTGCAAGCCGCGCGCCCGGACGGCCACCCGCGCGTCGCCCTCGCCGCGGTCGATGAATCGGACTGTGACATCCCGGAGATGCAACCCTTGAAAGCCGCCCTCAGAAGCTCCATCGGCGTTGCGCGAACCGTGGACAACCAGCGAAGCGATCTCAGCTTCACTCCACCCTCGCACCGCGCCCGTCCTTGCCGCCCACCGGAGCTGTTCCGCGAGGGCGTGCCGCGTATAAAGCTGGTGCGAAGCAAACAGCACACCGGCCAGCAATCCGACAAAGAGCGTCATCACCAGTGCGCCCTCAATCAACATCGAGCCCCGCTCGCGCCCTCTCATCGCCGCCACTCTCCCAGATAAGGAAACGCCGCTTCCGCCCTCACCCCCTCGGCCTCGGCGCGGACCCTGACACGCACCGGCGCGCCGCGCTCGAATTCCAGAGCCACGATGACGCCCTGAACCGCCAAACCGCCCGGCTTGCCGTCCGCAGTTCTCAACCTGACCGATTCCTGAAATGAGGTGACATCGATTGTCCGCAGCGGCAGCGTCGAACCGAATCGGGCGCCCGCGCGGACGGCATTCTCGAGATCCGCCTGCACCAGGTAGCGCGTCCCGAAGGACAACACCCCGTACGCCAGCGGAACCAGCGCTACCAGGCTCAGCGCCAGCTCCACCATCGCGCTTCCGTTGCAGTCTCGGCGCCTCATTCCACAAGCCTCACAACGAATACCCCAGCCTGCGCCACGCCGCGCCTCCGGCTTCCCGAAACATAGGCGCCAATGCGCTCCGCCGCGCCCCCATCAAGAATGAAAACGGCGCCGCCGCCACAGTGCGCGATACGGCGCCCGTTCCCGCGGTCCCCATCCGAATACGCCTGATAGCTCGCCGACTCGCGGTCCGAATCATCCGCATAGCGCTGAGCCAACTCCCCGGCCGAGCAAGTTTCGGCGATGGGCGCCTTGGAAGGAACCTGACCGGCCGCGGCGGTTGCCTTGATCGAACCCCGGTTGTTTCCCAGGACCCCCATCAGGTAGAGCTGTTCCACGTGTCCGGCCGTGACACGGACAAATCGGCCCTCAGGCCCCGGGAACTCGGCTCGACCCGAATCGCCGAGAAACCGGCGCGCCGCCGCCGCGGCGCGCTCGCGGCCTTTCTCCGTACCATCCAACTCTGCCGCGGCGGCCAGCGCGGCCGCGTCCACCTTCGTCTGTAAGCGGCTTTTGAGCAGATACATGCGCCCGACGTCCACCACCAGGCCCAGGGCGCCCGCCAGCACGACGGCGAACATCGCCGCCGTCACCAGAACATATCCGCGCCTGCGCGCACTCCTGCCCACACCCTCCTATCGGCCGGCCGGCCCGAGTTCTCTACCCCCCCTCGCATCGCGGCTCGAGACCCAACCCCCACGACAGGCGGGATCCGGAACAGATCCGCCCGCACCGCATCTCCCCGCTTCATTCTCGATAACGAATAAATCGCCCCATCCCTCCCGATCGCGATCGAATTCACATACGCGGGACGCCCGCCATCCGGGAAGAACACCGCTCCATGATCGGTGTACCGTCCCGCAGGTACGTTGTAGGTGACCAGATGGAGGTTCTCCGTCCCCTTGGATTCGCCCTTGGCCGTCGAATCCTTCCCTTTCACTCGCTTGCCGTCCTGGTAAACAGGACCTCCCGTCAGATAGTAGAGCGTATCTCCGTCCGGGCCCAGCGCGAAGCCCAGGTAACCGTAGCTGAACTGATCGAACATCCCGCTCCGCTTTGAGGGCATGGAAGTGAGCCGGTCCAGGACCTCGACGCGCTCCGCCCGCGGGTCAAAACGGAACAAATAGCCGGAATTGCCATGGACTCCATAGATCATCGCGTCGGCGGGACGCCACACCACTTGGCGCCAGTTGTAGGCCATATGGCCGGCCGAGGACGGGTCGTACAGGCCGAAATAGTCCTTCCTCAAATCGTCGCCCGCCACTGTTGCAACGGCGTCGGCTTCGTACCTGTATCGGTGAATGGTTCCTTCGCCGGTCGTGAAGTAGACGGATCCGTCGCGAGGGTCCACTGCCAGCGCCCGGCAGATGGTCCGGTAGGCGTCTCCCTTGCCGTTCTCCCCGTCCCGGAAGAAACCGCCCCAATCCTTCATCTCCTTTTTCGCCAGGTCGTACCGGAAGAACCTCCCGCCCGGCCAGGTGAGTCCGTAGAGCCGTCCGCGCTGCGTGTCCATGTTGAAGGTGAGGATGCCTTCGCCGTTGGGGGCCAGCGCGAGCCTCTCGAAGCGGCCGCTCTTCATGTCGTAGGCCAGCAGGTGGCCGCCGCGGTATGGCTTCCAGCCGGCCGGCGGGACGCCCATCCTCTCCATCCCGCCAACAATGCTGTAGTAGCCGATGTGTGTGGCGAAGTAGAGCTTGCCCCCGGACTCGACGAAATTCACATGGCTCTTGCCCTGCGCGATCACCTTCAGGCCTTTCTCGCCGCAGGCTTCGGTCAGGTCGCCGAGATGCGTGACTCTGCGCGTTGCGGGATCGAAGGAATACATCTGCCCCGCCACGTCGTATGGCTCGGCGCTCAGTACGTAGTAGATCCTGCCGTCGCTCGCGGTCCCCATGCCGTTGTAGGTGTCGTGCGAGTGCGCGAAGCCGGAGTCGAACGTCTCCGCAGTCAGGCGCGGTTCGCCCGCCTGCGGCCGCATCTCGCCTCTCGAGGCTTCTCTTCCACCGCCGCACCCCGCCGCGCCGGCCGCGAAACAAAGCAATACGGTGATCCTGCGCGTCACCGAACTCCTCCTGCCTGCTTATGTCCTCGCCAGGGCGTCCTTGTGCGCCCAGACTTTTTCGAACGCCTTCACCCACTGCTCCGTCAACTCCGGCGCTTCACCGTAAACCAGCGGCATGAAGATGTGGGTCCTGTTGACTTCGGCGTTGCCCGGCATCGCCGCGGGAATCGAAGGCGGATGATGCCACCACCTGGCTTCGGAGTAAATCTTCAGCTTGTGCTGCTCCGGATAGTCCCAGATCGACGCCTTGACGCCTTCGGCCGCGAGCGCTTTCAGCAGCGCGGGCCGCGTGAAGCCGGCCTTCTTTTCGTCGAGGATCAGCATGTTCGCGTGGTAGTACACGCGCTTCTGGTCGGCGCGGCAGCGCGGTTCGCTCAGGCCGGGCAACTGCGTCAGGCGGTCATTGAGCGAGCGGACGTTCTTCGCCACCAGCGCGTTGCGTTCGTCGAGCCCTCGCAGTTGGATCCGCGCCACCGCGGCGGCGAACGGGTGCATCCGGTACTTCTGGCCGAATCCGGTGCCTTCGTAGGCCCGGACGGGGCTGTCGTTGGCGAACTTCACGGGGTCTTCGTAGTGGCCGAACGCGGCGGCGCGCTCGAAATACTCGCGCGTCTGATACAACCCCATGCCCCCCTCCACGGATGGCAGCACCTTGGAAGCCTGGAAACTGAAGATTCCCATCGCGCCCCAGGCGCCCATCTTACGGCCCTGCATCTCTGCGCCGTGCGCGTGCGCCGCGTCCTCGAGCACGATGAGACCCTTCTCCTTCGCCCACGACGAAATCTTGTCCATCTCGCAGGGCAGGCCCCAGGAGTGCATCGGGACCACCGCCTTCGTTCTCGGAGTCAGCTTTCGCCGGGCGTCGTCAAGGTCGAAGCAGGCTGTCTTCGGATCGACGTCGATAAAGATCGGGACCAGCCCAAAGAAGCGCATCGCCAGGCAAGTGGAGAAGAAGGTGTATGACGGGACCATGATCTCGCTGCCCGGCGGCAGATCGAGTGCGAAGTACATACTCGTGAGCGCGCTCGATCCGTTCATGTGCGCCTTCACATAGGGCGATTTGGTGTATTGCCGCCACTCCTTTTCAAACAGGGGCAGTTCGGCGTAGAACTCGTTGTTGTCGATGAGCGCGTGCAGCGCCTGCTTCTCCGCCGCCCCATAGCGCGGCCAGTTGGTGAGCGCCTTCTGGCGCGCGGCTGGAACCGTCACCGACTTCGGCCCGCCCGTCACTGCGAGGGTCTCCCGCGGACCCGCGCCCGCCATCGTCGAGCCGGCGGCGACGGCCGCGGCTCCCGTTTCGATGAATCTCCGCCGGGTCTCAACGGCGGATCCTGCATTCCGGCTCGCCACGGCCGTCCCTCCCTTCGCCTATCGCTTCAGCAAGGCCCTGATCGCCTTCTTCATCGCCGCTTCCGTGCCCGGCCCCGTGTAGCTCGCCGAGGGTTCATAGCCGCCCTCGCCATACGCGGCGTCCGTGCAAAGGTATCCCGGCGTGATGTTACCGTACCCTGCGACCGCAATAAAGCGTCCCTTGCCGAGCGACTGCGCGAATCGCTGGTATTCGAGAAAAGGTTCGCCCGGCAGATGGAGGATCACCACGCTCCCGATTTGGAGCGCGCTCGTGTGAATCGTCCTCGAGCTTCTGGCAAACGCCGTGCCGAGTGCGGCGCGGTAGCGAGCCTCCGGAGAGGGGTCGGTGTTGGCGGGCTCAGGTTTCGCCGGCAGCCGTAAGCGGGCGGTCCGCCACTTAATCGAGCGAACCGGCTCGTAGACAGTCGCGGCGCAAGAGGCTTCCATGCCCGCCTGCATCCGCGCGGAGAGCGCCTCGCGCGCTGCGGCCGTTCCGTCGTTGTACTTTCCGGCCGTGACGTTTCCGGCGCAGCCGGTGAAGTAGATCTGGGGAATCTTCTCCCGGATTTCCGTAAGCTCGCGCGCCGCGCCCACGAAGTCCGCACTCACACGCCCGTCGCAGCAGAACGTCTGCGGATGCGAGGCGTAGTAGTGGAGCCGCGCGATGGCCTTCTCTCCTTTAGCGAACGTGATGGTTCTGATCTCGCGGTCCACCGGCCCCTCAGGCAACTGCGCCATCGTCGGGTCCTTGCCGCCCGTGCTGAACCGCGTCAGCAGTTTTCCTTCGTGGACAATTCTCCGCGCCGATGCAACGCGCTCGACTTCGGCTTTACCGTTTCCAACATGATCGAACGGCTCAAGCCGCCCCGCCGCTTCAGCGATTGCCGCCGTGAGCCGGTCTCCCGCCTCCTGCACAAACTCCGGGCTCATCAGCAGCGGCGGATCGCCCGCGGCGCGCATCACGTCATAAGCGCTGCCATCGACGTACGGCGCCGTGTGTTGATGAACCGAGTGGAGCGCCACTCGCGAGACGCTCGTCCGCGCTGCGGCCGCCATCCTGCCGCGGAGTGCGTCATGAATCGTTCCGCCGATGCCGCACCAGTCCACCGCGCAGATCACGATACGATGCCTGCCGTCGTCGAGAACGACTCCCTTGGCCCAGAGCGGGTCCATCACCTCGCTCGCCGGATTCACCCAGATCAAAGGTTCCCCGGGACGCGGGGTCATATCCGCGCGGAACGCGGCCACTCTCAACTCCGCCGGAGCCGGAAGAGCCAGCCCGGCGAGCGCAATCGCGCAGGCAACGGGCGAGAGTCTCACTGCCCTACTTTTAGCAGCCGCTTAATCTCGGCGTATACCTCAGCCTCGGACTTCGACGCGTCTACTGTCAGCACGCGGGCGCCGGGATAGGCTTCCTTGAGCGCCGCGCTTTCGTTGCGGTATTCGGCGATCCGCGATTCGATGTTCGCAGGCGTATCGTCGGCGCGTTTGCGCGATTCCATCCGCTGTTTGACCACAGCGTCCGGCACTTCGAGCAGGATGGTCACGGGAGGCGCCAGGTTGAGCTCCTTCGCAAAGGCTTCAAGCGACTTGGCCTGCTGGACGGTATAAGGGTAGCCGTCGAGGACAAACCCCTTCTTGAAATCCTGCTTCTTGATGTATTCGAGCATCAGGTCGCCGGTGGCTTCGTCGGAAAGCAGCGTGCCGCCCGCCATCGCGCCCCGCTGGTTCTTCGGGTTCCTGGTCCAGCCGCGCTGATTCTTGAGCGCCACCGCCGCCGAAACAAAGGGGATCTTGAATTCTTTCTTGATCCGCTCGGCCTGCGTGGTCTTGCCGCTGCCCGGAGGGCCGGCCAGAATCAGGATCAACCCTTCGCCCAGCTTTTGCGCGCTCAACCCGGCGCCGCACGCGAGCGTCACCGCCATCCCCATGATTCCAATACGCATAGTCGTTTACCCTTCCGTCATCACACAGCATAGCAGCCAGCGGCTGCAACCTTTTGTGCCGCTTGCGCATAGTATGGAGTAGGGGACCAAACGATAGCTATGAACGCGATCAAGACCGTTGCTCTTCTCGGCCTGCTCTCCGGCCTCCTCGTTGTTGGCGGGGGCTACCTTGGCGGCGAGCGCGGCCTGACCTATGGCCTGATTCTCGCCGTCGGCATGAACTTCTTCTCTTACTTCTTCAGCGAGAAGATGGCGCTCATGTCCAGCGGAGCCATCCGTGTGAGCGAGTCCGAGAATTCAGAGATCTACTACCGCATCGCGCCCATGACCAAGGCGCTCTGCGACCGCATGGGCCTGCCGATGCCCAAGCTCTGGGTGATTCCCGAGCAGGCGCCCAACGCCTTCGCCACCGGGCGCAATCCGTCGCACAGCTCCGTGGCCGTCACCGCTGGGCTCCTTCAACTATTGAACGACGAGGAGCTCGCCGGCGTGATCGCCCACGAGCTCGGCCACATCAAGAACCGCGACATTCTCATCGGCTCCATCGCCGCCACCATCGCCAGCGCCATCACCTACCTGGCGCACATGGCCATGTTCTTCGGCGGCCGGCGCGACGATGACGACGCTCCGAACCCGCTGGTCGGCCTTCTGATGCTCGTCCTGGCGCCCATCGCGGCGATGCTCATCCAGATGGCCATCTCCCGGACGCGCGAGTATAGCGCCGACGCAACCGCCGCCCGCGCCGTGGGCTCCGGACGCGGCCTCGCCAGCGCGCTCCGCAAGCTCGACATGTGGTCCAAGCGCATCCCGATGGACGCTTCGCCCTCCATGTCGCACATGTACATCGTGAAGCCGCTCGCGCCGGGGCAGACCTTCGCGAGGCTGTTCTCGACGCATCCGGCGAGTGAAGAGCGGATCGCGCGGCTCGAAGCCCTGCGTTTCGCGTAAGCTCAAGAGTTGTCCGAATACCCGGCCGTTCGTATCAATCGCCGCGCTGAAGACCGTTTGGCCTCAGGCCACCCTTGGGTCTATTCAAGCGACGTGCAGGACCGCGGCGCGGCCCAGCCAGGGGACACGGTTCAAGTCATGAACCAGCGAAGCCGCATCCTCGGTCTCGCGCACTACAGCTCCACCAGCCAGATCACGCTGCGCCTGCTCGCGGCGAGGAATGTCGAGGTCGGCCAGGAGTTCTTTCACGCCCGGCTCGCTGCGGCTGTGGAGTATCGCCGCCGCATGCCGGGAGCAGGCGAGGTCTGCAGGCTCGTCCACGCCGAAGCCGATCTGCTCCCCGGCCTGATCGTCGACCGCTACTCGGGCTGGCTCTCCGTGCAGTTCCTCACGCAAGGAATGGACCGCGCCCGTCCCTGGATTCTGGCTTCGCTGCTCGAGCTCCTGCAGCCGGCCGGTGTGCTGGCCCGCAACGACGCCCCGGCGCGGCGATTGGAATCGCTCCCCGCCGAACAGGAGGTCCTCGCTGGCGAGATCCCGGAGACCGTCGAGTTCACGATGAACGGTCTCCGCTGGCGCGCCAACCTGCGCAAGGGCCAGAAGACCGGCGTCTTCCTCGATCAGCGGGAGAACTACGCCGCCGCCGCCGCCCGCGCCCACGGCCGCGCGCTGGACTGCTTCACTTCCACGGGCGGTTTCGCGCTGCACCTGGCGCGAACCTGCGAAACCGTCGAAGCGGTGGACTCCTCCGCGCTCGCGCTTGAAACAGCCGCCGCCAATTTGCAGCTCAACGGACTCACCAACGTCTCGCTGCGCGAGGCGGACGTGTTCGACTACCTGGGGCACAATCCCCGCCGCTACGACACAGTCATCCTCGACCCGCCCGCCTTCGCTAAAACGAAGGCCCAGCGCGCCAACGCGCTCCGCGCCTACAGGGAGATCAACCTGAAGGCGCTGAAGCTGCTGAACCCCGGCGGCCTGCTCGTCAGCTGCTCCTGCTCGCACCATGTGAGCGAAGCCGACCTGCTCGAAGCCGTCGCCGCCGCCGCCCTCGACGCCGGCCGCACCCTGCGCGTTCTCGAGCGCCGCACCCAAGCCTCAGACCACCCCATTCTCCTCACCGTGCCCGAAACCCTCTACCTCAAGTGCCTTCTGTTTGAGGCGCTATAAGGTATAATGAGGATTCGTGGCGCTATCGTCTAAGGGTTAGGACGAAGCCCTCTCAAGGCTTAAATACGGGTTCGAATCCCGTTAGCGCTACCACCTCCCGATAAGCTCCCCCCTTGCGCTTGGACGCGCCCCGTATCAGATCCGCGCCACACCCGCCACACCCATTCCCGGTCTTCGTATTGGACCACCGAGAGGCAAGATCGATCTCCAGGCTCCGACCTTCCAGCTTTCCCGCCCCTCACCCACCCGAAATCCCCCCTTCAGCCACTTTCTCGCGCCCCACACCTCCACCCCTGCATTTCCGCTGTATAGAACACTCGGGAGGTTATGGCATGACCGCCACACGGCGCGTTCCACTCTCCTCCGGCCCCAAACAACGGCCAAACCCAAACAAACCCCAATTCCTGACCCCCGAAGGTATCCTGTAGGAAACACCTTGACCAAACGCATCATCGTCGCCATCGACGGACCCGCCGCCGCCGGCAAGGGCGAAGCCGCCAAACGCCTCGCCGCCCGCCTCGGCTTCCTCCACATCGATACCGGAGCCATGTACCGCGCCGTCGCCCTCTGGGCGCTCCGTTCCGCCATCGGCTTCGATGACCATCATCGCGTCGGCGCCCTCGCCGATCACGCCTCCATCCGCCTCACCGAAGACCGCCGCGTCTTCCTCAACGGCGAGGACGTCACCGCGTTCATCCGCACCCCGGAAATCGATCAAGGCGCCTCCAAAGTCTCCGCCATTCCGGCCGTGCGCCGCGCCCTCGTCGCCCAACAGCGCAAGATGGCCGAAGACGCCTCCATCGTCATGGAAGGCCGCGACATCGGGACCGTTGTCTTTCCCCAAGCCACCATCAAGTTCTTCCTCGACGCCGAACCTGAGGAACGCGCCCGCCGCCGCCAGAAACAGCAACTCATCGAAAAGGGCGTTGACCGCTCCTTCGAAGACGTCCTCCATGAGATCCGCGAGCGCGACCTCCGCGACTCCAGCCGCTCGGATTCCCCCCTCCGCCAGGCTGAGGACGCCATCGTCGTCGATACCACCCATCTCACTGCCGACAAGGTCGAAGAGGAACTCCTCCGCCTCGTCCGCGAACGCACCAGCAACGGAAAGGAAGTCACGCGTTGAAGGATCTGTTGGTCATGAAGTTCGGCGGCACCTCGATGGGCTCCGCCGACCGAATCCGAATCGCCGCCTCCATCTGCGAGGAACATCACACACAGCGTCCCGTCGCCGTCGTCGTCTCGGCGATGTCCAAGGTCACGGACCTCCTGCTCGACACTCTCCGCCACGCCGAAGGCGGCGATTCCGCCGGAGTCGAAAAGAACCTCGACGCTCTCGCCGCCCGCCACCGCGAAACCTGCGACGATCTCCTCGAAGGCGAGCTCAGAGCCTCCACGCAGGCTCAACTCGACTCCATCGCCGCCGAGTTCGAGCGCATCGCCCGCGGCGTCCTCATGCTCGGCGAACGCCCCCCGAAATCGGTCGACGAGGCCATCGCCGTCGGCGAGCGCCTCAGCTCCCATCTCATCGCCGCCTGCCTCCAGGCCCGCGGCGTCGACGCCTTCCCCGTCAACGCCCGCGACGTCGTCGTGACCGACGCCGTCTTCGGCAACGCCAGCCCCCTCATCGAGCCCACCCGCGAGAAGGCCGCCAATATCCTCCTGCCCGCCCTCGCCGCCCGGCGCCTCCCGATCATCACCGGCTTCAACGGCGCGACCCTCGACGGCCGCCCGACCACCCTCGGCCGCGGCGGCAGCGACTTCTCCGCCTCCATCCTCGCCTCCGTTCTCGACGCCGCCGAGCTTTACATCTGGACCGACGTCGACGGCATCATGTCCGCCGACCCCCGTCTGGTCCCCGACGCCAAAATCCTCGACGAAATCACCTACCGCGAAGCCGCCGAGCTCGCCTATAACGGCGCCAAAGTCCTCCACC
>CAYWST010000123.1:0-14105 GCA_964461075.1 uncultured Solibacteraceae bacterium | reverse complement strand
GTCCTCCACCACCTTGGAGCGGGCACAACACCCGTCCTAAGATAGGTGTCAGAGGAGGCATCCGGGATGCGTTACACCTGTGCTGTCCTCTTGCTCGCCCTGGGAGCGTGCAAGAGTCACACGTCTCACCAAGCACACGAGGGACTGGCCCATCAAACGCGCGATGGCCGGCTCTCGCCACTGCTGGCTAATCTGGGCAGTTTCAAGCGCACGGTTTCGACTTCCAACGAGATGGCGCAGCGCTATTTCTCTCAGGGACTGACGCTTGTCTATGCGTTCAACCACGACGAAGCGCGAAGGTCCTTCCTGGAGGCGGCGCGCAACGACGCGTCGCTTGCGATCGCCCACTGGGGCGTCGCGCTCGCGGTGGGCCCGAACATCAACGACGAGGCCAAGGACCTGGAACGCGAAAAGCAGGCTTATGAAGCCGTTCAGGCGGCTCTGCAGCTGAAAGACCGCGCTTCGGAAGTGGAGCGGGCGCTCATCGAAGCGATGGCGGCGCGCTTCCCCGCCGGAGACGGCAAGGACCGCGCCGCTCGCATGGAAGCCTACGCAAACGCGATGGAGAGAGTATACGGCCGGTTCCCGGCCGACCCCGATGTCGCCACGCTCTACGCCGGCGCGGTCATGGAAACGATGCCGTGGAACTACTACATGAGCAACGGCGAACCGAAGCCGCCGATGAAGAAGGCGATCGAGGCTCTCGAAAAGACGATTGCCGCCCACGGCGATCATCCCGGCGCGCACCACTATTACATCCACGCCGTCGAGGCTTCGCCCACGCCGGAGCGCGCGGTCCCGAGCGCCGAAAAGCTGGCTTCGCTCGTTCCGGGCTCCGGGCATCTGGTCCACATGCCCTCGCATATCTACATCCGCGTGGGGCGCTATGACGAGGGGGTGAAGGCGAACTACGACGCGATCAAGGCGGACGAGGAGTACATCTCGGCCTGCAGGGCGCAGGGCATTTATCCGGCGGCCTATTACCCCCACAATGTCCACTTCCTGACGGCGCTGCTCGCGTTCGAAGGCCGCTCGAAAGAGATGATGGCCGCCTCGGAGAAGGTGAGCCACCATCACGGGCCCGAAGCGATGACCGACCCGAAATTCGCGTTCCCCCATTTGCTGCACTCGATTCCCGATCTGGCCCGGGTGCGGTTCGGCATGTGGGAGGAGATTCTGAAAACCGCCAAACCGGAAGGGTCGGATTTCCATTTGGCCATGTGGCGCTATGCACGAGGGATGGCCTTCACGTCCAACGGCCGTCTGACCGAGGCGGGCGCGGAACTGGAGCAGTTGAGGAAGCTGGCGGCCGCGCCGGCGCTGGCCGAGATGAAGATCTTCGACGTGAACGCACTCTCTGATCTCGCGGCGATCGCAACGGACGTGCTGGCGGGCGAACTCGAGGCCCGGCGGAAAAAGTATCCCGAGGCGATCGCCCTGCTGAAGCGCGCGGCGGCGAAAGAGGACGCGCTGCTCTACTCCGAGCCGCCGGATTGGCCGAATCCGGTGCGGCACAACCTCGGCGCGGTGCTTGTCGAAGCGGGCCGCGCGGCGGAGGCGGAGAAAGTCTTCCGCGAAGATCTGGAGAGGCACCGCAATAATGGCTGGGGCCTGATGGGATTGGCGGTCGCCCTGGAGAAGCAGGGCAAGACGGCCGAAGCCGAAACGGCGCGCGCGAAGTTCAAGAAAGCGTGGGAGCGCGCCGACATCACGATCTCGAGTTCGCGTCTCTGATCAGCGGGCTTTCTCGAGAAGCTTGAGAGCCTCCTCGCGCGGCGGATCGTCGGGAGTCAACGGCCCTTTCAGATACTCTTCGATGAGCCGCCGGGCGTCAGCGAGGTTTCTCCGGCTATCGACATAAGTCTCGGCCTGCGCGTACAGAACCTGCCTGCTGGCGGGTTCCGCCTTGCGGGCGCGCGCGAAGATTTGATCGCTTTCGCCGTGGCGGCCCTGCCGCGCGAGATATTTCGCAAGCTCGATCAGCCGGCCGGCGGATTTCGGGGCCAGTTCGATCGCGCGGCGAAGTTCGCGCTCAACCACGTCGGGCTGCTTACGTTTTTCCGCGAGCCGGGCCATCGCCGAGTGGTATTCCGGCTGGTTCTGGGCCTTCATCTTGAGGGCGAGCGCTTCTGCCTTGTCAAGACCCCCGCCAAGAAAACCGGGCGCTTCGAGGTAGTAACTGAACAGGTCGCTCAGCGCCTCGATATTGGAAGGGTCGAGTTCGACGGCCCGCTCGAAGGCCTTCCGGGCTTTGACGGCGTACCCGGGGGCGGCAAGCGGGTTCGAGGTTTCGGCCCGGCGCCCGTAGGCGCGGCCGAGCAGGTTCTGATAGCGGGAGTTGAGCGGGTCGGCCGCAACCGCCTTTTCGAAGGCTTCCACGGCGAGTTTGAAGTCGCCCAGTTGATACCAGCACTGGCCCCGCAAGGCCAGAGCTTCCGCTTCGTTCGCGCCGCCGTCCCTGTCGAGAGCTTCCAGCGCCTTGCGATACTCAGTCTGATTGTAGAGATCGCGAGCGCGGTTCAAACTGCCGGCCGCCGCGGCAAACGAAAGAAACAGAACGAGGATCGTGCGAAACATCCTACTTATGTGATGCCGGCGGGGCGGCTTGCGTTGCCCGCCAATTTGATGGTACCCATCCGAACAGCCATGCCCGTAAACCCATTCGAAGCGATCACCCTGGAACTCTACGAGCGGGAGTACGCGGCGCGCCACCTGTTGCACGGCGTCATCGATCACTGGACGGGCGTGAAACCGGATGCGCCCGTCATCCGCAACGCCACATAGGGAACCTCGCTGACCTGGCGCGAGTTGAACGGCCATTCACGGGCGCTCGCCGCCGAACTGCGGAGAATGGGTTTCCGCAAAGGGGACCGGCTGGCGGCTTCCATGCCGCTGCTCAACGAGCACATTCTGCTCGAGTACGCCTGTTTCCGGCTGGGCGTGATCCACGCGCCGCTCGATCCGCGGCTATCGCAGGCGGACCTCATCCGTTCGCTGCAGCTCATCGAGCCCAAAGGCTATTGGGGCTTTACGGATTACGCGCCGCTGCGCGAAGCCTGCCCCTTTGTGGAGCACTTCATCGACTTCGCGGCTCTCGCCGGATCGGCCCGCGCCAACGCGGGACAGGGCTGCGCTTTCCCCGCCATCGAGCCGCACGACCCGGCGCAGATCATCTTCACCACCGGCTCCACCGGCAGCCCCAAGGCGGCGATGCTCTCACACCGCGGGATCACCTCGCAGAACCTAGGTCTTGGCTTTGGATTCGAATTCGAGGGCGCGAGCGTGCTGGTCAACCTCCCGCCGTCGCATGTCGGATGTCAGAGCGAACTGCTGATGACAACGCTGTTCTTCGGCGGGACGGCGGTCACGCTGGAGATCTTCGACCCCGGGCTCTCCCTCGACGCCATTGAGAATCATGGCGTCTCGCTGATCGGGCAGATTCCCGCCATGTTCAGCATGATGTGGCGGCATTCGACGTACTCATCTCGCGACTTCTCAAGTGTGAAAGCCGTCGTCTACGGCGGGCAGAGCGTTCCAAGACCGTTTCTCGAGCAGCTCCGCCGGATGGGGCCAAGGATCGGTACCGGACTCGGCTTGACGGAAACCTCGGGCTTCTGCACCTACACGCCGCTTTCCCCGGACCCGGACCAGATCGACGGAACGCTCGGCGTCGCCATGCCTCTCTACCTGATTTCGATTCGCGGCCCGATGCGCGGCGACGGCTCGGCGGGCGCGGAGATGAAAGATGGAGAAATCGGGCACGTCTGTTTCCGCGGACCGCAGCACTTCCTGGGCTATTACGGAAATCGCGATGCGAGCGCAGCGGCCTTATCCACGGACGGATATCTCTACACCGGCGATTTGGGATCGCTCGACGCGCGCGGACTGCGTTTTTCGGGACGGGCCAGGTTCGTCATCAAGCCGGCGGGCTATCAGGTTTTTCCAGGTGACGTCGAGGCGCACTTCGCGCAATTGACCGGGCAGGTGGCTTCCGTGGGCGTTGTCGGCGTGCCGCATCCCGTGTTCTCCGAGGCGATCGTGGCGTTCGTCGAAAAGAAGCCCGGCGCCGAACTGACCGAGGCGGACCTCAAGCGCCACGCGCGACTGCTGACCGGCTACATGCGGCCATCGAAGTACGTCATCGTCGAACCGGGCCAGATGCCGCTGAACCGCGTCGCCAAGGTGGACACCCTCAGGCTCATCGAGCAGGCCAAGGGATTGGAGATCAGCGACAGCACAGAATAAGAAGCCGCTCCACTTCTCGCCAGAGCTTGTCGAAGGAGGGGGCGTTCTGGCGGGCGGCGTGGATGTCGAACAGGCGGGTGAGCGTCGCCTGATCTGTCCGTTCCGTGTACTTTCTCCCCCGCGGCAGCCTTTCTTGGATCCATTTCTTTCCACCAACGGCTTCCGGATCGCGCGGAGCGACAAGCTCAGGCGGAAAATCCCACTTCCCCGAAAGCGATTCTGCAGCGGCGATGAGCCATGCTTCATAATTCCGGTGAGCGAGGACCAATCCATGTGGACGCTCCGGGCAGACCGAATCGATGCGCGCGAGAAGCTCTGGGGCCAGGTCGCAGGGAGGAAACCCTTCGCTGTCGAGCAGAACGAGAACAGCCCCTTCTGGCCCGGCGTTTCTTTTCGCCTGCCCGATCGCAGCTTCGAAAACCTGTCGTTTCCTGATGAACTCATCCCGGTGCACGCGGAACGGCGCTTGCGCTGACACTCGGATTCCAGGCCTGATCTCACCGGCGATTCGCCGCAGGAGTTCCGGCAATGCTCGAACCTCCCCGTACCCCTCAACCACGCAGCCGAATCGGATCTCCATCAATGGCCCTCGGCCTCAACGGAGTGGAGTTGCCCCATCCGCAACATCTCTCCAGGCGTAATCAATCGATCACGCATGATTCGCCGACCCTCTTCGTCAATTCTCCGGATCGTAGTCGGTCCAGCCTCGTTTGACACGGCAAGAATGCTGTCATGCGAAACTTCCACCGAGTCCAACAAATCCGGACTATGCGTCGTGACCAGGACCTGTTTGCAAAGCGAGGCCTCAAGCATCGCGTCGAGTAAGACGCCCACGGCGCCTGGGTGGACAGCGGTTTCCGGCTCCTCTATCCCAACCAGAAAGACCCTCTGGCCCGTGCCGGGGCCTTGCGCAAGAGCCGTGAGCACTCCGAGGGCGTGTAGAGTTCCTTCTGAGAGTTGGAACGACGACAGCTCACGGGGAGGGCCGGATCGAAGTTCGGATCTCGAAATGTTGAGCAGGTACTGCCCCTCGATCATTCGCCATCCAATTGCTTCGGCATCTGGCAGAATCGCTTCCAGATACTCCTCAATCCTACGTTTCACACGTGGCGACATCATTTCCATCGTTTGGAGGACGCGCGCCAAATTACTCCCATCCGGCGAAAGCTGCGATGAAACCGTGCCTCTCTGGAGCCCGCGCATTTTTGGAGGGGAGATCCTATAAAATGCCATGCCACTGAGGGCTTCAAACAGAGGCCGGAACTCAGGCAACCCTGAAGCGACAGGCAAGTACGGCCGGTCCGGTGGGACCGGCGGAGCATTTGACGTGGAGTGATGGCCTAGCCGGCCCTCATCGACGACGTAGGAATGTGTCTTGGAGCCCACAACCCAGACAGTGCACGACTCGCCTGAGATCCACGGGCCGCCTCCAGCATTCCGCCCCACCGCGAGCTGGTATCTTGCGGAGGTCGATTCGTTCAGGCCCAGTTCTAACCGGACTGTGAACCTTTCCTCTCGCGATCCGCTGCGCAAGAGTGCCTGGAAGTCCCCGCGTGCCGCGATCGCCTCATCGAGCGGCCCCCTCATCCCATCCGCGACAAACCGGAGAGCGTCCAGGAAGTTGCTCTTGCCGGAGCCGTTCGGGCCGACCAGAAAAGCGAGCGGCTGAAGCTCGACATCACAGTGGGCGATGCTGCGGTAGTTCTCGATCACCACGCGCCGCAGGAACGGATAGAAGGGTGAAGTCGCCACGATTCAGGTTATACCGTATCCTCAGTAACCCCGCACCACGCCGCCGCGGCGGCCGTCGGCCCAGCCCTGTCTCCAGCCCGTCCCCTCTTCAACGAGGATGGCGTTGACGTCGCCTTGCGAGC
The DNA here is from genome assembly GCA_964461075.1 of uncultured Solibacteraceae bacterium. Taxonomy (GTDB): domain Bacteria; phylum Acidobacteriota; class Terriglobia; order Bryobacterales; family Bryobacteraceae; genus JACADU01. The sequence continues at coordinate 7,986 of CAYWST010000123.1, read as the reverse complement.
GATAATTCGGATTCAGCTTGTGCCCCATCGACTTCAGCTTCTCGGCGACGTCGAAGACCATCGCGGCGGGCTCGGCGGCGACGCCCGAAGTCTCCCCGCCGTAATGGAGACGCGGAAACCCGACGGCGTCGCGCAAAGACATCTTGAAATCCACAAGGTTCATCACCACCTGGGTGATCGTGGACGGGATCGTGGACGCTCCTGGCGTGCCGAACGCGGCCCAGAGCGTGCCGTCCTTTCGCAACAGGATCGTGGGAGACATTGTCGATGAGTAGCGCACATGCGGCTTGAGATCCGCGGCGGCGAATGCGCTCATGTGGTTGTTCAGCAGAACGCCGGTGCCGGCGGCGATCACTTGGCTGCCGTAGAAGCCGCTCAGGGTATAGGTGTTGGTCACAACGTTGCCTTGGGCGTCCACCACGGTGAAGTGCGTCGTGTCGGCGCTCTCGCCATCCGGTTCGGCGGGCGTGGCGACAAGGCCCGCCTTGTCGAGCGAAATGGTGCGAGCGGCCTCCTCCACCGAGGCGTCCGAGAGCAGGTCAGCCGGTTTCTTGCCGCCGATCATCGCGCGGCGGACGCGCGAGGCGATCCGCATGGCTTCAATCTGCAAGTGGCGGACTTCGCTGCTGCCCTCCATGCCAAGTTTCACCGGAAAACGGTCCAAGACGCGCAACTGCATTGCCACGGTGGCGCCGCCCGTCGAACTCGGCGGCGGCAGCAGGACAGGGTGGCCGCGGTAGGTGATCTGAATCGGCTCGGCCTCGCGCGCCTCATATCGCGAGAGGTCTTCAAGCGTGATGTAGCCTCCGTGCGCCTTCATATCCGCTGCAATGCGGCGCGCCGTCTCGCCCTGGTAGAACTCCTTCCATCCGCCCTTCTGCATGCGCTTGAGAGTCGCCGCCAGATCCTTCTGCACGACGAGTTCGCCCTGCTTGAGCGGCTGATCCGAGCCATGCAGCAGGATCTTCGCGGTTTCAGGAAACGACTTCATCACGGGGACCTGCAACTTGAGGATCAGTTCCATCCGCTGCGAAGCCGGGAACCCGTCATTTGCGATGCGGCGCGCGGGCTCGAGCACTTCCGCCCACTTCAACCTGCCGAGGCGCGAGTGCGCCAATCCCATGCCGGCGGGCGTGCCGGGCACCGCGATGGATTTGTAGCCGACTTGCTGCTCGGCGCGCGCGGAGAACATCTTGGGGTTAGCCGCGCCGGGGGCGTCGCCGCCGTAGTCGAACACCGTCGTCTTGCCATCCGCCATCCGTGCCATCAAATAGCCGCTGCCGCCCAGATTGCCGGCTTCGGGATGAACAACCCCGAGCACGAACGCCACCGCGACGGCGGCGTCGACGGCGTTGCCGCCCTTCTTGAGGATCGAGAGCGCGGCTTCGGTCGCCAAGGGATGGACGGTGGCCGCCATCGCCTTGGGCGCGCGCTCGGGCTGCGCCACCATCGGGCGTTCGGCTTTGAGCCGAAGGCCGCTCTGGGAGACCTCCTGCGCCGAGATAGGCAGGAGGAGGGCGAGAACGAGAAACAATCGCATGGGTTGATTATGGCGCGACGGGCAGCGGGCTGGCGATGCCCATGACCGACTCGACGAGGGCCGTAATCCACACCACCCGGCCCGGCTCATATGCGGGCGCGCGCAGTTTCACCCGAAGCAACCCGGCCATGTTCGGGTCGGGCCGCGGCCCCACTGAAACAGGACTTGAACGTGGGATAATCCTGTCATGCAGCGAGCCCACTGGGTTGAGTCCCGCAAGAACGATCCCATCCGCACCCAAATGCACTACGCAAGGCGCGGAGTCATCACCGAGGAGATGCTCTATGTCGCCCGGCGCGAGCAGTTGAGCCCGGAACTCGTCCGCGATGAAGTGGCTCGCGGCCGCATGATTATCCCCGCCAACATCAATCACTTGGCGCTAGAGCCCATGGCCATCGGGATCGCCTCGAAGTGCAAGATCAATGCCAACATCGGAAACTCGGCGACCACCTCGGACGTTCAGGGCGAGTTGGAGAAACTTCATTACTCGGTAAAATATGGCGCCGACACGGTGATGGATCTCTCCACAGGCGGAGATATCCCCGCCATCCGGCAGGCGATCATCAACGAGTCTCCGGTCCCCGTCGGCACGGTGCCGATCTACGAGGCTCTGTCTCGAGTCCGCCGGGTAGAGGATCTGACCCCCTCGGTCATGCTCGAAGTGATCGAGGAGCAGGCCGAGCAGGGCGTCGACTACATGACCATCCACGCCGGAGTTCTCGTCCAGTACATCCCTCTCACGACGAAACGGGTGACAGGCATCGTGAGCCGGGGCGGCTCCATCCTGGCCGAGTGGATGGTGAAGAACCACAAGCAGAACTTCCTCTACGAGCACTTCGAGGAGATCTGCAAGATTTTCCAGAAGCACGACGTGAGCTTCTCCCTGGGCGACGGCCTGCGCCCTGGCTCCCTCGCCGACGCGAGCGACGAAGCGCAGTTCGCCGAACTCAAGACCCTCGGCGAGTTGACGAAGGTGGCGTGGGAGTACGACGTGCAGGTGATGATCGAGGGCCCCGGCCACGTGCCGATGGATCAGATCAACCTCCAGGTCGACAAGGAGATGGAACTCTGCCACGAAGCGCCCTTCTACACTCTGGGCCCTCTCGTGACCGACATCGCGCCGGGCTACGACCACATCACGTCGGCCATCGGGGCGGCGATGATCGGCTGGCACGGCGCATCCATGCTCTGTTATGTGACGCCCAAGGAGCACCTCGGCCTGCCGAACAAGGACGACGTGAAGGCGGGGATTATCGCCTACAAGATCGCGGCGCATGCGGCCGACATCGCGCGCCATCGCCCTGGCGCCCGCGACCGCGACGACGAGCTATCGCGCGCCCGCTACCGCTTCGATTGGAACCGGCAGTTCGAGCTCTCGCTCGACCCGGAGACCGCCCGCGCCTACCACGACGAGACGCTGCCGGACGTGGGCTTCAAGCAAGCCCACTTCTGTTCGATGTGCGGCCCGAAGTTCTGCGCCTATAACATCAGCCAGAAGGTGGAAGAGTTCACCCCCGACCAGGCTCAGGCTGTCGTTGAGCAGTCTCAGGGCCTGGTCAACATCGCAGGAGACTGATCGAGATGTCGCTCACAAGAAGATCCGCACTGATGACGGCCAGCACGGCTGCCACGGCGATCGCGGCGCCGGCCGGGCCGCGACTGGCGCACATCGTCTTCTTCACGCTCAAGGAGAAAACCCCGGCGGCGCGGGCGAGGTTGGCCGCCGCCTGCGAGAAGTACCTGAAGCCGCATCCCGGCGTGGTCTTTTTCGCTGCGGGCACGATCGCTGAAGACCTGAAGCGGGATGTGAACGACCGCGATTTCGACGTCTCGTTGCACATCGTCTTCGACACCCGCGAGAATCACGACCGCTACCAGACGGCCGAACTGCACAAGAAGTTCATCGAGGAGAATCAGGCGATGTGGGCCAAGGTCCGGGTGTTCGACAGCGTCGTCGGTTAACATGTCCGCCGGGATTCCCCTCGGAGCCAGGGTCCTGGCCACCGGGCCGCTCGACGCGGATGCGGCTGGGCGCCTGGCGGCTCGCCTTCAGGAGGGTTCTCTCACGATCCTGGGCGGATCTCGTTCGGCGCTGCCGGGATTACGTCACCGCTATGCCCGCTGGGGCAACATCATGGTCTCCCCGGGGGACAGGGAGGACATCCCCTGGGCTGACGCCCGCTTCTCTCTCGTCGTGGACTCACAACCGGACCAGCCGACCCCGGAAATGCTCCGGGTGCTCGCCGCGGGCGGCTCAATCCTGAGCCTTGAGGACCTCTTTCACGCACCGTAGAAGATCCTCCGGACGGATCGGCTTCTGCAAGACGGCGCGCGCCCCGAGCATCTCCGCAGCGCGAAGGAACTGGCCGTAAAACGCCCCGGAAATCGCAATGATCTTCAGGCTCGGCCAGGCCTTCCGCGCGTCCCGGATCGTCTCGATGCCCTCCTGCCCCGGCATGACCAGATCCGTGATGAGGATCTCGGCGGGCGCGGCTCTGAGAGCCTGCATCGCGGCCGAGCCGTCTTCGGCCTCGACGATCTGATAGCCGGCGCCCTCCAGAACGCTTCGCAGGAAGGCGCGAACGCCGTGGTCGTCGTCGGCGATGACGATCCTGGCCGGCGTGAATTGCCCGATTTCGCCGCGAACGGCCGATTCCAACTGGTCGGGCGTGAAAGGCTTCTGCAGGAATCGCGCGTCAAGGGCCTCGAGTTCACGGGCCGAAGGACCCAGTTCGGCGTAGCCGGACATGAAGACAATCGGCAATTGAGGACGGAGTTGGCGCGCATGGGCGGCGAGATCCCGGCCCGACATGCCCGGCATGACCAGGTCCGTGACGAGCACGGCGATGGGGATCGCGGCGTCGGCAAGCGTGGATGCCGCTTCGGCGGCGTTGCTGCAGACGATCACTTCCAATCCCGCCCCGCGGAGAACTTCGGCGGCATAAAGACGGACCTGCTCCTGATCCTCTACCAGAAGGACGGCTCCGCTGACCTCGGAGACCGAGCGGGCGATCCCCGCCGCCTCCACGGCGGTCCTGGGCGGAGCCGAGGGGATGTAAACATCGAAGCGCGTCCCCCAATCGCCGCTTTCCACATTTACCCCGCCGCCTCCCTGGGTCAATACGCTGTAGACTGTCGCCAGTTCAAGGCCCGGACGGAGGCCGGCGTCGGTTTCGCTGAACGGCTCAAAGATCTGCGCCAGCGAGCGGTCGCTCATTCCGGAGCCGTCATCTTCGAATCGAAGGCGGAAGTAGCCGTACTCTGGCAGGACGCCGCCTTGCACCTCCAACGGACCCATCACACATGCGGTCGACAGGCGCACTGCACCCCCTTGGGGCGTCACCTCTTTCGCGCGCGCCGAGAGGGTCAGCAGGATCTGTTCAACCGCGTTCGGGTCGAAATGAACCCAGTCGTTGGACGCTGCCAACTGGACGTCGAGAAAGATCTCCGCACCAAGCAGCCGCTCCACCAGCGGCTTGATTCCTTGAATGGTCGCATGGGCGGGAAAATCGCGCGCATGCATCGCCTGCCCCCGGCTGAGAGCAAGAAGTTGCCGGGTCAGATCGTTCGCTTTCGACCCGGCGCGTTGAATCTCTCCGAGATAGCTCTTCAGCGTCTCCGTCTCGGCCAGCCCCTGGGCGAGGCGGACATAGCCGTTGATTACCGTGAGCAGATTGTTGAAGTCGTGCGCGACGCCCCCGGCGAGTTTCCCAACCGCGTCCATTCGCTGCGAGAGCCGCGCGCGCCGCTGGAGAGCCCGCACGTCGGTCACGTCCCGGCCGACGGCGGTAATGGCGTCCACTTCCCCTCCGGCGCTCCGGATCGGATGGATGTCCCACTCCACCATGCGCTCCTGACCGTCAAGCCGGAGGATCCGGTTGGATACGTGCGGCGGGCAATTGGCAAGCCCTCCGACCGACTCCAAAACGCCCTCCACCCTGATTCGCTCGTCGACCGGCAGGAATCGGCGCAACCAGATCTCGCCAACGAGGTCTTCTTCCGTGCCCCCGATCAGTTCACCCGCGGCCCGATTCGCGAAGACCACGCGGCCATCGAGATCCAGAACGAGCGCCGCGTAAGAGAGGTTCGCCAACAGGCTTCTCATCCTGTCCGCCGACTCGCGAATCGCCTCCTCGGCGATCCTGCGCCCGGTGATGTCGCTTGTCACAATCGCAAGCAGTCCCGCCTCCGGGCGGTAGAGCCGGACGTCGAACCACTGCCCGGACGAACTCTGAATCTGCTTCTCGGAGAACCCGGCCTCCCCGATCGCGTTGGCCTGTTCAAAGACCGCGGCGCCGCAGACGCCCGATTCCAGGATGGAGCGCCCAAGCAGCGCCGGACAGCTCGCGCCAAGGTGCCCCTCCAGCGCAGGGTTGACCTCCATCCAGCGAAGATCGGTCAGGCGGCCGCCGGCATCGCGCACTTCGCTCAGCAATCCAATGCCATTGATCGACTTCTCGAACATCTGATGCGCATGGCGCATCTGCCGGTCGAGCGCCGTCTCGGCGCGGTCCAGATCCAGTTCCCTCGCGATCCGGTCGGCGATGAGCGAGATCAGCGCTTCGGGAATGTCGCTCCGTTGAATCGGCTTGTCGTGCATCGCGGCCAGCAGGCCGACGATCCGGTTTCGCCTCGAACGCAAAGCGATGCCGAGGTAGCTCTCCACGCCGAGATCTTTCAGGCCACGGTCATGCGGGAAGAGGGATTGCACGCCCTGAGGGTAGGCGCAGATCGATTCGTTGATCGTGTTCGCGCACGGCGAGCCGTCCAGCCTGTAACGGAAGTTCGGCACGATCCGTCCATCCCGGATCGCGGCCAGCGTCCTGACCCCAAGCCCGTCCTCGGTCAACATGCCGATGTGGCCGAAGCGGAAATCGAGGGCGCTTGTCAGGTGAAAGACCGCATCGGCGAGAAACTCCTCGAGCGAACCGGACTTCTGCTTCTCGAGCAGCGCGCCCAGCGCCTGCTCCAGTTGGCGGCGCCTGGTGATGTCGCTGATCCATCCGCAGAGCAGTTTCGGCCGGCCGTCTTCGCTCCATTCAAGAATCTTGCAGCGCCCCTGTACCCAAACCCATCCGCCTCGCCCGGTTCGCAGCCTGTACTCATGGCTCAGTTCGTCGCGCCTCTGCTTCACCATCCTGGCGAAATCGTCCTGGACGCGCGGGCGGTCTAGAGGATGCACCCACTCGTAATCCAGCATCGGCCGGCCGGGTTCCGTCTCGTTTTCCGCGATTCCGAGCAGATCCCGGAACCGCTGGCTCACATACATCCTGCCCGCCTGCAGGTCCGCCTGCCAGTAGCCGTCGGCCGTCGATGCGAGGATCGAGTCCGGGTTGAGCCACTCCATCCCGCCCATGTCGCTTCGGGCGCCCATCTCTCAGCCCGCCTTCTCCTTCTTGATGAGATAAATCGCCACCTCGGCCAGCAGATTCGGAAACAACTGGACGTCCCGGCCCGAAGCGAGGAAGACCTTCCTTTCGATCGCCCACCCCTGCTGATCGATCAGTTCCTCGAAGTCGATCACCGTCAGAAAATGAATGTTGGGCGAGGCGTACCACTCGTAGGGAAACAGGGGCGTCTTCGGCGCCCGGCCGCTCAGCAGGTGCGCCAGCCGGACCCGCCAGTGGCCGAAGTTCGGAAAAGCGACCACGGCATGCCGGCCGATTCTGAGCATTCCCTTCAGCACTTCGAGAGGCCGCCGCGATTCCTGCAAGGTCTGGCTTAGGATGACGTAATCGAAGGCGCCCGGCGGGTACTCGCCCAGGCTGGCCTCGAGATCTCCCTGGTAGACGGTAACGCCGCGCGTGATCGCTTTCTGGACGAGTTCCCGGTCCTGCTCGATCCCCCGCGCCTGCACCGCCTTCTGGTCCTTCAGCCACGCCAGCAGGGCGCCGTCTCCGCAGCCGAGATCGAGCACGCGCGACCGGTCCGGGATCATCTCGCCGATCAGCGCGTAATCGGCCCGCCCGAAGACCTCCTTCACTTTCAAGCGCGCACCTCCGGCGCGCGCCGTTCGCGCATGCAGCGAGCGAGAAAGCCGCGAACGATTTCGGTTTGCTCTCCGACGTCCACCAGGAACGCGTCGTGGCCATAGTTGGAGGACAACTCGCAGTAGGTCACGTCGTGGTTCCTGGCGCGGAGCGCGTTGGCGATCTCCAGCGACTGGTAGGAAGGGTAAAGCCAGTCGGAAGTGAAACTGATGATCAGGAACCTGCAGGCCGCCCTCTCCAGCGACGCGGCGAGCGTGGGGTAACCCGCCGTGAGGTCGAAGTAGTCCATGGCCTTGGTGATGTAAAGGTAGGAGTTGGCGTCGAAACGCCCGACGAACTGCGACCCGCGATAACGCAGGTAACTCTCCACCTCGAAGTCGATGCCGAATCCAAAGCTGAACTGTTCCCGATCTCTCAGCCGCCGGCCGAACTTCTCCCGCATGCTCTCATCGGACA
>CAYWST010000122.1:0-14108 GCA_964461075.1 uncultured Solibacteraceae bacterium | reverse complement strand
CTGCCGACGAACGCGATTTTGCCGTCGCGCACCGCCATGGCTTCGGCGACGCTGCCGCGGGGGTCCATCGTGCGCACGCGCGCGTTCAGAACAATCAGGTCGGGCTCGAGTCCCATTGTCATCGCCGCGAGAATGACCGGTAAAACCATAGTGATATCGTGAAACTAAGGATCGCACGCATACCATCATGGGCACACCCGCCTACCGCACCCGCTCCGGGCCTCCCCCCATGGGCATGATGACCCCCATGGTCAAAACCCTGCTCATCGTCAACACGGGGATCTATCTTGTCCTCGCGCTCGCGCCGGATGCCTTCTCGACGGCCGTGCTCAATCTGTTCGGCCTTGCGCCGGCCGCCTTTCTGGGGGAGTTGAAGGTCTGGCAGATCGTGACTTACCTTTTCCTCCACAACCCTTTCGGCTTCGAACACATTCTGTTTAACATGCTCTCGCTGTGGATGTTCGGAACGCCCATCGAGGGCGCATGGGGTTCGCAGCGTTTCCTGCGCTATTACCTCGCCTGCGGCGTCGGCGCAGGCGTCTTCGTCATCGTACTCGGCTACGCGATCGACAACCCGCGGGCGACCACCATTGGAGCGTCCGGCGCCATCTACGCGCTCCTGCTGGCGTTCGGCATGCTCTTCCCCGACTCCACGGTCTTCTTCAGCTTTCTCTTCCCGATGAAGGCCCGCTACTATGTGATGCTGATGGGCGCCATCGTCTTTCTCTCAACCATGCGGAGCACTGGCAGCCGGGTCAGCCATATCGCCCATCTGGGAGGCCTGGCCGTCGGCTACCTCTACATCAAGTTCGGCTGGGACTCGCGTACGGCGCGGCTTTCACGGCGCGGTCCCGGCCTCCTCGATACCTTGCGAACCCGCCAAAAGGAGTGGCAACTTCGACGCGCCCGCCGGAAGTTTGAGGTTTACATGAAGAAACGCGGCTCCGGACCTGGCGATTGGACGCATTAGTCCCGCAACTCCAACCCAACTGAAACCGTCATATAGTTGTAGAGTCCGTCAAGGGTGTTTCATGATGCTGAGAAAATCCGTGCTGACTGCACTTTGCGGTCTTCTCCTGCCTGCCATGCTGCTGTGGCCGCAGGCAGGCCCGAAACGCGAGACCGGCGACCCGGTGGCGCGTCCTAAGCGTCCCGAGGCCGCCAAGACCGGCGAAAAACCCGCTGAACCCGCCGACCAGGAGAAGATCCCCTCCAAGATGCGCAAGGCCAAGGAGGAGGGCCCCCAGGAAGGGCCCACCTTCCGCTCTGACACCCTGACGGTCAGCGTCGATGTGGCTGTTCTTGACAACAAGGGACGGTTCATCCCCGGCATACCCGCCGGCAACTTCCGCATCATGGAGGACGGCGTCCCGCAGAAGGTGAGCGGGTACTCCACCGGCCAATCCCCCATGACCATCGCCATGGTGATCGAGTTCTGTAACCTGTTCCAACAGTACTGGAGCTACGGATGGCAGGAGACTCTCACGGCCACCTATGGATTCCTCGAGACTCTCTTGCCGGAAGACACCGTCGCCGTCGTCGCCTTCGATCTGCGGACCGAGATTCTCTCTGACTTCACCACAAACCGGCAGCAGACCTACGAAGCGATGCAGCGGCTTCGGATCCCTGGTTTTTCGGAAGCGAACATTTACGACGCCCTGACCGAGGTCGCCGACCGCATGAGCGACATCGAGGGCCGCAAGGCAATCCTCTACGTCGGCAGCGGCATGGACACTTTTTCAAAGCAGACGTTCGATCAGGCGCGCCGCAAGCTTCAGACCGCCGGAGTACCAATTTACGCTCTTGGTACTTTGCAGGCCCTTCGCGAGTGGTACGACGCCCGCGGCTACATGGGACCGATCCAGCGCCTCGACTTCCTCCAGGCCGACAACCAACTCCGCACCTTCGCGCGCGAGACCGGCGGCCAGGCATGGTTCCCGCGCTTCTTCGGCGAGTATGGCGGGATTTTCCGCCAGATCTCGGAGGCTCTCCGCAACACGTACACGCTTGCCTATCAGCCCACCAATGTGGCCCGCGACGGGAAATATCGCAAGATCAAGGTCGACCTTGTCAACCCTCAGACAAATGAACCGCTGAAGATCACCGATGAAAAGGGCAAGCCGATCAAGTACCAGATCATCGCCAAAGCGGGATACAACGCACCCCGCGAGGTCGAGTGAGATCACGGTCATCACCGTTGACCACAGCTGAAACTCGAAGTCAAGGAATGAATCTCGCCTCACATGAGTGCGATACGACTTGATTGACACGAGCGTGACGGCTTTGTTACCTTCCTCGTGGTTTCCGGCATGGTCAGTAACGCCAAATTGTCAACCCAACCCCTAGGCCGCGTACTTCTCGTCGACGACAACAAAGGTGGCCTGATGGCCCGCAAGGCGGTCCTGGAAGAGATCGGATATCTCACCGACTGCGCCCTCTCCGGCAAGGAGGCGCTATCTCTCTTTGGAGAGCACCTCTTCGACTTGGTGGTGACTGACTATCGCATGCCGGACATGGACGGCGCTGAACTCATCGCCCAGCTTCGCCAGAGGCGGACGGAGATTCCAGTTGTGCTCATCTCCGGCTTCGTCGACGCACTGGGCCTCGATGAACGCAACACCGGCGCAAACATGGTCATCATGAAGAGCGCGAACGAAGTCGCTCATCTGGTCCGCGCCGTCACGCGGCTCTTAAAATCGCCGCGTAAGCCCCCGATCTCCGAGAAACCGCGGCGCACGCGGCTGACTCGCAAGGCCGCAAAGGCCTGAGAGCCCCCGCCGCCCTCTGCTAGTCTGACATTTGATGCTTCGCGCCGCTCTCATCGCGCTCCTCTCCGCTTCGCTGTTCGCCGCTCCCCCAAAACAGACGAGGCGGCAGGACTCCCCCGCGTCTCTCGTCTCGCAGTGGCTCCGCAGCATGACATTGGCGGAGAAGGCGGCCCAACTCCTGATTATCCCCGTCTACGGAGACAATCCACATCCCCGCACCAAAGCCTGGCGCGAGCTCCGGTCCGCCATCGCCGACCTCAAGGCCGGCGGCGTCATTCTGCTGAACCGTGTTCGTTCCGGCGTCGTGCAAAAAGCGGAGCCTTATCAAACCGCCGCGCTCTTCAACCGGCTGCAGAAACTCTCGAAGCTTCCACTGCTTGCCGGCGGCGATTTCGAACGAGGCGCCTCCATGCGCCTTAACGGCACGCCGCAGTATCCCCACCTCATGGCCTATGGAGCCGCTAACGATCTCGACGCCACGCGCGCTCTGGGGCGCGCCACGGCGCGGGAGGCGCGCGCCCTTGGCATCCATTGGGTCTACGCCCCCGACGCCGACGTCAACAACAACCCGGACAATCCCATCATCAACATTCGAAGTTTTGGCGAAGATCCGAAGCTCGTCGCCTCGCATGTGAAAGCCTTCATCGAAGGGGCTCGCTCGGATCCCGCCAACGAGGTTCTCCTCACCGTCAAGCATTTCCCCGGCCACGGCGACACCAGCACAGACTCCCACATCGGCCTCGGCGTCGTCTCCGCCTCCCGCGAGCGCATGGACGCCGTCGAACTCGTCCCTTTCCGCGCCGCCATCGAAGCCGGCGTTGATTCCATCATGACTGCGCATCTGGCCGTCCCCGCGCTCGAATCCGATTCGCTGCCGGCGACGGTTTCCCGCAACATCATGACCGGCCTGCTCCGCGAGACGCTTGGTTTCAAGGGACTCACCACCACCGACGCCATGGACATGCAGGGCCTCGCCGCGCAGTTCTCCCCCGGAGAAGCCGCCGTGCGCGCCATCGAAGCCGAGGTCGATGTCCTGCTGGTCCCTCCGGACCCTCGCGCCGCGGTGCGCGCCATCGTCGCCGCCGTTCAGTCGCGCCGCATCACGGCAGCGCGCCTCGACGAGAGCGTTCGCAAGGTGCTCGCCGCCAAGGTCCGGCTTGGCTTGCATCGCAACCGGTTCGTGAGTCTCGACGCCCTTGCTGAGAAGATCTCCTCGCCCGAAGACGCCGAGTTCGCCGGCTCGGCCGCTTCGCGGGCACTGACCCTTGTCAGGAACGAAGGCTCTCTCCTGCCACTCGACAGGACTCAACCGGTGTGCCATTTCGTTCTTTCCGGAAGCCGCTTCTCCACACAGGGCCGCGACGTGGCCGAGGCGCTCCGGCAGGCTTCGCCCAAGTCGCAAGTGACGCTGCTCGACCCGAACCTCCCCGAACAGGAATACGCCGCACATGCCGGGCAGGCTTCCTCTTGTCCCTCGATCGCCGTCTTCACCTTTGTCGTCTCGGCCGCCTATCAGGGCTCCATCGGGCTTCCCGGAAGGTATCCAGCCTTCATGGAGTCGCTGCTCGCCACGGGAAAGCCCCTCGCTCTTGTCTCTCTCGGCAACCCCTACCTCATCCGCGCATTCCCGGGCGTCAAAGCGTATTTGGCGGCCTTCTCCACATCGGGGCCCAGTGAAACCGCCGTCGTGAAGGCGCTCTACGGCGACGCCCCGGTCACCGGCCGGCTTCCCGTCTCCATTCCCGAAATCGCCCCGCTCGGCTTCGGCCTCGACCTGCGCCCCAAGCCGCTACAATAGCCCTTCGGAGGCACTCATGCTCGATATCACCTGGCTCGGTCATGGTACTTTTGCCCTCGGTTGCAACGGCGATTCCATCGTCGTCGACCCCTGGCTCGATGGCAACCCGAAGTTCCCGGCCGGCTTCTCTTTCGCCAAACTCGACACCATGCTCATTACGCACGGCCACTTCGACCACATCGCCGGCGCCGCCGATCTCGCGAAGAAGTTTTCTCCCAAGGTCGTCGCCAACTACGAAATCTGCTCGTGGCTCGAATCCAAAGGCGTCGCCAATCTTTCCGGCATGAACAAAGGCGGGCGCCAGCAGGCCGGCGCGCTCGCCGTCACCATGACTCACGCGCTTCATTCCAGCGGAATTCAGGATGGCGCGAACTGGGTCTACGGCGGCGAAGCAGCAGGCTACATTCTCCACTTGCCCGATGGCCGCAACGCCTACTTCGCCGGCGACACCGCCATCTGCAGCGAGATGGCTCTCTACGCCTCGATCTACAAACCTGAACTCGCGTTCCTCCCCATTGGCGATCACTTCACCATGGGCCCCGAAGAAGCGGCCCACGCCGCCCGCATGCTTCAGGTCAAGAAAGTCGTTCCAATGCATTTCGGCACCTTCCCCGTGCTCGCCGGCACGCCGGAAGCGCTCAGCGCGAAGCTTCAGGGTTCTGGCGTCGAGGTCTGGCCGCTCGAACCTGGCAAGCCGGTCACCTGGTAATCCGCCTCACGGCCCGCAACTGCAGCCCGTCCCGCGGGCGCAGCGTCAACAGCGCTCGTGGGACCACCTCTCCATCCACCCGTTCCAGGCGCCATCGCCTTGCGATCGAAGCCACGCACAGCACCGCCTCCATCCAGGCGAACCGCTCCCCGATACACAGTCGCGACCCCGCTCCAAATGGCAGGAAAGCGTACTTGTGCCTCTCCTGCCCGGGCATGTGCCTCGCCGTATCGAATCTCTCCGGCTCCGGCCACAACTCCGCCCGCCGGTGCAGCACCGCCATGCACACCAGCAGGATCGAGTTCACGTCCATCTCCACGCCCCCAAGCTCGAAGCCGCGCCGCGGCCGCCGCCCCAGGATCCACACCGGCGGATGCAGCCGCATCGATTCGGCTACCGCGCGCTCGACTTCGCCGAGCGATCCATAATCCTCGAAGCCGGGCGCCCGTCCCTGAAGCGCAGCGTCAACGCAGGCTTCCACCGAAGCCCGCGCTTCCTCCTCGCGCGACAGATGGTGCCAGGTCCACGTCAGAGCGTTCGCGGTCGTGTCGTGCCCTGCCACAAACAGCGTCACCACTTCGTCGCGCAACTGCTCATCGTCCATCCCGCCGCCGCTCTCCTCGTCCCGGGCCGTCATCAAAAGGTCCAGCAGATCGCCTCCGCGCGGCCCGCTCGCGCGCCGCTCCGCGATCAGCCGGAACACCACCTCGTCCAATTGCCGCAACGCCTGCTTGTAACGCAGCGTCGACGGCAGCGGGGCCATCAGCCGCAATTCTCCCGGAGGCAGAACCAGCCTGTTCAGCATCGTCAGGATCTCTTCCAGCGAAGCGCTGATCTTACCCGCGCCGGCGTCCGTGTTCGTCGAAAACAGCGTCCGGCTCACGATGGCAAGCGCCAGCCGGTTCATCGCCGTCCCTACGTCCACCACCTCACCGTCGCTCCACTGCTCACAGGCCGCATCGGCGCACTCCGCCATCACCCGCGCGTACTCCGCGATCCTGTCCCGGTGGAACGCCGGCTGCATCAGCCGCCGTTGTCTCATGTGCAGCGGTTCTTCGCTCGTCAGCAGGCCGTCGCCGAACAGACCGCGTCCCCGCCTCAATCGCGGGAACTTTTCCGTGTCACCGCCGTGCGTTACCAGCAACTCCTGAATCAGCGCCGGATCGCTCAGCAGGTAAAACTTTCGCTTCCCCATCTCGAAGCGCGCGAACCCGCCGAACTCGTCCGCCAGCCTTCTGAAGAAACCCACAGGATCGCCGAACAGTCTTCGGCTTTGGCGCAGCACCCAGCCCGGGGGCGCCGCCGCCACACTAGGAAACTGAAGGTTCGGCGGCATCGGCTGCAGTGAAGTAGGCGCAGTCCGGATGGTGGAACACCAGCGCGCTGACGCTCGCCTCGGGCTCCATCATCATCCCTTCGGTTAATTCGACGCCGATCTCTTCAGGCCGCAGCAGCCGCCAGATAATCGTTTGATCGTCGAGGTTCGGGCACGCCGGATAGCCGAAGCTGTAACGCTTGCCGCGGTACCGCGAGGTGAACCGCTCCTGCATCGTCATTGTCGGCGGATCGGGGAAACCCCAGTCCTCCCTCATGCGGCGGTGCAGCCATTCCGCGGCGCCTTCAGCGGTTTCGATGGCCAGAGCCTGCAGCGCGTGCGCCAGAAAGAATTCGCCGCGAGCTTTCGCCTCCTCGCTCCTTTGACGCACGCCTTCACCCGCCGTGACGACGAACATCCCGATGTGGTCGCGGCGCCCGTTGTCGTCCGGATCAAGCACGTAGTCTGACAGGCATAGCCCGTCCTCCCTCGGCTGCCGTCCGAACGTGATCCGTTCCGCCACCGTACGCCCCCCGGGCTCAAACAGGAGTACGGCGTTCCCGTCGCGCTCCGCTTCGAAGAATCGCCAAACGGCGCGCACCTTCATGAAAGTGGCCGCGAGGCGTTTTACCTCCTCGACCTCGTGAAACAGCGCCAGCGCCTTCGGCTCCCGGTCGTGCAGGTTCTTCTCGAAATGCCCCTTGTAGCCCAGGTGCCGCCCATAGAGCATGTGCGGGTTGATGTAGCTCCAGATCTCGTTCAGGTTCGGAATCTCACGCACGCGCCGTTCGGAAAAGGGGGCTGGCGGGATCGGAATCCCGATCTTCACCTTTGAGCTGCGGCGCACCCCGGCATGAGCCACGGCCGCTGGAACCGGCCCCTCGCTCTCTTCGATCTGCCCGCGAGTATGCGCGGCAAGCAGTCCCGCGCTCGTCTCTCCGTCCATGATCGAGTTCATCAGGCTTAGACCTGTCATCGCATCCTTGGCGTAGAAGGTCGGCCCCTGATAGGCGGGCGCGATCTTGTTCATCGTGAACTTCTCGCTAAGCGCCGCCCCACCCACCAACAGCGGAACGCCAACGCCCGCATCCCTGAGATCTTCTCCGGTCACCACCATCTGCTGCGCGCTTTTCACGAGCAGCCCGCTCAGTCCGATGGCATCGGGCCGGTGCTGCTGGAAGGCCTTGATCAACTCTTCGGGGGGCACTTTGATCCCCAGGTTGATCACCTCGTAGCCGTTGTTCGCCAGGATAATCTCCACCAGGTTCTTGCCGATGTCGTGGACGTCGCCTTTGACGGTCGCCAGAACGATCCTGCCGCGCGCGGCCGTCTCGCTCTTTTCCATGAACTGCTCCAGGTGGGTGACCGCCGCCTTCATCGCCTCGGCCGACTGCAGCACCTCCGCAACGATCAGTTCGTTGTTATTGAACAGCCGGCCCACTTCCGCCATTCCGTCCATCAGCGGACCGTTGATGATCTCCAACGGCGCGGCGCCTTCTGCGAGCTTCCGGTTCAAATCCTCAATCAGTCCGTCCTTTGAGCCTTCGATGATGTAGCGGCCCAGCCGTTCGTCCAAGGGCAGTTCCGCCGCGGCCGTTCTCCGCCGGACGCTCTTCCCCCGGAAGTGGAGAGAAATCGCCGCGATGTGGAACTGGTTCACCGCGGCCTTCTCTTCTCTTGTCTGATTCCGCCAGTCGTGCTTCGTGTCGTCGGCGGCCAAGGCGCGCAGCAGTTCGCGATTCGGGTGATCGCCGGGAACCTCTGCGGGCGGCGTGTTGAACAGCAGGTTCTCGGCCAGCCTCCGCTCTTCCAGCGGAATCGACGCGAACCGTTCCAACTTCTCCGCATTGACGATCGCGAGGTCGAGCCCCGCCTTGGTCGCGTAGTAGAGGAAGACCGAGTTCACGATTTCGCGCGCCGCCGCGGGGAGCCCGAAGCTGATATTGGAAACGCCCAGAATCGTCTTGACTTCGGGAATCTCTTCCTTGATCAACCGCACCGCCTCGATCGTTTCCACGGCGCCGCCGATGTAGTTCTCGTCGCCCGTCGCGCAAGGGAACACAAGCGGATCGATGACGATGTCCTCAGTTGGAATCGCGTACTTCGCGGTGAGCAGTTCCACGCTGCGGCGCGCGACGGCAAGCTTTCTCTCTCTTGTGAACGCCTGCGCCTGCACGGGGTCCTCGTCAATGGTCCCCACGACCAGCGCCGCCCCGTACGCTTTCGCGATCGGGCAGATTTTTTCAAACTTTTCCTCGCCGTCCTCGAGGTTCACCGAGTTGATGATCGCCTTTCCCTGCAAATAGGTCAGCGACAGTTCTACCGCTTTCGGATCGGTCGTGTCGATCATCACCGGAGCCTTTACCTTCCGGATCAGCTTCTCGTAGAACGGGGGAATGTCGTTGATCTCGTCGCGGTCCGAGCTCTGCAGGCAGACGTCCACAATATGGGCTCCGTTACGCACCTGCCGGCGTGCGATCTCGCTCGCATCTTCCCATTTCTCTTCCGCGATCAGCGTCTTGAACGCCCGGGACCCGATCACGTTGGTCCGCTCGCCCACGATCAGCGGCCGGTTGGACTCGTCCGCCTCCACCAATTCGATTCCGGAGTAGTAACTGCGCGCGCGCCTTGCCGGCAAGGCCCTGGGACGCTTGCCGTCCGTCATCTCCGCCATTGCCCGGATGTGCTGCGGCGTCGTTCCGCAGCAGCCGCCCAAAATGTTGATCCACCCGTGATCGACGAACTTCTCCATCTGCCGCGCCAGCGACTCGGGGGTCTCGAGGTACAACCCTTCCTCGTTCGGCAACCCTGCGTTCGGATAGCAGCTCACCCTCGAGCGCGCCATCTCGTGGATTGTGCGGATGTGGTCCGTCATGAACTCCGGGCCCGTCGCGCAGTTCAGCCCAACGCTCAAAAGATCGGCATGCGCGATCGAGGCGTAGAACGCGTCCGCCGTCTGGCCGGCTAACATCGTCCCCATCGGTTCAATCGTCCCGGAGACCATCACTGGCAGTTTCAGGCCCGCTTCCCTCGAAAGACGGTCCACAGCCAGCAGCGCCGCTTTCACGTTCCTCGTGTCCTGCGCCGTCTCGATCAGGAAAATGTCCGCTCCGCCGTCCAGGAGCCCTTTCGCCTGAGTGTAGAAAGACTCGACCAGCTCCCCAAACGTCACCCCGCCGGTGACCGTGATCGACTTTGTCGTCGGCCCCATCGAACCTGCGACGAAGCGAGGTTTGCCGCCCGACTCGAACTCATCCGCCGCCTGCCGGGCCAGTTCGGCGGCGCGCCGCGAGAGATCATAGGCCTCGTGGGCCAGATTGTATTCCGCCAGCACCAGCGGCGTCGAACCGAACGTGTTCGTCTCGACGATATCGGCGCCTGCCTCGTAGTAAGCCCGGTGAATGTCCAGGATGACATCCGGCCTTGTACGGCACAGGATTTCGTTGCACCCCTCGAAGGCCGCCCCGCCGAAATCCTGCGCGGTGAGACTCCGCTGTTGCAGCATGGTGCCCATGGCCCCGTCGAGGACCAGGATGCGTTCATCCAAGGCAAGAGTCAGATTGCGGATTCGGTCGGCTCGTGATGACATACGAAGGCAGGGTTAACTCCAGAATAGCCACTCCAGGCCTCCGCCGTTCGCGCGATCAGCTTGCGGGTGGTCATAAAACGAAAAAGGACCCGGGTCAACCCCGAGTCCTAGGAGTAGGCAATCGAACGGCTATTTCTTGGGCATGATCACAGTGTCGATCACGTGGATCACGCCGTTATCGCAAGCAATATCCGTCTTCACAACCTTGGCG
The DNA here is from genome assembly GCA_964461075.1 of uncultured Solibacteraceae bacterium. Classification (GTDB taxonomy): domain Bacteria; phylum Acidobacteriota; class Terriglobia; order Bryobacterales; family Bryobacteraceae; genus JACADU01. The sequence goes on along the minus strand of CAYWST010000122.1, from coordinate 3,718 downwards.
TTATCAATCATCACATCGCCGCCGCTCACCTTAACCTTCGCGGATGAACCCTGAACGGTCTTGGCCGACTTGATCTTCACGACATCGGCGGCCATCACCTTGCCGGCGACCACGTGGTAAGTGAGGATTTTCTTCAGTTCCTCGGGGTTCTTCAGCAGGCCTTCCACCGTGCCGGCGGGCAGCTTAGCGAACGCTTCGTCGGTCGGCGCAAAGACAGTGAACGGGCCAGCGCTCTTCAGAGTTTCGACCAGCCCCGCCGCCTTGACGGCCGTGACCAGGGTGTTGAAGCTGCCAGCGGAGACAGCCGTGTCTACGATATCGGCGGCGGCGGCGTTGAACGCCAGCGCGGCCAGGAGAACTGTGAGAGAGAGAAAACGTTTCATGGGAACTCCAGCTAATTTCGTTGTAGCCCCTTCTGTCGGGCTCCATGAGAACGGATGAGTTCCCGAAAAGGCCGGCTCTACTTTTTTTCCCGTTCGGCAGCGGCCGGAAGTTTTGTTAGCCTTGCGCTCTCCTTGATTGACTTCCCCTTCGCCGTGCGGATGGACAGTGTAACAACTGCGGGTTCCTCATCCATTTGAATCGACAGGCGTCCCGCGGCCAGGGCCTCTTCCTCGAGTTCCACCGATCTTTCGAAGTTCGATCCGGCGCACACGATTGAGGCGAAAGCCAGATTGTTCAGATCATATGCGCGGGGATCCCACTTCACTTCCAACCGGGAGCCATCATGACCAATGTGCAGCGAAAGCAAACGCGCCGGGGGCGAAAGGGAAGCCGCGAGTCTGTCCGGGGAAGCCAGAAGGCCGGTCTGCGTCAGTTGCCACCCCAGGACGGCCAGCGCCGCCGTCGCCACCAGAGCGCCGGAAAAGCCCATGGCAAAGTAAGTAGTCCTGACCGGCCCAGGACTCGCCGCCGCCCTGTCGCCGGAGTCTCGCGGTTCCATCCGTCCTGCGATCGCGGCAGACTCGGCTTCGTACTCCACCTTCGCCATTGGCGTCACTCTCAGCTCCGGCCGCCGCGCCACTAAACTCTCCGGTTCACCCGGCGACGGCGCATGCACCGCGATGGCCAGATCCCCCCCGCGCGTCGCCCTCATGGTCAGCATCAGCCGCTCCGAAGCGCTGAAGAAGACCGAGTGGATGCGCCGCTCCTCCGCCGATAGCAATAATCCTCCGCGCGGGTGGCTCGCAAACCAGCCGACGAGCGTCATCCCCAGCGGGGGCGCTCCGCTCAGGCTTGTCTCCAGCGCGATCTCATCGGCGCCGCTCAGATGGAAAGGTTCTCCCCGCGGATAGCTGCAGGTGATCGGCTTCCAGCTCAACACCCGCCAGAGGGACCCGAGCCGCGTTCCGAATAGAAGTCCCCCGACACCCTTCCCGCCGCGTAGAACTCCATTGGTCGCCGAATAACACGTCTGCCGGATCTGCTCCACCATCAGACGGCTGAACTCGATCGTCAGCGGCTCTCCTGCGGCCTGCCATACGATGTAACTCGGGTCCACCACCCCTCCTTTTCAATGCTACTGCTTCTGAAACCCCGCTGATCTGTTTGAATCGAATAGAGAGGGTATGCATTACAACCCCCGGATCTACTCAACTTTTACAACCGCCGCCCGGCTGGCGCTCGATTCACTTCGGGCCCACAAGTTGCGTAGTTTCCTTACACTTCTGGGTGTGATCATCGGCGTTACCAGCGTCGTCGTTGTCGGCGCCGCAATTGAAGGTTTGGGCAACTATGCTGAAGAAACCACCTCCAAGGCCTTTGGCAGCCAAAGCTTCCAGATCGGCCAGGTGCTTCGGTCCCCCGGATTGAGCCGCCGGCAGAGGATCGAAAAGTTCCGTGCCAACAAGCCCATCCGCCAGGATGAGTACCGCTATCTGGTTCAATCGACCGGCGATGACATTATCTACAGTCCCTATCGCATCAGGGCGGAAGAACTCAGAGCCGGAGGCAGGCTTCTGGAAGGCACCAGCGTTGTGGGAACCTCATCCGATCTGGCTCAGATTCGCGAGGTGAACTTCACCGAAGGCCGTTATTTCACCCCGCAGGAAGAACAGAACCGGGTCGCTGTCGTCGTGGTCGGAGACGAGGTACGGAATCAACTGTTCCCCGACACCTCTCCGATCGGCAAAACCGTCCGCATTGGCGCCTGGGATTTCCGCATCGTCGGATTGCAGGAGAAGATCGGCGGGGCAGGCCCGCAGTCGCAGGACAATGTCGCCTTCATTCCCGCCACGGTCTTCAACCGGATCTACGGACCCGAACGAAGCATGGTTCTGTTCGCCCGTCCCCGGCCGGGCTCGGGTCTTGACGCCGAAGAGGCCGCCGATCTGGCGAGAGTCGCGCTGCGCACCAAGTTCAAGATCAGGCCTGGAGCCAATGATAAGTTTGACACCGTCACGCCTGATTCCATCAAGGAGTTCATCGGCCGGATCCTCGGCATCATCGGCGCCGCGGTCGTCCCCATCACCTGCATTTCGCTGGTCGTCGGCGGGATCGTCATCATGAACATTATGCTCGTCTCGGTGACCGAAAGAACGCGGGAAATCGGCGTTCGAAAATCCCTTGGCGCCCGCCAGAGCGACCTGCTGATGCAGTTCCTGCTCGAAGCCGTCATGCTCGCCACCGTGGGCGGCGCTATCGGCCTCGCTCTCGGCTTTGGCTTGGCGGGACTCGCCTCCCTCATTAGCGGCGTCCGTCTTGCAGTCACCATGCCTTACGTGCTCCTCTCGCTGATCGTCAGCGGCGCCGTCGGCGTCGTCAGCGGCTGGTATCCGGCGCGGCGCGCCGCAAGAATGGACCCCATCCAGGCGTTGAGGGCCGATTGATCCATGATCCGTGTATTGGCCGGCGAAAACACCCAAATGGCTCTTGATGCAGTCTGGAGTCATCGCTTCCGCAGCGGTCTCACCATCCTCGGCATCGTCATCGGCATCACGACCGTCGTGACCGTCGGGAGCCTGACCAGCGGCATCCGCGCCGGCATCGTCACGTTTTTCTCCGAGTTCGGTCCGGACAACATCTTCCTCAACCGCGTCTCTGGCGATCCCAGCGCACCCGGCACCCTGAAGGAGCAGAAGCGCAAGAACATCGAGCCATTCTACGCCGACTTGATCAAAGAAAACCTCCGCAGCGTCGAGGATGTCAGCCTTCAACTCTACGTCACCTCGGATACCAACGGCATCATCTCCGCCAAGGTTCCGGGGTTTGAGAACGACAGCGTTCAGTTGAGCGGCTACAGCGCCAACTCCTTCGCCATCCAGCCTCGCGAGTTGAAGGAAGGCCGCACATTCACGCCGGAGGAGGAGGCGCGCGGCATGCGCGTTTGCGTGATCGGCAAACAAGTGGCCGATTCACTCTTCCCGGAAGGCAAGCCGCTCGGCCGCGTCCTCACCGTCGCCGGGACCGACTATACCGTTCTCGGCGTTTTCGCCGAAGCCAAAGGCGGTTTCTTTGGCAACAACGGATTCGATCAGCAGATCGTCATCCCCTACGTCACCGCCGCCATGCGATTCCCCACCGAAAAGCGCCTCATCCTGGTTAGCAAAGCCCGCCCTGGCATGAGAGATGAAGCCCAGGAGGAGATCCGGCAGCTGCTCCGGCGAATCCGGAAGACCCCGGCTGGAGCCGAGGACGACTTCAGCCTCACAACCGCCGACCAGATCATCAGGAATCTCGACCGCATCCTCAGCATCGTCGTGCTGGTTTGCATCGCGCT
>CAYWST010000121.1:0-14121 GCA_964461075.1 uncultured Solibacteraceae bacterium | reverse complement strand
AAATCTCCGCATGTTGCTCCGCCGGGGGCGGGGTTACCAGAATCTGCGCTACCTGCTGCTGAAAGCCCAGCGGTTGGCGGCGACGAAGACGGAATTCATCGCTATGAAGAAAGCCGCGTAGAATGGCCACCCAGTCGGATTCCTGCGGAGAGCCGGATAGTCTTTGCGTCTCATTTGCCATGCAATAAAATCGCTTCGCTTTGGTCACCTTATCATGCTTGATCGATTGAGACTGGATCAATTTGTTGATTACAAAAAAGCTTTGCCAAATCTCAGGTTTGGGTCTACACTCCAGATGGGACAGAGTTTGAGCTGGAAAGAGATTCCCGATGTTTGGCGTCGACTGGGGTAGTTCGCAGACGATTCTGGTGAACCTGACCAATCTTGGGCTGGGTATCGCTGTGGCGATCCTGGTTGCGATCGTGTTGGTGAATGTGATCCGCGATCTCGCCCACCGGCACTGAACGTTTGCTCTTCGGAATGCATCGCAGCGCGCCGTACTGCGCGCATATCTCTCCATCTCCGAAGCAGCCTGCCCGCGGATTGAGCAGAATGCCCGTTTCGTCTACGGAAGGGTCCTCCGGCGCATATGCCATGGGCGACGGCTGCGCTTGTGAAGATGGATTCCTCGGACGGATGAAAGGCTGCGGCGTCCAAGCTGGAAAGCGGCGCCGCGCCGGCGGGGGTGAGCTGGTGGACGATCTCTCCGCTGTCCTGCCCGCCGTCGAATCGACGCTCATTTGTTCTGAAATCCTGGCTGATATCCCGCTGGATTCGACAAATTAAACAAAAGCGACCGTGTACCGGGTCCCTCCTTCGAGCGTGACTTCGACACTGCCGTCGTTGCGCGGCTGCGGCGGCACGATCAGCCGCCCCGCGATCACCGCCTCCACCTTCTGCCCCCGCGGGGCGCGTAGGCGCACTGCGCCGCTGAGCTTCGGCCGCACCTCGGCGAGCGTGGCCCTTCCGCCCTTCCACGCCACGTCGACCTCGCAGGCGCCGCGCGCGCGCAAGCCCTTCACCGACCCGTCCCGCCACGCCGAAGGCAGCGCCGGCAGGAAGTGGATCTCGCCGGCGTGACTCTGCACCAGCATCTCCGCCACCGCCGCCGTCGCGCCGAAGTTGCCGTCGATCTGGAAGATCCAGCCCTGCCCCGCCGGATGGGTGTCAAACAGGTTCGGACCTGTACTCAACTCCAACAGCTTCGCCAGCCCTTCGTGAGCCTTCTCGCCTTCTTCCAGCCGCGCCCAAAAAGCGACTGACCACGCGCGGCTCCACCCCGTGTAGGCGCCGCCCGCCTCCAGCCTGAGTTCGAGCGACCGCCTGCAGGCCCGCGCCCACTCCGGCGTCCCGCGTACTGTGAACTCGGCCCCAGGATAGAGCGGGTACATGTGGGACATGTGCCGGTGTCCCGGCTCGCGCTCCTTGAAGTCCTTCTCCCACTCCTGCAGTTGCCCGCGCGTCCCGGCCTGATACGGCGGAAGCTTCTTGAGCGCTTCAGCCAGCCGGACGCTGAACTCGGAATCGACGCCCAGCGTCTTCGCGCCTTCCATAGTTGTCGTGAACAGTTCGCGGATCAGCGCCAGGTCCATCGTGCATCCTGCGCTGACTTGCGCCGGCTTGCCGTCCGCGGTCAGGAACGTGTTCTCGGTGGAGACCGACGGGCATGTGGTCAGCCGCCCTTGGCGGTCGGGAATCAGCAGGCCGAGACAGAACTCCGCCGCGCCGCGCATCGCCGGGTAGGCTCGCTTTCTGAGAAACTCGACGTCGCGGCTGAAGAGAAACCGCTCCCACAGATGCGCGCAGAGCCACGCCGCGCTCATGTTCCAGTTGGCCCATGTCGGCGCGCCCTTTCCGTAGTCGCCTACCGGCGCCGTCTGCCGCCAGAGGTCGGCGTTGTGGTGCGAGACCCAACCCTGCAGGCCGTAGTTCGCCTCTGCCGTTCGACGTCCGTTGGCGGCGAGCCCCTCAACGAGATCGAAGAGAGGCTCGTGACACTCGGCCAGATTGCAAGTTTCCGCCGGCCAGTAGTTCATCTGCGTGTTGATGTTGATGGTCCAGTTGCTTGACCACGGCGGTCGGACGCTCTCGTTCCAGATGCCCTGCAGGTTCGCCGCCTGCGTTCCAGGCCGCGAACTCGCAATGAGCAGATACCGGCCATATTGGAAGTACAACGCGAGGAACTGCGGGTCCGGCTGCGACTTGAACGCCTTGAGACGCTGGTCGGTGGGCAGGGTGGATTGAGGCCGGCCGAGATCGAGCTGCACCCGCCTGAACAGTTGCTGGTGGTCGGCGACGTGGCGTGCTCTGAGCGCGTCGTAGGAGAGCCGCGAGGCGGCTTCCAGACGCCTGCGGGCGTCGGGACGCGCGTCCGGCATCGAGCTGTATCCGCGAAAGCCGGTCGCGGCGCTTACGAGAAGAGTCGCCGCCTTCGCCCCGCGCACGCGCAGCTTCGCGCCTTCCTCATGGACCGAGCCGCCCTCCACGAGCACACGCACGCGCGCCTCGAACCGCATTCCCTTCCCTTCCGCCGGGTCGTAGCGGATAGGGTTCTCCGTTTTGAAGTAATTTGGATCGACATGCGCGGGCGCCTTGCCCCGCAGCACGAGCCCGCCTGCGCCGTCGGACATCGACGAGGACTGCAACGGACTGTCGATGGACACCGTGAAGTCGAGCGTTCCGCTTTCGGCCCACACCCGCGTGACAACCACCTGATCCGGCGCGGAGACAAACGTCTCCCGGCGCTGTCCGGCGAACGAAACCGCCGCGATCGCGGTATCCAGATTCAGCTCCCTCCGGTATCCCTTCGGCTCCCCGAGCCCGTTAAACTCGAGCTTCAGATCCGCCAAGGGAAGATAGGACTGGTTGTACGGACCCTGCATTCTCGCGCAGAGCTTGTCCGCCGCCGGGTAGTCCCCGGCTTCCAGAACCAGCCGCCGGACTTCGGCGAGGTAGTTCTTCGCGTCCGGATTGTTCCACTCTTTCGGAAACCCCGACCACAGAGTGTCCTCATTGAGCTGCAGCCGCTCCGACGCGACCCCGCCGAACACCATCGCCCCAAGCCGTCCGTTGCCCACCGGCAGCGCGTCGGTCCACACCCGCGATGGAGCGTCGTACCACAGGATTAGGTCTTGACCTGCCGGCTGCCCGGGCAGCGCCGCCGCGGATGGGACCGCAACAAGGAATTGCCTTCTGTCCATTTGGACTGAGTATATGAGGCTGGCGGGGCCCCCGCTGCATCTTCAATTCATGGGCGTTCGCCGGCTCGCAGTGGTCCTCGGCGACCAGTTGAATCTGAATTCGTCCCTTTTCGACGCCTTCGACACGTCGAAGGATGCCGTCTGGATGGCCGAAGTCCACGACGAATCCACCCATGTCCCCTCGCACAAGGCCCGCACGGCCCTCTACCTCTCTGCGATGCGCCACTTCCGCGATGCGCTGAGGCGCGACGGAATCCGCGTCGATTACACTGAGCTCGCGCCGGGCTCGCTCAGCGGTCACCTCGCCCTTGCCGTGGAACGGCTGAAGCCGGAGCGGGTTCTCGCCGTTCAACCCGGCGAGTATCGAGTCGAGCAGGCGCTGCGCTCCGCCTGTCCGTCGCTCGAAATCCTTCCGGACGACCATTTCTATTCCTCGCGAAAGGAGTTCGACGCGTGGGCTGCCGGAAAGAAGCAGCTTCGGCTGGAGTTCTTCTATCGCGATCTCCGGCGCCGCCACCGTGTCCTCATGGACGGCGACCAGCCCTGCGGCGGCCAATGGAACTTCGATGCCGACAACCGGACGGCGTTTGGCAAAAAAGGGCCGGGCGCGCTCCCCGCTCCTCTCGCGTTTCAGCCCGACCCAGTCACCGCCGAAGTCCTGACCCTGGTTGAGCGCACCTTCCCCCGAAACCCGGGCTCGCTGGAGCGCTTCGATTGGCCCGTCACACCCGCACAGGCCCGTCTCGCCCTCGACGACTTCATCGCCAACCGGCTGCCGTGGTTCGGCCAGTACCAGGACGCCATGTGGAGCGGCGAGCCCTGGCTCTATCACTCCCGCATCAGCGCCGCACTGAACCTCAAGCTGCTCGATCCTCGCGAAGCCGTCCAGGCCGCCGAAGCCGCATATCGCAGAGGCCGCGCTCCCCTCGCCGCCGTCGAGGGCTTCATACGTCAGATCCTTGGCTGGCGCGAGTATGTTCGCGGCGTCTATTGGCGGCACATGCCCGGGTACGGCTCCATGAACGCGCTCGACGCGCACGCCCCGCTGCCCGAGTTTTACTGGACCGGCGAGACTGACATGAACTGCCTGCGCGAGGCCATCGGCCAGACTCTCCAATACGGCTACGCCCATCACATCCAGCGGCTCATGATCACCGGTCTCTACGCCCTGCTCGCCGGCGTCGAGCCGCGGCGGATCCATGAGTGGTATCTGGCCGTCTATGTCGACGCCGTCGAATGGGTGGAGTTGCCGAACGTGATCGGAATGAGCCAGTACGCCGACGGCGGCATCATGGCCTCCAAGCCCTATGCCGCCACGGGCAAGTACATTCAGCGCATGTCGAACTACTGCGCCAACTGCCGCTACAACCCGGCCAACTCGGCAGGTCCGGACGCCTGCCCCTTCACCACCCTCTACTGGAATTTTCTCCAGCGCAACGAATCCAGGCTGAAGACCAATCCTCGAATGCAGATGCAACTCAAGAACCTCCACCAAAGGACGCCATCACAATGAGCCACTCCAACGCTGTTTATCTGATCCTCGGTTCAACATCGGCCATCGCCAAGGCGCTGGCGGGACGCCTCGAGTCCTCGGGCGCAACCGTTGAAGGGCTCTCCCGCAGCGGCGACGGTCTCGATCTCGCGGACTTCGCCCGCGTCGAGCAGGCGGTTCAGGAGGTCGCAACACGCCACGGCAGGATCGACGGACTCGTGAACTGCGCGGGGTCGATCCTGTTGAAGCCGGCTCATGTCACCACTCAAGCCGATTTCCAGGCGACCCTCGAAGCGAATCTGACCACCGCTTTCGCCGCCGTTCGCGCCGGAGCCAAGGCGATGATGCAGTCCGGCGGCGCCATCGTGCTCGTGAGTTCCGCCGCCGCGCGCATTGGCCTCGCCAACCACGAGGCCATCGCCGCCGCCAAGGCAGGCGTCATCGGCCTCACCCTTTCCGCCGCGGCGACCTACGCCCCCCGCCGCATCCGCGTCAACTGCGTCGCGCCCGGACTCACCGAGACCCCCATCGCCAGCCGCATCACTTCAAACGAAGCCGCCCGCGCCGCCTCCACCGCCATGCACGCCCTCGGACGCATCGGAGCGCCGGATGACGTCGCTTCCGCCATCCACTGGCTGCTTGACCCCGCCAATAGCTGGGTCACCGGCCAGGTCATCGGCGTCGATGGCGGCCTCGGGACCATCAGGTCCAAATAACACTCAAATAGGTCATTGCCGCGGTCGATAAGTGGCACTGAGACCCTGATGGACTTGAGACATGACAGGCTCACGGAGCTCCTGCTCCGCCTGCGAGAGGCCTATGAGGTGGGTTCGCCCACCATCGTTCAGCAGCGGCTGCTCTCCGATTTCTTCGCCTGTCTCAGCTTGCGCGGCGCCACCCCGCCCCCCTTTCAGGCCCCTCTCAGCGAGGAGTTTCTGCTCGCTCTCGAATCACGCTTCAGCCAGATCGCCTCGCGCAGAGTGACCACCACGCATTGAGGCGCATCCCGTTCTCCAACAATCCGCCGAAGCCCTGTTGGGACGCCCCGCCCGATATCCAGTCCTTTCGAGAACGGACTGAACGCGGGCAACACGATGGCCCTCCGCCAAATCAGAAACGCCGGATACCGGATCCGCGCCCCCGCCGCGTCCCTCACACTCGCCGCCGGGTGCCAGTGGCCCAGAATCGCCGTCGCCCTCTCAGGCCAGCGGAAAGCCGGCGAGTCGCCGTGCGCAACTACGTAACCTTCCCCTTCCCAAGACTCGACCACACGGACCGGCAGGCCGGCGAAATCCCGCCCGAACCCGCGGTCGTGATTGCCCCGCACCAGGATCACTTCACACCCCCGGCTGATCTCCCGGACCGTCGCTTCGATCTCCCTCCGCTCGTCAAAAGTTGGCCGCGGCGCGTGGACCAGATCGCCGGCCACGATCAATCGCTTTGGCTGAAACCTCTTCATCAGACTCACGACCCTCTCCCGCGCGTCGCCGGAAGTCAGAGGGCCCAATTGACCTCGCCTGCGTTGCGCCCATGCGTACCCAAGGTGCGGGTCCGCCATGAGCAAGCTGCGCTCCTCTGCAACCCATAGCGCCGGTCCCGGGCAGGCGAACATTCCCGGACGAACCTCAACCGCTCCACTCGTCATACACTCTCCCCGCATAATCGCTCAGCGCTCGCTCCGGATCCTGCGTCATGAGCACCTCCCGATGAAAGAAAGCGAACAGCGGCAGGGCCATGGGGCTCGGACGCGGCAGATCGAATACCTCCCATGGCGCTTCCCGAATCCTTGCCGCTTGCTCGGCCGCCCGAGCGGCATCCAGCTCGTCCTCCAGCATCTCGCGGACAGCCTCGCGCACGAGCGGATGATCCGGCTCATACCGCCGTAGCGTCGAATAAAGCAGTGAGCCCGGCCAGGCCCCGCTCCTCGCGTCCGTCCGCTTCGGCAGCAGTTGTCCAATCTCGGCCACGTGGCGGAACCGTGCACCCAGCGTTTCCGTCTCCTCCAGCGCCAGACGCAAATCCCGCTCGAATCCGCCGGGATCGAACATCGCGCGCAGCCTCTCCGCTTCGGGCGCAAGCTTCGCGTCCACCGACAGCAGGAACGCGTGGTCCTCGAAATGGGCGACCACCGACGGCCGCTCGCGATGCGACTCCGCGAAGCGCCTCCCGACAACCCAGGCCAGGGAACGGTTGATCGCCCGGCCCGCGACCGAATGGAAGATGATCGTCAGCGTGCGCTTGCCCATGCCGATCCGTTCGAGACTGACCGGACGATCGACGGGCACCGGGCACGCTCGCGACTGCCGCTCCACGTACAAGGCGAGCCTGCGCGCCGCATCTCGCGGCACACGCCAATCCCGTCTCAGCCCGTTCTCCACCGCTCGCGCGCCTCCACCCGTGAAAGCCTCCCGCATGAAGCGCCGCAAGCGAATCTCCTCGGCGGCCAGGCGAGCGCTGAGGTTCATCCGCCCGCCCATCCAGCGCGGAGTCCTCAAACGTTCTCCCGTAGCGGGCTCCACCAGCGCCGTCCCGCCTTGCAGCGCCTTGAGCTTCACCGCCTGCCCGCCGATCACGAACCCTTCTCCCGGCCGCAGCGAGGTCAGAAAGCTCTCCTCCACCTGCCCCAGCCGGCGCCGGTTCTTCGCCACAACCCGAATCTGCACATCGTTCGAGATCGCCCCAATCGCCGAGTAGTAAGCACGAGCCACCTTCCTCCCAGCCACGCGAAAGCGCCCATTCTCGACGACGACTTTCCCGTACGTCCCGTAGCCACCCAGAACCCGGCCGCCGCCCGCGAGATAATCAAGCACCGCATCGAAGTCGCCGCGCTCCAGCCCCAGGTACGGCCCGGCGCCGCGCACCAGATCGAACGCCTCGTCCGCGGTCCACTCCCGCTCCACCGCCATCCCCAACAGCGCCTGCGCCAGGACGTCCAGAGGCGCGCGCGGGATCCGAAGCTCGTCCAGCCGCCCGTTGCGAACGGCTTCACAAAGCGCCACTGCCTCGACGAGATCCGGCAGGCTCAACGGCAGCACCGCCCCCGCCGCGACGCCGTCGAGCCGGTGCCCGCCGCGCCCCAACCGCTGCACCGTGCGGCTCACCCCGCGAGGCGTCCCAGCCAGCAGCACCTGATCCACCGCCTGATAGTCCACGCCGAGTTCCAGACTGGAGGAACACACCACCGCGCGCATCGCCCCGGCCTTCAGCCGCTCTTCCACCGCGTGGCGTTCGCTGCGGTCGATGGAGCCGTGGTGAACCCCGATCGCCCCGTTCACTTCGGGCAGCAGGAAGTCGAGCGCGAGCCCCAACTGCTCGGCCGCCGACCGCGTCGTCGTGAAGATCAGCGTCGAGTTGCCCTGCGCCACCAGCCGAGCCGCCGCCGGCGCGATCCGGTTGGGACCAAACCCGGCCGCCGGCAGGTGAACCTCTTCTTCGGGACATGCGATCGTCAATCGGTGCGACTTCCGTGAGTCAGCTTGAGCGATCTCCACCGGCCTCGCACCGGCCAGCAAACGCGCCACCGCCTCCACCGGATGCGCCGTCGCCGAAAGGCCAATCCGCTGCAGCGCGCCCGTCCGCCGCTCCAGACGCTCCAGGCAGAGCGCGAGCAGAGTCCCGCGCTTGCTTTCAGCCAGAGAATGGATCTCATCGACAATCACGCAATCGGGCCGAAGGCTCTCACGCCAACCCGCTTGCGACAACAACGAGGAAAGGCTCTCCGGCGTCGTCAACAGAATATGCGGAGGACGCCGCTGCATGCGCGCCCGCTCCGGCAGGCTCGTGTCGCCAGTCCGGACCTCCATGCGGATGCGCCGCGCGACAGGCAGCGTTGCATTGAGTTCTTCCAGCGGCTCTTCCAGGTTCCTCGCGATGTCCCGCCCGAGCGCCTTCAGCGGACTCACATAGACCGCCCGCACCCGTTTCTCCGGCGCCCCCTTGGCCAGCAGGTTCAGCACACTCAAAAACGCCGCCAGCGTTTTGCCGCTCCCCGTGGGCGCGAGGATCAGAGTGTTCTTTCCCGCAAAGGTGTGCCGGACGGCGCTCTTCTGGATCGGCGTGAGGCGCCGGCACTTAGAGGGAAGCCACATAGAGCTCCCGTACGCGCTCGATGCTGTCGATCTCTTCCACCGTCTTGTCTCTCCGCCATCGGACGATGCGCGGGAATCGCATGGCGAAGCCGCTTTTGTGCCGCGGGCTCTTCTGAATCCCGTCGAACGCCACTTCCAGCACCACCTCGGGCTTCACCAGCAGCACCCGTCCGAAGCGCTCGCCCCCGAGCGATTTGAGCAGCCTCGTGAGTTCGCGAATCTCATCGTCGGTCAGACCCGAGTAAGCCTTGCCTACATTCAGAAACCGATCCCCGTCGCGGACCGCGAACGTGTAATCGGACAGCATCGTGGCGCGTCTGCCTCTGCCCTGCTCCGCCGCGGTGATGACCACATCCAGCGTGGCATACGCCTTCTTGACTTTGATCCACGCACCGCCTCTGCGGCCCGCTTCATAGAGCGAGCCCGCGCGCTTCAGCACCAGCCCCTCATTTCGCCGCCGCCTCGAGGCCTCAAACAACAAATCGAGATCGCTCACGCTCTCCAGCCTCGTTTGCGCCGAGACATAGACCGGAGGCCGCAGCCGGAGCTGTTCGAGCCTCGCCCGGCGCTCCTCCAACGGCCTCTCCAGCCAGAGCCGGCCGTCTGCGTACAGAAGGTCGTAAGCCATGTAAGCCACCGGCCACTGTTCGAGCAGCGCCGCGCTGATCTTCTTCCTCGCCAGCCGCTGCTGCAGTGCGTTGAACGGCTGCGGCGCGCCGTCCTTCCAGGCGAGCAATTCCCCGTCGAGCACAATCCCGCCGTTCATCGCACTGAGCGGCAGGACCAGATCGGGATAGCTCCCCGTGACGTCTTCCAGCCCGCGGGTAAACAGCTTCACCTTGCCGCGCTCCGCATGAAGCTGGCATCGGATGCCGTCGAATTTGTCCTCCACCCACCAGCCGCCGCCCTCGAGCGTCCCCTCAACCATCGACTCCAGCGGCTTGGCCAGCATGAACTCCATCGGGTGAAAGAGCCGCGCCTCGATCTCGCCCAGCCGCCCGTGCCGCGCCGCGAGCGCCACCGCGGCCAGGTCGCCGCAGCGGTTGGAGGCCGCACGCACCTCTTCGGCCGCGGCGCCCGTGGAGCGCGCCATCGCCTCCTCCACAAGCTTCGACTGCAGGCCGATCCTCAGCATGCCTGTGATCACCTTCAGAAAATACTTGAGGGTGAGCGGCCTATAACATTGAAGCCAGTCGACAAGCATCTTCTGCCTCGCCGCCTTCGGCCGGACCGCAGCCAGATCTCGAAAGCGCCCTTCGGCGGCTTCGAGATCCAGCGGTTGGTTGGCGGTCTTCCCGGCCATCAGCAGCGCGATCGTCTCTGCCGAGTCGCCCACTACCCGGGAGCAGAAGCGAATCAACTCGAGGTCCCATCCGGTCGCGGCGACAGCGGCGTCGCGCAGCGCCGCGGCGCCCACGGAGAGGCGGGCCTCTCCGCCCAGCGGATCGCCAGACAGAAACCGCACGGCGCGAACGAGGTCGGCGTCATTCAGCGCTGAAAAGTAGTCCGCCAACAGGTTCAGCTTGCGGTTCCGGCCTGCCGCGCTGGCGATGCGGTCGCAAAGGCTCGCGAAGGCGTCCATGCTCATGCCCTGCCCGTCGCCTCCACGCCACGGCCGCGGAGGATGGCGGCGAACTGTTCCGTATAACCGTGCACGACATCCACCTTGCGAGCCCCCGTTCCCTCCACGATTTCCACGAGTTCATCGAACCCGGCGTGGTCGGAGTAAGGGATCAGCTCCTCAGCCCCGGAGTCCGTCCGCGCGCTGTCGAACATCGCCCATCCGGAAACCAGCGCGAAGCGGACATTCTTCTGCGCCGCTTCCAGATGCGGACGGAGATCGCTCGTCACCACCAGCGCGCGCCCTTCGATCCGCCCGGATTCGTAAGGTTCCCACGATGGGAACGCAAAGCCGTTCTGCTCGTAATAAGGAATATAGCGGGCGATGGAGCCGTGGACCGCCGTCGGAATCCCCTCGGTGGCGAGAACGTGAGCGATCTCCTGGCCCCTGCCAAGCGGGTAGCCGACAAACGCCGGGATCTCCCCGGCGCGCAGGCAGTCGCGGGCAAAGGCGGCGATCCGCTCCCTGGCCTCGCCGGCCTGAAGAAACCGAAACACCGGAAGGCCGAAGGTCGATTCGATGATGAGACGGTCACAAGACGCGATCACCGTCTTCCAGCCGCAGAGCGGCGCCTTCAATTTGATGTCCCCGGTGTACAGAAGCCTCTCGCCGGCGAACTCGATGAGAAGCTGCGCCGAACCGAGAATATGCGCCGCGGCAAAAGCAGTGAGCCTGCCGCCCCGGAAGTCCATCGACTGGCCCGGATCGAGCGCCAGCGTGGAACGCTGACCGGATTTGTCTGGCCAGCGGTCGGCGTACAGCGCCTGGGTGAGGCTGGTCGCGAGGGCCGTCGCATGCACCCCGGAGGCGTGGTCGGAGTGGGCATGCGAGAGCCATGCGGCATCCACGGGCCGCCGCGGATCGAGCCAGAGATCCATCTCCGGCAGATGAATGCCCTCGGGCGAGAACACAACCTCCATGCTGGCTTATAGATGCAAATCTCTTAACCTTGGGCTTCGACTTTATTTTGCCATCTCAGAGCTGGTTGGCCGCATCCATCTGAATGGAAAACTATGGATAAAGAGCATCGCGATTGGATGTCGTGGGTCATGGGCGCCGCAGGACTGTACGCCCTCGCCTGGGGGCTGGCGATGGTTGCTGCCCCCGTGGCGGTCGGAAATGCCATCCAGGTACCGGGTGGCGTCCAGGCGCCATTGATTCAGGCCTTGGGATGGCTGGTCGCAGTCCTGGGCCTGGGCTATCTGCTCTCCGCTCCGAACCCATTCAAGAACTGGCCGGTGGTGGCCATGGGGTTCATCGCCAAAGCTGGGGCTTTCGCGGGGACTCTTTTAGCTTATCTGAACGGTCAGGCGGGACTTGTCCCGCTCGCAACGTCGGTGGCGAACGATCTCCTTTGGCTGGCGCCATTCGGCTGGATTCTGTGGTCCGCGCGGTCGGCCGCAATAAACCGGCGCCGGGCGGCCGCTCCGGAAATTTTGAGGATGGCGCTGCACCGGAAGACAAATTACGGCGTCACGTTGGACGAGCTCTCCCGCATGAGCCCTGTCCTGCTCGTGTTTCTCCGCCATGCCGGTTGCACGTTCTGCCGTGAGGCGCTCGCGGATCTGGCCGCGCGAAAGCCCGAAATTGAAGAGAACGGGACTCGATTGGTCCTGGTGCATATGGGCTCCGAGCAGCACGGCAGCCGCTTCTTCCAGAAATACGGTCTTGAAAGCGTGCCCCAGATCAGCGACCCGAAGAAGTCCCTCTATCGCGCTTTCGGGCTGCGAAGGGGCACGTTTGGAGATCTCTTCGGGCCGAAAGTCTGGCTCAGGGGCTTCGAAGCCGGCATCCTCGGCCGGCACGGCGTGGGAAGGCTGGTTGGCGACGGCTTCCAGATGCCTGGAGCCTTCCTGCTCTTCCATGGCGAGGTCGTGCGGAGCTATCGCCACCAGTCCGCCGCTGACCGTCCGGACTACATGGCGCTCGTCACCGGCCGCGTTCAGGTGGCTCAGCAGGTTCGACGCTAGCCGCAGCGTCTGCCCCCCTTATCTGCATCTGCTCCCGTTGAGAATTCGGCTCGAATACAAAACGGATCGCTCCTTAGTCCAGTCAAAACCACCACAACGGATTCGATATCTTCCAACCGCATCCACAAACGCCGGCCACCTGTTCCGCGGGTTTCCTTGACGGCCATCTCCACCCACCCATCCACCTCAACTGCCGTGAGGAACTCGCAGTTCTTTGCGCTCCGCGGTACGGCGACGTCAAATACTTCGCGAAGATCCTCCAGACGTTTCAGCAGATCGTCGATGTCGACTTCAGTTGAGGCTAAGACAGGCAGTCCCTCAGGACACTCCACACTGCGCGTGACCCCGGCAGGCAGACGCTGACTCGTTCGCACGGCACGCCTGGCCAGAGTCCTGAGCCACATCCCCTTGACAACGACGTGCTGCCGAGACTATTCGACGATCCTCGGGTCGCGGACCTTCGCCGCGTCAGAGATCTCAAACTCGGAAAGGGCGCCATCGCACAACGCCTTCACTAAGGCTTCCCGTGCGTCCAGGTTAGCTGGGTCCAGCGTAGCCAACTTGGCGATCATGCTATACAAATCCCTCGGCTTCACCTCAAGGTCTTTCCACGTCTCCCAAAAGACTTGCGCGTTCGTTTTATCCGCCAGCTTCATCAGCACTTGGGTCAGCAAGTTCGAGGTGAAGGGATAGGACTCTCTTTTCCACTGCTCAATCATGCGGGTTACAAAAGGCTTCGCGGTCTGGTCGCAGAAGAATAGCCCCGCCAGGACTGATCGAATGTCAGGCAGACTCTCCTCTTCGTGGAGATCGGCGAGGATAGGGAGTAGTTGGGCGGCAACACGAGCATCCCCGGTCGGTATGATTTGCACCGGCGGATAGGATAGGCCCGTCCGCTTCCGAATCTCCTTGCGAATCTGATGCGTCCTGCGGATGTTCGCCTGGATCACCTTGCTTCGGGCGCAGTCTTGAGCCATATGAACCTTTCCATCTTCAGAGCGATGCATTGCTTGCGCTCATCCTTTGGATAGGTCCCTGGTTTGAGAAAGACGCTTACGCCTCTTCGCTCGGGTCCAGGATCTTCAGCTTGAAGTGCCAGCCTTCGAAGCTCATCATCATCCAGCCGAACTGCTCCCAGGTGACCTCCCGCCCGTCCACAACCACCAACGGCACTCGCCTTTCATCTTCGACATCGCACTCAATCCTCCCTCGGACCACATCGCCCGCGATGTGTAGACCCAGTTCGCCTCGCCCCAGGTGCTTGAACGTCATCGCCCTTCGGATTCTCTCCATCAGCCGGGACAGCAGAACCAGAAGATTCCCGTCCGCATCGCCGATGATCTGGAATTGATAGCCCGCCGGGGCCCCGTCGCGAAGCTCGAGAGCGTCCAGCGCGACGCGGCCGCCCAGCAACCGCATCCTGAAATGGAATTCGTGCGGCGCGCCTTCGCAATCGAACACTTCCATCGGGTCGAAATCGAGATGTTCGAACCCGCTCAGCCCGTCCTCCTTCGCCATCTCGGTATTGAAGCACCGCCAACAGAGAAGCCGCTCTCCCTTCTCCTTCGAACTGAAGCTCACCGACTCATAACCCGCCACCGGACTGCCGCAACTGCTGCAGCGCTCGGCTTCGTTCCGCGAAACCTGCTTGCTTGGGCGTTTCATCGCTCTTGAGCATACCCGCTCTTGGCCGCTTTGGTAATTCTTTCCGCCCTCCGGAGAGTGTTACCACCCCTCAACGCCCCTCCCG
>CAYWST010000120.1:0-14166 GCA_964461075.1 uncultured Solibacteraceae bacterium | reverse complement strand
CGGTAATGTCGGCGATGTTGGGCTGCAGGTAGGCGCCGCCGGTGGATGTCACCTGCACGGGCAGGCGTCCGGTGAGCATCAGGATCACGGAGATGTCGTGCGGAGCGAAACTCCAGAGGGCGTTTTCCTCGCGGCGGATCTTGCCCATGCTGAGGCGGTTGGAGTAGATGTACTCGATGCGTCCGAACTCGGGCGCGGAGACGATTTCCTGCAGTTTCAACACGCCCGGGTGGTACTTGAGCAGATGGCCCACCATCAGGATCCGGCCGCTGTCACGCGCCTCGCGCACCATTTCGATGCCGTCCTGCGGGATCAGCGCCAGCGGCTTTTCGACGAAAACGTCCTTGCCGGCGCGCAGCGCGGCGATGGCCATCTGGGCGTGGGTTTCGGCCGGCGTGGCCAGGGCCACGGCCTGAATGGAGGCGTCCTTCAGCACATCCTCAAACCGGGCGTAGCCGCGCGCCGCCGGATACTGCCGCTCGAAAGAGGCGCGCAGTTCGGAAGCGCTTTCGCAGAAGGCTCTCAACGCCCCAAGCTGGTGAAAATTGCGGGCGAGATTCTTCCCCCAGTGGCCGCATCCGACCTGGCAGACCGCCGGCGGAGCGAAACTCTCGTTGGTGAGTTCCGGCATCGACTCATTCAGGCTAGCACTTCCACCCCTGCAGCGCTGATCAGGCCGCGGCCGCGCCCAGCCGTTGCGCCAGTTGGCGCGTGTTGCGCCGGATCGCCTTCATCTCCTCCGGAGTCGGGAACTTCATCGCCCACAGCAGGCCCACATAAACAGCCGTGAGCGCCATGCCCGCCGGGATCTGAACCAGCAGCCCGGCCGGACGCCAAAGCAGCACCGGCCCGCAGGCTGCGGCGGCGGCGGCCAGCAGCTTGGCCAGCCGCGAGTACTCGAACGAAAACCGCTCCACGCTCTGCGCGTTCTGAAAACTCAGGATCAGCATCAGCAGGAAGGTTCCCAAGGTAGCCCAGGCCGCGCCCCAGATCTTCAGCGGCGGCACCATCAGCGCGTAAAGCGCCAGACACGAGCCGGCCGAGATCAGCGTCAACCGCGCCTCGCGCCAGTTCTGATCCCGGACACGGAGAATGATGCGAAGCTGGTCTCCAAGCGCCCGGAGCACGTAGGCCGCCGCGATCACCGGAACGTATGGGGCCGCGCCCTGAAACTGCGGCCCGGCCATCAGCCGCAAGATGGGCTCCACGAACACGGTCAGCAGCACCAGGCAGCTCACCATGGCGGCCGCCAGATAAGTGACCATGCGCGTGTACTGCTCGCGGCCGTCGGCGCGCTTAAGCACATCGAAGACCTGCGTCCGCCAGTAGAGGTCGAACGACGTGTGCGCGTAGCCCACCATCATCCCCATCTTGTACGCCAGCGAGTACAGGCCGACGTCGGCGAGCGAAGCCGCGGCCCGCAGGAAGTACCGGTCGCCGTAGTGAATGGCCAGCATCGCTACGCCGTGCACGGCCAGCGGGATCCCGTAGCGGACGTCGCGAACCAGCAGCCCGGTGTCGAAGTGAACCCCGCTCCAGCGCAAACTTCGCACGGTCAGCGACACCGACACGAGCACCGACGAGACAAGCGAGGCGATGAGGAAAGCCTCCACGCGCAGCGGCGTAAAGACCAGTAGCGCGATATTGACGCCGGCCGCGCTGAGCATCCGCGTCAGTTGCCAGGAGGTGTAAGTTTTAGCCAGCCCCTGGGCGCGCAGAACCGCCAGTCCGACCTCAACGGGAAACACGAAGAAAAAGTTCAGGAACGACAACACGACGTAGCGTGTGTAGTCGCCCTTCCCAAGCAGCAAATTCGCCGCCACGGGCGCCAGCAGCAACGCGATGCCGGCCACAAGCACGCCAATCGCGATCGAGACCAGCGTCGCCGTGGCTACGGCCCGCTTTCTCTCAGCTTCATTGGACGCCTGTTTGTAGAAGAAGAGAATCGATTCGGCTCTACGCAAGCCGAACAGCAGAGTGACCAGAATGAGCGTGGTATCGAGCAGGTCCATGATCCCGTAGTCGCTGCGGCTCATGTACCGGGTGTAGACCGGGACCAACAGGACGCTCAGGAAGCGCCTTCCGAGCACGGACAGTCCGTAGATGAAGGATTTCCTGAGAGCGTCTATGACCAAGTTGTAGCGTTAGGTCCTTTCCCTTCATCGAGTATGACCGATGTGCGCGGCGGAGGTACGGACGGCAGAGTGTGGGGTCGGGATTGTGTTTTTCCACAGCCGTCGTGGCTTTCTACTATAGGAGAACTATTCTATTATCTTTATTATATATCTATGCAGCTAGTCAAGTCATTGATTCTCAATGACTTGACTGCTTTTAGGGGGTACCATTTCACCCGTCCAAGGGGTACCATTTCACCCGTCAAGGGGTACCGTTTCACCCGCCAAGGGGTACCGTTTCACCCGTCCAAGGGGTACCGTTTCACCTGTGGAAAACAACGACTTTTCCACAGGCTGTGGAAATCCCTCAGCGAGCCTTTAGTTTGCTTCCAGTTGAGCAAGGCGGACCTTCCACAGCCCCGGCAAGGCGCTGAGATCTTCCGGGGGCGGAGGGGGTACCATTTCACCCGTCTCTTTTTCACGCCGGGTTGCTTCAGCTTACGCGGAACCGCTGGCGGTTTTCTTGGAGACGTGTGGTATGGGCGCCGCTACTCGATGGCGCGAAGAGGCACGGCCGGCTTGCTGGGGTGAATCTTCAAGCCTCCGTCGACGGACTCAATCTTGAGGCTCGGGTAAACACGCTGCACTTTCTTGAGGGCCGCCAGCAGTTTTCGCTTGAAGTTCTTCGGGTCTGAGTAATCGGTGCCGAACTGACGCATGAAGTCGGCGTAGGTGATGATTTGCGGCTGGCCCTTGATGTAGAGCTGGTAGGCCTTGTAGGTGGCCCAACTGTAGAGATCGAGGGCGAGCGGAGAGTTCTTGATGGCCTTGAGAGCGCGGGTATCGACGGGCACGGCCGAGCCGGTGATGGCGTTGTAGAAATCCTCGCCGAGTTCGATCCAGCTTTGCCAGAGGGAGCTTTGGTTGAGGCTGCGCGGCTCCCACCAGAGTTCGCGGCGGGGCGCGATGAGCATGCCGAGGCTGCGCTGGCCGATGATGCCTTCCACGTTCTTCGTGTACTGGAAGCTGATGCTCGAGGAAAACAACCGGATCATCTGATCCTTGAGGCGGTGTGCGTCGCCGCGCTTGCCGCGGCCCGTGTCGGGGCTCAATCCGACGTCGCGCATGAACTCGGCGAGGTTGTGGCCCAGCTCGAGGCGCCGGCTCTTCGTGCGAACCGCCTCGCTGGTAATCCAGTACAACAAGAGGCGCGGAATGGTGCCGAAGGGATAACCGATGGGCTTGCCGGTCTCGTCGACGCTGGTGCGGGCGATCACGAGCGTGAGGTCTCCGTTGGTGCGGGTCCACAGCGCGGCGTCGCCCGGATCCCGGTGAGGCAAGGTGACCTGAACGAGATGCTTGGCCATGAAGCTGAGCTCGGAGGAGAGAGGCTGGCGCTGGCGGATGTCGATGGCCGCTTCGATCAACTGCTGTTCGAGCCGCGTGTACTCTTTCGACGCCGATTCCCCAATCTCGCCGGGTCCTTCCGGCGCCGCCGCGGGGGGCGGGGATTTGACCGGAACGCCCATATCTCTCAGGATTTCACCGGTTTTCTTCATGCCGGAAAGAAGCTCTCGACCGCAGTTCGCCAATCCGGAGCCGCGCAGGGCGAACCTGGGCCGGAGGGTATGACACAGTTTAGCCCCAGAGCGGCGTGCTTTGCATGAAGGGTGGAATCAGAAAAAGAGAGGGTAATCGCCCGGACTCCACGAGATGCCCACGGTGGCGAACTTTTGCGGCAGGTAGGGTCCGGTTCGGGCCAGGCGCTGCCAGCGCAGGCCGCCGCCGAACCCGGCGTGAAACCCGGCGCCGAGCCGCCAGCCCGTCATCGCCATCGCCTGGTACCTGATTTGAGTGTCCGGCTGGAGGATTCCGCTGACTCTGGACATCGACGCGGTGAGGGACATGGAGGCCCTCTCGCGCATGAGCGCCCGTCCCGCCGAGACGCCCACGGTGTCGCGAATCCCGCCGTAGAGAATTCCATTGCCCGGGATGACGCCTCGCATGGCGAAGGCGCCGAAGCTGGCGAAGTCGGCGTTATAGCCCGCGCGGACGCCGCCGGAAAACGTCAGCCGGCGGGCCTTTTGGACGGAAACTATACTGGTCACGCCCAGGGTCGCGGCGAGATCGGGATCGATGGCGACCGCGCCGATGTACTGCGAATCGAACAGCACGGCGCCGGCGGAGCCGCCGATGGAGGCGCGCCGGCTCAACTGGCGCGATGCGAACAGGCTCAGCGACTGGAAACGGGCGTCGCCGAACCGGTTCGGGTACCTGAAGCGGCCTAAAGTGTAGCCAGTTCCGATCAATGTCTTTGCATTGATCGCGTACGAATAACTGGCGCCGCCCGAGTAGACGTCGGTGTCGGAGAGCGTCGCGTTATTGCGCCGCACGAATCTGGCGCTTGCCTGCCCGGTGACGCTGGAGCGAAGCCCGAGCCTGTAGCCGACGCTGCCGGTCGAGGAGAAGAATTTGACTCTGTTGTCGAAGATCTCCTCGTCGACGAGGCCGTTGTTGCCCGGATCCTCGAACTCGAGCAGGCCGTTGGAGGGAAAGCCTGGCGTCGGGCCGAACTGGCTGAAACCGCCGATTCCGGCGAAGCCGCTGCCATACCCATAACCGCCGAGGGTGGTGCCGAAACTCTGCTGGAATCCCGCGTAGAGATTGCGGGTGAAACGGTGGCTCACGCCGCCGTTGACGACATGGCTGGTTCCGCGAACGCCGGACGCGCCCGAGAGGAAGGAAGCGCGGCCCACATAAGCGATAAAAGCGGCGGTTTGTTCCAGGCTCTTGGAGCCGCGGACCCCCCAGCCTCCGGAAGCTCCGAAAGAGCCCGGCCCCGACGACACGGATCCATCCTCAGCCACATACCGGGCGCTGTCGCGGTATGTGCCGCCGACGTTCAACCAGGGCTGCCAGGTGGCTTTTCTCGGGGCCTGGGGGTTTTCGGCCGAGCCGATTCCGAGGCCGCCCATGCCGCCCATGCCGCCTCCGCCCATGCCGGTGAACTGGCCGCGGGCCGCGGGAACGATCAGGGCCGCCAACAGGAACAACCAGGTTCGTTGTGATTTCATCGGTGTTACTCGCCCCTTCCGTTGTGGGTTAGCCGCAGGGATCGTTGTAGGCGGTCCGAAGCGGGCTGCGCCTGGAAACTCCACTTTCCCGACTATACTGAACCCGCCGGGACCCATGCATTGAGCTTTCACCCCGGCCGGATAAACAACCTATCGGCGGACTGAGGCGATTCTGCAGGCAGGGTCACCGGTTGGCCTTGGCCCAAAGGACGGACTGGCGTCCGGTGGCGCCCCGCCAGAGGCCCCGGAGAATCGCGGCCTGCCCGAAGAGGAAGTAGAAGCAAGCGTTCAGAGGGCGGCTATCCCAGCCGGTGGCCCAACGCAGAGCCGCCAGGGCCCCCAGAAGCGATCCCGCGGCCAGAATGGCCTTCGACCACGGGTTGGCGGCCGTCAGGGCCGCGGCGGCCAGCGTGGCGAGCCCCAGCAGAGGCGAGAACCACCGCAGCAGCTTGTGGGAGACCCAGATGAACCAGAACCGCGCCGGGGCGCGGCCGCCCGGGACGCCGTTGCCCCGCAGCAGCGCCTGCGCCGCGCCGGCGGCGATCCGCACTTTCCGCCGGAACTCCTCTTCCGGCGTCGCCGGACCCTGCTCCACGGCCCGGGCTTCCGGCTCCATCACCACGCGGTAGCCCTGATTGACGATCTGGAGCGGCATCACCAGGTCTTCAATCAGCGTGTCCGGCGGGCTGGGCCGGTACAACTCGCGCCGGAAGGCGTGCATGGCGCCGTCGGCGCCGGCCATCGACCAGAGCCGTGAAGCCTGTTCCTGCAGCATCCACTCCAGCGAGTAGTAAGCTCCCTCGCCCTCGTTGAGATCTCTGGTCGTGTTGACGAGAGCCACTTTGCCGGAGACGCACCCCACTTGCGGGTCCGAGAAGCGCCGCATGAGCCGCTTGAGGGCCAGCGGGTGGTACATGACGTTGGCGTCGGACAGGACGATGAACGGCTCCGGCCGGGCGGCGATCACCTCGTTCAGGTTCGTCACCTTGCCGCGGCGTTGCGGACGATCGACGATTTCGATGCCGCGTTCGGCGTAGCGGCGGATGATCGCGGCGGTTTCGTCGGTGGAGCCGTCGTTGACGGCGACGATCTTCAGCCGGCCGGCGGGGTAGTCGAGCGCCAGCGAGTTTTCGATCTTGGCGCCGATGACGCGGGCTTCGTTGAGGGCGCAGATGATGAGCGCCAGCTCGGGCCACTCGGGCGGATCCGGCGGCGGCGCAACAGGCTTGCGCAGCCGCGCCAGCAGCAGCATGAGCGCCGGGTAGCCCGCGAAAGGCCAGGCGAACAGCAGCGCCGGAAGCAGGACGGCCCAGGGCGGGGCGGGGAACTCCATAGTCAGGGGAAGAGCTTGACCAGCGGCGGCCCGATCACCTTGGTGAGCGGCAGCGGCAGGCGCCGCCAGGCTTCGATCGCGAGACTGAACTTCTCGTTCTTGGGCGTGAAGTCGGGCAGTTGGCGGCGCCGCACAAGCAGCATCTCGTAAGGCAGGGGCCGGACCGCCGCGGACCACTGCTTCTTGAAATCGAGATTGCCGGTCTCGTACTTGCTGCGGCCGAAGTCGAACGTATGAAAACCGTTCCGCCCGGCCCAGAGCAGGTGGTCGTAGTAGAGAAACATATTCGGCGCCAGCGCCAGGTAGTCCTGGTCGGAGGCGGCGTAGTAGGTGTGCATCTCGCCCTTGAACAGGAAGTTGAAGCTGGCGGCGGCCACCTTGCCTTCGAGCCGGATTTCGCGCACGTCGGCCTTGCCGCCGAACTCCTCCAGCAGCCGGGCGAAGTGGGCTTTGGCGAAGACCGGAGTGCCGAGGCGGTGGTAGGTGCGGGCCAGCAGCGGATAGAAGCCCTCGACGTCGCGGCGGATGCACGACTGGAAAGGCGATTTGAGCGCCTTGCGGACGAGGTTGCGGGTCTTCTTGGGCAGCGCGGCCAGCAGCGCCTCGCCGTCCATGGGGGTGAGCGGCTGGGTGACGGTGGCGTAGCGGTCGACCGGAGTGAAGCCGGCGCGCTGCTCCGGCCAGGCGTTGCGCAGATCGACGTGCTGCACATTGAGGTCGCGGCCCATCCGGCGGACAGCTTCGGCCAGGGCCTCGCGGGCGGCGCCGTGCGCGGCCACGATGCCGCCGTAGACGGCGAAGGGCGTGGAGACGAGGACCCGGCCCTGAATGAAGTTCTCCACCAGAAACAGCGGCAGGACGCCGGCGACGCGGCCGCCCTCCTCGGCCATCAGATAGCGCGGCTGGTAGCCGAAAGTGCGTTCGATGGCGCGTTTCCAGGCCGTCAGATGGAGAACCGAGCCGTGCGGGTGACTTTCGATGAAGGCGTCCCAGGCCGGGGCGTCTTCCGGCGCGAAGGGACGGACGCTCAGCGGCATTGGCAGACCTCGCCGATGGGGCCGAACTCGAACTCTCCGAACAGGCGGTCCAGCTTGCCGAGCATCCCCCCGAGCCCGGTGTAGGTACGCAGGCGCGCGACCAGGCCGCGGGCCAGGCGGGGCTGTCCGGGGTCGACTTCCCAGGGGTGGAGGTAGAGGCAGGCTGGTTGGCCGTCGTCGCGGTTGACGCGGCGGACGCCGGCGGCGGTGTAGCGGTAGGGCAGCAGGCGCAGATAGCCGCCTCCGCCCACTGGCGCGACCCGGCCGGAGGAGAGCTTCACCGTGGCCACGGGAACTTCGAGAATGGAGCCGGCGGGCGTCTCCACCGGGGCGGGGAAGCGGCTGAAGCCGGGAATCCCGTAGCGGTCGTGCACGATGGGGTAGACGCTGGAGTCGATGGTGAAGCCGAGCCGCGCCAGCACCTCCAGCGCCCACCAGCTTTCGCGGGTGATCGAGTAGCTGGGAGCGCGATAGATGCGCGTCCGGACGCCGGAGGCGGCTTCGATCGCCTCCATGGCCTGGCGCGTATCGGCCTCGAAGGCCTCGGGCGTGAGCGAGTAGACAAGCTGGTGCATGTGGCTGTGACAGCCGATCTCATGGCCGGCGGCGGCGATGTCGCGGATCAGCCCGGGGTGTCTTTCCGCCACCCAGCCGAGGATGAAGAACGTGCCCTGCACGCCGTGGCGGCCGAAGCAATCGAGCAACCGGCGGGTTGCTTCATCGACGCGGGAGGGCATGGCGGACCAGCGCTCCGGCGGCACGCCGCCCTGCACCTCGGTGGGGTGAAAGTAATCCTCGACGTCGACGCTGATGGCGTTGCGGGGCATGGCTTCACCTCGCGGGCCGGAACCGCTTCAGCACGCCCACGGCCAGCTCGAACAAAGTCGAGAAGAACCACAACACCAGGTCGTCGACGAGCTTCGTCACAGCCTCACGATCTTCGGCGACGTGAAATTCTTGAGCGCGTTCCGCGTGTCGACGACGAGCCGGGAGCGCTCGATCAGGGCGGCGTAGTCGAACGGCGCATGATCGGTGACCACCACCGAGCAATCGGCCTCGGCCGCGGTCTCCACCGGCGCGGCGTCGAGGCGATGGCCGCCGACTTCGAGCGAGGGCACGTACGGATCGCTGTAGGTGACCTTCGAGCCGCGGTCGGCCAGCAGGTGGATCACGTCGAGCGCCGGCGACTCGCGGACGTCGTCGATGTCGCGTTTGTAGGCCACGCCCATGACGTGCACGTGCGAGCCCTTGAGCGGCTTGGAGACTTCATTGAGCGCATCCTGGATGCGCGAAACGACGTAATGCGGCATCTGGCCGTTGATATAGCCGGCCAGTTCGATGAAGCGCGCCTCGATGCCCGCCTGCTTGCTCTTCCAGGAGAGATAGAACGGATCGATTGGAATGCAGTGCCCGCCGAGGCCGGGCCCCGGATAGAACGGCATGAAGCCGAAAGGCTTGGTGGAGGCCGCGTCGATCACCTCCCAGACGTTGATGCCCATGCGGTGGCACATCATGGCGATCTCGTTCACCAGGCCGATATTGATCATGCGGAAAGTGTTTTCCAGCAGCTTGACCATCTCGGCCACCTGCGTCGAGCTGACCGGCACCACCGTCTCCAGCGCCTGCGAGTAGAACGCCGCCGCCAGCTTCGTGCACTCCGGCGTCGTGCCGCCGACGACCTTGGGGATGTTCTTCGTCTGGTACTTCGGATTGCCCGGGTCGACGCGCTCGGGCGAGAAGGAGAGGAAGAAATCCCGGCCGACCTTCAGCCCGGACTCTTCCAGCCGCGGCAGCACGAACTCCTCGGTGGTGCCCGGGTAGGTGGTGGATTCGAGCGAGATCAACATCCCCGGATGGAGATGCTCGGCGATGGAGCGCGTCGCCGAGTCGATGAAGCTCATGTCCGGGTCTTTGGTCTTGCGCAGCGGCGTGGGCACGCAGACATTCACCGTGTCCACGTGCCGCAGGGCGGAGAAGTCGGTCGTCGCCTTAAAACGCCCGGAGTCGACCAGCGGTTTCAAAACGGCGCTGGGGATGTCCTGGACATAGCTTACGCCGCGGTTGAGGGAGTCGACCTTGCCGGCCTGCACGTCGATGCCGGTCACCTGGAAGCCGGTCTGGGCGAACTCGACCGCCAGGGGCAGGCCGACATAGCCCAGGCCCACAATACCGACGCGGGCTGAGCGGTCACGAATCTTACTATCCAACGTCGCGAACCAGTTTTCGGTAGACATAAAGTTTTGCGGGCCGGGCGATACCGGCAAGTCCTGCCTATTGTAGTATTCGGCGCAATCGGCGGGCTGTTATAGGGTGGTCAGCCAGTTGGCTAACTGAGCGGCCTGGCGGCGCCCGTCGAAGTGCTCGTAAAACCAGGGATCCGGCTCGAAGGGCTCCACCGGGCGGGCGAGAAAGGAAGCCACCTTCTCATCCCGCAGCTCCGGGGCGTCTTCCGGGTAGAGAAAGACCGATGGAACGCCGGAGCGGGTGACGATCTCCTCCACGATGGAGTTCCGGGGGACCAGCCCGAGGATGGGGCGGCGGGCGCGGATGTAGTCGAACAGTTTGGCCGGCGCCGCGTGGCCGACATTGAGTTCATTCAGGTCGATGACCAGCAGCGTGTCGCAGGAGGCGATGCGGCGGTTGGCTTCGGCCCGCGGCACCGGGCCTTCCAGCTTCAGACACCCGAGCTCGATCAGGCGGGTGAACGAAGCGGCCCGCTTCACTTGAGGCGGTTCGGTGAGGGGACCGGTCAGCTCAACCGTGAATGACGCCGGATCGGCGCGGCCGTTTTCCACGAGCCGGTCCAGCGTTTCGAGCAGCATCTGCGGGTGGCGTAACCCGTAGATGTTGCCGACGTGGGCGATGACGCGGCGCGAGCGGGACTCCAGCGGCGCCGCCGGAAAGTCTTCTTCCGGGTCGAAACCGTTCCACAGCACGCGGATCTTGTGCCGGTATTGCGGATAGCGCTCCAGCCATTCGCGTTCAATGCCCGGCGTGACAGTGGTCAACAAATTGGCGCGGCGGAAGATGCGCGGCTCCATGAAACGCTCGTGCTTGAGGCCCTCCTGGTCCTTGCGGAAGGGGTTGCCGACGAGGTTGTCCCGGAAGTCGGCCACCCACTTCAGGTCCGGATGGCGGCGCTTCAGCCACAGGCCGGCCAAGTGAGTGGCCAGCGGGGGAAAGGTGGAGACAACCGCCCTGACCGGATGCTTCTTGATCAACTCCCCGGCCCGGTGAACGGCGCTGGAGACCCAGGGGATTCTCTCGTTGTGGGGGATGATCCGCTGAACGGCCGTGAGCGCCGCCGTCTGCGCTTTGAGCCAGAGGGGAACGCCGCCGCCGTCCGGGACGTAGTGGACATTCTGAAACTCTTCGATGCGCCCGCCCGAGCTGGAACAGATGACATGGGCCGTCACGCCGTGCTCCGGCAGATACTTCCAGAAGCGGTACGGCCGTTGTGAGCCGCTGCTGTTGATCGGCGGGAAGTTGTGGGCGAAGAGAATGATCTCGATGGGGGACTTTGTCACGGTTACGAATCCTGATCGGCGGGTTGGAGCTTTTGTTGCAGGACGTCGAGAATCCGGCCTGCGGCCCGGCCATCCCACAGGCCGGGCACGCGCCAGGACCGGGGACCACCGGCGAGGACTTCGCGGATGGCGGCCAGCGCGACTTCCGGATTGGAGCCGGCCAGGCGGTTGGCGCCAACCTCGATGGTGCAAGGGCGCTCGGTGTTGTCTCGCAGCGTGAGGCAGGGAACTCCGAGCACGGTGGTCTCTTCCTGTATGCCGCCGGAATCGGTGATCACCAGGCGGGCGTGCATGGTCAGGCAAAGGAAATCCAGATAGCCAAGCGGATTCAGGAGCCGCAGCCCCGGAGGGGGCGTGTAACCCTCCAGCTTCTGGCGGGTCCGCGGATGGACGGGCAGAACGACGGGAAGTTCGGCGGCCACCTCCTCAAGCATTCGCATGAGGGGCAGCAGCCGCGCCGGGTCGTCGACATTGGAGGGGCGGTGCAGTGTGACCACCGCATATTGGTTCTTCCCGAGGCCTAGCTGAGACAGGATCGGCCTCGCCCTGGCTTTCGGCTGGAAGCGGAGCAGGGTATCGATCATCACATTGCCGCAAAAGAAGATTTTGGATTCCGGGACGCCTTCGCGGCGGAGGTTTTCGACGCCCGACGGTTCGCTGGCGAACAGGAAATCGGACAGCGTGTCGGTGACCAGGCGGTTGATCTCTTCGGGCATGGAACGGTCGAAGCTGCGCAGGCCGGCTTCGACGTGGGCGATGGGAACGCCCAGTTTGGCGGCGACCAGCGCAGCGGCCATGGTGGAATTGACATCGCCGACGACCACGACACAATCCGGGCGGTGGGTGGTGAACTCAGCTTCCAGGGCGATCATGATCTCGGCCGTCTGCCGGGTTTGCGTTCCGCCGCCGAGGCCGAGATTGACGGCGGGCTCGGGCATCTCCAGATCGGCGAACAACTGCCCGGACATTTCGGGCGAGTAGTGCTGCCCGGTGTGGACGAGGCGGATGCGGATGGCCGGCCGCGCCGCGGCCGCATCAAGGAGAGCGGCCATTTTCATGAAGTTTGGCCGGGCTCCGGCGACGCAGGTCAAGTGGAGGGGGCGCATGGTGGAGATCATGCGCATGATGACACAGTCGGGCACGGGCATGGCTGATGGCTGATACCCTGAAGAACGGTGCGCGCGATCCGCTTTCTCCATGTATTTCCCTCGTTTGAGGCCGGTGGCGCGCAACTGCGGATCATCAGGATCATCAACCGCATGGGGCCCGGGCAGGGCCATGCGATCCTGGCGATCGACGGCAATCGGGCGGCGGCTTCGCAACTGGATCCGGCCTGTGAGGCGCCCGTTTACAACGGACCGCCCAAGACGGGCCCGGTGAGTTTTTTTCTGGCGCTGCGGCGGCAGATTCGCCAAATCGCGCCCCGCGTGCTGATCACCTACAACTGGGGCGCGATGGACGCCGTGCTGGCGGCGCGGCTGGCCGGGACGCCGCCGGTCATCCATAACGAATGCGGCTTTTCCAACGAATATGACGGATTGAAGCGGCGGCGCGCCTGGTTCCGCCGGCTGCTGCTCAACGGCGTTCACACGAACGTGGTCGTCGCCGAGAGTCTCCGGCAGATGATGCTCGGGCGGTTCGGAGTGCGGCCGGACAAGGTGCGGCTGATCAAGACCGGGGTGGACGTGGAACGGTTTCATCCCTGGCGCAACGAGGCCCTGCGCCGGCAGTTTTCTCCCGAGGCCGGAGGGCTCGTGTATGGCTATATGGGCGGCTTGCGGGCGAGCAAGAACGTGCCGGCGCTGATCCGCGCCTATGCCGCGTTGAACCGGCCCGCCGACCGGCTGGTTTTGTTTGGCGAAGGGCCGCTGAAGGCGGAACTCGAGGCGCTGGCCCGCTCTCTCGGAGTGGAGCGCGGTGTTGTGTTCCACGGCCACACGAAGGACGTCGCCGCGGCATACGCGGCCGTGGACGTCTATGCGACGGCGTCGCGTTCGGAAGCGGCTTCCAACTCGCTGCTGGAGGCGATGGCAACGGGCCTGCCGGCCGTGGTCAGCGACATCGCCGATAACAAGCTGCTGCTGTCGGAACCGAACCGCCGGTTTGTGCACGATCCGCTCGACGTGGAGGCCTATGTGCGCTCCTTCAGAAGTCTCGCCGCGGACGGGCGGTTGCGGGCCGAACTCGGACGGTGCAACCGCCGGCGCGCCGAACAGGAGTATCCGCTCGAGAGGATGTTTCGCGAATACATTGAACTCTGGGAGTCCGCCGCCTATGATTGAGACCTTCGCGCACGCGAGAGCAGGCCTGATCGGCAATCCCTCGGACGGGTATTTCGGCAAGACGATTTCGGTGATCGTCAGGAATTTCCGGGCGCGGGTGGTGATCTACGAATCGGAGCGTTTGAAAATCCGGGCCGGATTGCGCGACCGCCTGGAGTTCGCCAGTTGCGAGGAGCTGATCGGCGACATCGGCGTCAACGGCTATTACGGCGGCGTGAGGCTGATCAAGGCCAGCATCAAGCGATTCGCCGACTGGTGCGCGAATCGGGGGCTGGCAATGGACCGGCGGTTCACCATCGACTACGACACCAACGTTCCGGTGCGTGTAGGGCTGGCCGGCTCCAGTTGCATCGTCACCGCGACCATGCGGGCGCTGATGGCGTTTTACGGCGTGGAGATTCCCAGGCAGTTGCTGCCCGGCGTGATTCTGAGCGTCGAACTGGACGAGCTCAAGATTGGGGCGGGGCTGCAGGACCGGGTGATCCAGGTCTATGAAGGCGTGGTCTTCATGGACTTCGCCAAAGACAGGATGGAGCGGGACGGCCATGGACTCTATGAGCCGCTGGATCCTTCCAGCCTGCCGCCCCTGTACGTGGCCTACCATAACAACCTGGCGGAAGGAACCGAGATCACGCATAACAGCCTGCGGGACCGGTATCAGCGCGGCGACCCCGGCGTTCTCGCCGCGATCGAACAGTGGAAGGCGCTGGCGCAGCAGGCGCGGGACCTGATCGTCGCCGGACGCGGCCGCGAGATCGGCCCGCTGATGAACGAGGCGTTCGACCTGCGGGCGCGGCTG
>CAYWST010000119.1:0-14179 GCA_964461075.1 uncultured Solibacteraceae bacterium | reverse complement strand
CTGCTAGACGAAGAACAGTGGGCATGCTCTTCCGTTGGGGGAAGCGGGTCTTTCTTTTCACGAAGGCACAATGCTTGCAGGAACGTTCACCGCGATTCTGCCCGTCCCGCTACACGCGGGAGCTGGCGAGGATGCGAGGTTCAAGGTCTCAAGGTTCAGCCTCAGCGAGATCACGGCCGCGGCTAGGCGTTCTCCACCAGCCGCCGGCGCACGGCTGGACCGTGCCGGCCGGGGTGCGCGTGTACACGCTCATCGCACTTGCGCGGTCAGCAGCACCTCCCGGCCGTTCCGCAATCCTCGCTGCCTGAAGACGCACCTCCCGTCAGCATCGACGAAGACCGGGCCGGCCATCAAATCGGACACTGGCCGCGCGGAACCGATCATCGCACCCGCGTCATCATGACGTGAAACAACCATGCGCCCTGATCTCTGGCCGGGTCCCGAAGCGGAGAGAACTCGCCAAAGCGCCAGGCGCCCCTCACGTGTCTCAAAGTACCCATGCAGTCGCGCGCCGCTTGCATCGTGAGGGGGCTCGATCCGGACACAACCTGCCGGAGCGCCGTCGAGAGCGAACCGCCTCACTTCGTGCTGCCGGGCCAGCGTCTGAACCAACATCGGCCCCTCCAGCCAGATTTTCCCCGAATCCAGATCCTCGCGCAAAAGCTCAAAATCGATTCCGTTTCGCCGCAATGGGGTATCCTCGCCGGCTCCATGATGAGGACATGGCGAAAATGACGCGACGCGCTTCCCTTGGGGCGAGTACTTGTGAAGAAGAAAGCAACCCGCATTTTCGCGCCTGAAGAATGCCGGATCGACTCCAGTTACGTAGTAAGCGCCAGAGGATTCCATCGCGAGATCTCTGATTTCCACCGGTGGTTGCAGCTCGATAAGGTGCTGAGACGCGCCACTGATGGCCACAATTCCGAAATGACTATTTCTCCCTGGACTCCTCCATGCAATTGGGACGAGAATCTCACCGTGGGTTCCGATCCCCACGGAGAGGAGAACCTGCGTCTGCCCGGTTCCAGTCAGGCGCGCGGCGTCGAATTGGAATACCTCCGCGGTGGCGGATTCAGGCGCCATCCGGTAGATGCGCCGCTGGTCCTGATCGATGGCAATCTTCACTCCTCCGGGCGTGTAGCGAACCGCTCTCGCGACCGTTGGCCCCGGTGGGAGCGATGTTCTCTCCCGCAGAACCACGCTCCAATCCGCGCCCGCTGCGGCCACAGCCACGACCGTGAGAGCGGCGAGGAGAGGGCGGTTACAGATTAGCGCAGCCATATGAGCCTCCTTCACCGGGCGCACGCCGCTCCCAGCCGCTGCCGCGTCATTTGCGCAATTTCACCGCTGCAACCGCAGAATTGGGAGTATGTTGACTGATACATCGAACCGCACGAATTACCATAGTCCCAGCAGAACGTGAGCCCATCGTAAATGCACCGGGAACACAATGAGGTATACAAACACGTTGAGAACGTGGGGCAACTGCAGTTTGGATCGCCATACTGCTCGGCCGGCGATTCTTGCGTGCAGCTCCACGCGCATGAATAACACCATTGGCCTTGGCCCGACAATGTAATTGCAATGACGACGAGGACAAATACACTGACAAATACAGTCTTAATAAGATGCACATTTTTCATGGCCACATGCTAGGTAGATGCTTTTTTCATGTCAAGCTATCTTTAGATAGTCATGGCGTCCCCTTCACCTCATCGACAGCAAGCGCAGTTCCAGCAGGAACGCCTTTGCACCGCCACCCACCGGCAAGTGAAACTAGGAAGGCAGTGCTTCGCCGCTCCTTCCTGCAGTCGTTGGCCGCGCTCCAGCCCCAGCCGGGGCCGTTGGAGAACGCATTCCGTGAACTCGAAGAGCGCGTCTCCGGATTCCTGGGCGTGCATGCGCTGCACTTGACCAACCGCGAGACGCTCTCTTTCCGCGGCGGTGAATGGTTCCCGATGATGAGCGTCGCCAAACTCCCGGTGGCGATGAAAATCCTGATGCTCATCGAAGCGCGCATCCTGGAGCTGAACCGCATGGTCCGTGTCGAGCCGGAAGAGTTTTCCCACGGCAACGCTCCCATTAACCGCAAACATCCCACGGGCTTCGTGTGCACGGTGAAGCAATTGCTCGAATGGTCGCTCAAGGACAGCGACAACACCGCGCATGACGCGCTGTTCCGCCTCTGCGGCGGACCCACGAACATTCAACCCTACCTTGATCAGATCCGCGCCGCGGTCCGCGTCAACCGGACCGAGCGGCAGATGATCGAGGATTTCGACAAGAGCGGGTTACGCGCGTTCGAAGACGGACGGGACTGCGCGACGCCGGCGGGACTTGTGCGGGTGCTCGAGGTGCTGGAGACCAGAGAGCTGCTGAGCATGGACAACGCCGCGCTCGTCATCGACTATCTGACTCGCACGCCCGCCGGCGCTTCGCGCCTCAGACTGATGCTGCCGAACTCGGCGCGCGTCTATCACAAGACCGGCACCGGCGGCGACAAGGACGGCTTCAACCTCTGCACCAACGACGTGGGCGTGTTCCGGCTGGACAGCGGCGCGCCCGTCGCGATTGCGGTGATGATCAAACACTCAAAGCGCGATCTGGCCACGCGCGAAGCCGCCATCGCCCGCGCTGCGTTCTCGGTCTATCAGCACTGGAACAAGCGCTGACTTCAGGTCCTCATCCAGAAGACGCCGCGCGCCGTGATCTCGGCGGGCCCCACCATGTGGAGTTCCTCCCCCAGGACCCTGAACTCGAGCGGTCCGGCAAGCGTCATGACAGTCACCGGACTTTTGACGAGTCCTCGCGCCAGCGCCGCGGCGACCGCGCCCGTGGAACCGGTTCCGGACGACATCGTGAATCCCGCTCCGCGCTCGAAAAAGCGCACGTCAAGACGGTGCTCGTCAACGACACGCACGAAACTGACGTTGGTCCTGTTGGGGAATTGAGGATGACGCTCGATCTCGGCGCCGAGCGCTCTCCAATCGAGATCGAAATCGCCGACGAAAACGGCGCACTGCGGATTGCCCACCCAGAGGATCGTGCACTCCTGGAAGCCCGCAGCGAGCAGGAGTTGAAACCGGAGATGGCCTTCCTCGATGCGTGGCGAGCCCATGTTCATCCGGAAGACGTAGCGGAGCCCGTCGCGCGATTCCAGGCTCAGCGTCTTTTCGCCGCCGCCGGTGCGAATCACCATCTCGGGTCCGCTCTTGCCGCCGTCGAGCAGGAACGCCGCGGCGCAGCGCGTGCCGTTCCCGCTCATTTCGACCTCGCCCCCGTCGGGATTGAACAGGCGAATCCGCGCCGGCTCCGGCGGCTGTGGGGCTTCCACGAGCAGCCAGCCATCGGCGCCGGCGCCGGTGTGCCGGTCGCAGATGGCGATGGCCGCTTCCCTCAACTGCTCTTCGGCGGGCGCTTCACCTCTCCATGTGAGAAGGAAGTCGTTCTTGGCGCCGTGCGCTTTGACAAACGGGATCTCGATCATGCCGGGTCCCTCCCTTGGATATGCCGCCAGATTTCAATCACCGGCGAATGCGCGGCCGTGAATGTCCTGACCCGCTCGTACCGGCGCGGCCCGCGCCGCAAGCGGTTGAGCGCCTTCGAGACGCGGTCGCCTTCGATACACACGGCCCACTCCTCCCACATAAACAGATCCGGCCGGGCGATCGCAGCCTGAAACATCGGCCCGTCGCCCTCGTGCAGCGATTCGCCGATCCTGATCCCGGACTCGCGAAGAATCCCCGTTGGGTCGCCGAAACTTAACAGGATACCGTCTCCGCTCCTGTATCGAGGCGCGAGATACTCGGTTGCCTGACGGGTCCAGATCCTGCGGCCCCGCCCGTTGACCTGGCCTTCCTTCCAGCAAAGCCAGGCGTCCGGCTTCGGATTCATCAACCATGGAGCGAGGCACGCCAGAATCAGGCCGGCCGCCCCGATGCGCCGGATCCGCTGAGGCAGGGCGGCCGCCAACGCCGCCACGCCGAATGCGCCGGCCGGGAGCGCGCTCAAGCCATATCGGGTGTTGTACCAGCTATGCGGCCACAGCGACGGCACAAAGATCGGCGTCCCCGAGGAGTAAAGGCTCGTGACGTAGAAAGCGGGCAGGGCGAACAGGACCAGAGCCGGCAGCCACCGCCCTTTCCACAGAGCAGCCGCCAGCCCGGCCAGGCCGAGCCAGGCCAGCGGAGCGCCGAGGCATCCCTCCGCCGCCGCCCTGTAATAGCGGATTGCGGCCGGCCAGTCGTGGAGGCCGGGATAGTCAGACCCGCGATTGATCGCCAGCGCCGACCACGGCCCGCGGTAGAACTCCAGCGCGTCGGAGTAGAAATACTGATTGTGGGCCAGCCAGTAGAGCGGCCCCAGAGAGGCGCAGATCGCGAAGACTGACGCTTTCAGGAATCTCCTCTCGCCCCCGGCGAGCAACACCCCGAAGCCTGCAACGGGAATCAGGAACCAGCTCTCGTAGCGTGTGAGCGCTCCGAGCGTGAGC
Source organism: uncultured Solibacteraceae bacterium (assembly GCA_964461075.1). Taxonomy (GTDB): domain Bacteria; phylum Acidobacteriota; class Terriglobia; order Bryobacterales; family Bryobacteraceae; genus JACADU01. The sequence goes on along the minus strand of CAYWST010000119.1, from coordinate 9,687 downwards.
GCCAATCCCGCACCCGCCGCGGCCCAGGCGCTCTTGCTCTCCCCAAACTTCGTTAGAAGCAAGATCGCTGCGGCGATAGAGCCAAGCGAGTAGGGCTCGGTCATCGGCGCCGCCTGCAGGTAGAGGAAATTGGGGTTGAGCGCCCAGGCGCAGAGTCCGGCCCAGGCGGCGGCGGAATCGAACGCCCGGTTGAGAGCCGCAAAGAGCATTGCGCCACCCAGCAGAAAAGCCAGCGCGCCGGGAATCGTCCCCGCCAGGCCGGAGCGCCAGAGGGGATCGTAGCGGGCGAATGGCGCCATCGCCGCGTGCGGCAGCGGGAGCCAGACCGTGCCGAACTGCTCGTACCCGGGCGCTCTCGAGTCCAGAATGCGGCGCGCAATGTTGAGATGCGCCTCCGCGTCGCCGTAGGCCAGAATCGAGCCCTGCAGCCAGAAACCAGCGCAGGAGAGCACGGAAACCGCGGCCAACCCCGCGCAAGCCGTGATCGCAGCCCGCCAGTTGCTAGAAGGCGGTGATTCTCTTGAATTCGTTGAAGCGCGCTTCGACTTCGTCCCGCGTAAGCGTCCGGAAACGGTCAACGCCAAACTCCTCGCAGCAGAAACTGCCCATCACGCAGCCGTAAACGACGGCGCTGCGCAGCGCCGCTTCGCTTCTTGCATCCGCGTTCATGGACGCAAGATAGCCGATGAAGCCGCCGGCAAAGCTGTCGCCGGCGCCCGTCGGATCCTTGAGCGTATCCAGCAGCACCCCAGGCACGCTTGCATATCCGAAGTCGCCGAACAACGTGGCTCCGTATTCACCGCGTTTGATCACGAGCAGCTTCGGACCCATCGCGCGAATCTTGTCCGCCGCCCGCTTCAAGCTCCGTTCGCCGGAGAGTAGTCTCGCTTCGCTGTCGTTGATGAGGAGGAAATCCCAATCGTGTATCGTGATCGCCAACTCGTCGCGATAACTCTCAATCCAGTAGTTCATCGTGTCGCCGCCAACCAGCCGCGGCCCCGACATTTGGCGCAGGACGCTCCGCTGCAGCGACGGCTGGATATTGCCCAGCATCAGGTATGGCTGCTGCCGGTACATCTCCGGAAGCCTGGGATCGAAGCCGGCGAATACGTTCAAATCTGTCGTGAGCGTTTCACGGTCGTTCATGTCTTCGCTGTAGACGCCGGCCCAGAAGAAGGTCTTCCCCGCAACCCGCTCCAGTCCTTCCAGTCCTATGCCGCGAGAGTCGAGAAAGTCGTAATCCTCCCTGGCGAAATCCTCGCCGACGATGCCGACGATATCCGTCTTCGTGAAATAGCTGGCCGCCAGTGAGATGTAAGTGCAGGCGCCGCCGAGCGCCCGCTCGACCTTGCCCGCCGGGGTAGTGAGCCCGTCATAGGCGACGGAGCCGACAACAACAAGTGACATTGTTTTACATTGTATCCACTGGCCTGTCTCTCATATGGAAGAGCTTGCAAGGCGCTGGATTCCTATCTTCGTCATCCAGGCCTACACACTGTGTCTGCACATCTGGATCGCCCGCCGCGTCCCGGCGCGCGCCGTCACCGCGGCGATGATCGCCGCCAGCGCCTGGATGATCCTGGTTCCGCCGTTCACGCTGATCCGCGGCGGGGAGCGTATTCCATCTGCGGTCATATCCTGGCTGATGGCGGTTTCGCTCTTCTGGGTCATCGCCGTCACTTCGATCGCGCTTGCGCTGCTCGGCCGGAACGCCACCACGCGGCACAGCCCATCGCGCCGCAGACTCTTGGCCAGAACATTGACGGCCGCAGCCGCCGCGCCGGTCGCGGCCGCAGCCGCCGGCATTGCATCCGCCCGGCGCATCGAACCCTTGCAGCGCGACATTATCTTGCCCGGGCTGCCCAAGGATCTTCACGGACTTCGCATCGCGCAGTTGACTGATATTCACTACGGTCCTTTTTTCGGCGCGCGGGACCTCATGCGCGCCGTTTCGATCGCGAATGACTGGAATCCCCACATCACGGTCCTGACCGGCGACCTTATCACCCGCCGCGGCGACGACCTCGAACGCTGCATTCAACTCCTGGCGGGCCTTCGCTCCGAGGCCGGCGTCTTCGGATGCCATGGCAACCACGAGAGGTATTCCGGCGCCGAGGATGAAGCCACCCGGCTTGCCGCCCGCGCCGGCATGCGCCTTCTGCGGCAATCCGCTCAGCCTCTTCGTTTCGGCCAGACGCGCCTCAACGTCGTCGGCTTTGATTATCAGAGCCTCGGTTCGGAGTACCTGCCCGGAGCCGAGCTTATGATGATGCCGGATGCGTTCAACCTGCTGCTGCAGCACAATCCCGACGTCTTTCCGCGTGCGGCGAACGCGGGGTTCGCGCTGACTCTCGCGGGACATACCCATGGCGGCCAGATCAATCTGGACATCGCGGGAACCCCCTTCAATCTTGCGGCGATCTACACTCCCTACACACGCGGGCTGTATCATCTCAACGGGTCCGCTCTCTTCGTGAGCTCCGGGCTCGGCACCGTCGCGATGCCCGTGCGTCTCGGCGCGCCTCCGGAGGTTTCGCTGCTGCGATTATGCGCCGCCTGATCGTCGCCGATATCCACGCCAACATGGACGCCCTGTCCGCCGTGCTTGAGGACGCGCGGGATGGCTTCGACGAAATCGTCTGCTGCGGAGACGTCGCCGGATACGGCGCCAGCCCCAACGAGGTGATTGAATGGGCCAAGACCCACTGTGCGGCCACCGTGCGCGGGAACCATGACCGCGCCTGCGGCGCAATCGGCGCTCCGGTCGATTTCAACGAGCGCGCCGGTGCGGCAGTGCTGTGGACCCGCGAACAACTCACGCCGGAAAACCGGCTGTGGCTTTCGAACCTCCCGCGAGGACCGCTGTTCTATGACGAATACGAACTCGCCCACGGGTCGCCGCTCGACGAAGACGAGTACCTGATCGTGTCTTACGATGTTGCGCCGCTCGGCGCTGTGCTGATGCGGCCGGTCTGCTTCGTCGGTCACACCCACGTGCAATCGGGATGGGAATGGACGCGCGGCGGGTTGCGTCAACTCCCGGCGCCGCAGTTCTCCGAAGGCGAACGGGTGGTCGAGCTCGCCGGTGACCGGATGTACCTGTTCAATCCGGGGTCCGTTGGACAACCGCGCGACCACGATCCACGCGCCGCTTACGCCCTTTGGGACCTCGACCGCAGAACTGTCAGTCTGCGCCGCGTCGAGTATGATCTCTCCGCCGCGCAGCGGCGCATCCTCGACGCCGGCCTACACCCCTGGCTTGCCGAACGTCTCAGCTTGGGCCGTTGACGCCAACCCCGACAACACCTTCGCGGCGGCCGCCCGGCCAAGCACCCGTTCCAAATCCTCTTGGCCTGCCGCCCGGACGCCCGCCAGACTCCCGAAAGCCTTGAGCAGCTTCGAAACCGTCTTCTCGCCGACACCGGGAATCTGCATCAGCTCCGAAGTCAGCGTTCGCGCGTCCCGCCGCGAGCGGTGGAACGTCACCGCGAAGCGGTGCGCCTCGTCGCGGATCGTCTGCACCAGGTGCAGCACCGGAGAGCGGCGGTCCAGCCAGATCGGCTCGTCCTCCTGGCCATGCACGTAGAGCAGTTCCTCGCGCTTGGCGATCGAGGCCAGCGGCTGGTTGAGGACGCCCAGCTCTTCCAGGACCTCCGCCGCGGCGTGCAACTGCCCGATGCCGCCATCGATCAGGATCAGCCCCGGCATCGGTGCGTTCTCCTCCATCAGGCGCTTGTATCTCCGGCCCACCACTTCCCGCATCGACGCGAAATCGTCGTTGCCCTCCACGGTCCGGATAATGAACTTGCGGTAGTCGCCCTTCTTCATCCGGCCATCCTCCCACACCACCATGGAGGCCACCTTGTCGGCGCCCTGAATGTGCGAGATGTCGAAGCACTCGATCCGCCGGGGCGCGTCCGGCAGCCCGAGCGCCTCCTCCAGCGCCTCGCTGATCTGTTTCGAGCTCGGCTTCAGCACGCGGAAACGCTGCTCGAAGCTCGATCTCGCGTTGGAGCCGGCCAGCGCCAGCATCGCTTTCTTCTGCCCCCGCTGCGGCGTGTGGATTTCAACCTTCCGCCCGCGCTTCTCCGCGAGAATCTCTTCCAGGATCTCCTGGTCTTCCATCTCAACGGGAACATGGATGACGGAGGGGACGGGTTGCCCCGTTGCGTAAACCTGCATTAGAAGCGTGGTGAAGAACTCCGGCTCGTGAAACTCCTCCAGGTCCTCCCAGAAGAACTCCCGGCGGTCCACGATCCGGCCGTTCCGCAGGTGAAAGAGGTTGACGGCCACCAGAGGCGGTTCGGCGTAGAACGAATAGATGTCGGTGTCGTCGCCCGCCGCCGCGGCCATCTTCTGCTTCTGCTCGAGCTCGTTCACCGTCGAGATCAGATCGCGAAGCGCCGCCGCGCGCTCGAATTCCAGCCCCTCCGAGGCCGCCATCATCCGCTCCCCGAGATCGTCAGTGAGGTCTTTCAGCCGGCCTTCGAGAAACAGCCGCGTGTCCTTGACGGCGGCCCCGTATTGCTCTTCCGTCGTCAGTCCTTCGACGCATGGACCATGGCAGCGGTGGATGTGGTACTCCAGGCAGGGGTGCGTGTGCTTTCTCGAAAAATCGATCCGGCAGGAAGGCACCTTGAACGTGCGGTGAATGAACTTCACCAGCCGGTGCGCCAGGTTTCCCGGAAAATAGGGGCCAAAGTACGTGCCGTCCTTTTTGATCCGCCGCGTAACGTAGACCCGCGGCCACTTCTCGTTGGTCAGCTTGATGTATGGATATGTCTTGTCGTCGCGCAGCAGCACGTTAAAGCGCGGCTGATACTGCTTGATGAGGTTGTTCTCGAGCGCCAGCGCTTCCTTCTCGTTGTCCACCAGGATGTAGTGCAGATCCCAGGCCTCCCGCACCAGGCTGCCCGTCTTGGCTTCGGCCAGCCTGTCCTCGTTGAAGTAGCTGCGGACCCGGCTGCGGAGGCTCTTTGCCTTGCCGACGTAGAGAACCTTCCCCGCGGCGTCCTTGTAGAGATACACTCCCGGCGATGCGGGGAGGCTGGCGGCGATCTCGCGAAGATGGTCCAGGCGGTCTGCCATGGCGGCGGGTTTTATACTTTGATTGTGGCACGCGCCTTCTGGCTGTTCTTGTTTTGCGCCGCGGCTTCCGCTCAGAAACCGCCGGCTGAAAAACCGCCCGAGCACGCGCTTCCCGAAGAAGAAGACGAATCGGCCAAGCCGAAGGAATACACCTTCAATCCCATCCAGGCGGAGAGCGAGCTCAAAGTGGCCCGCTTCTACATGAAGCGGGGCAGCCACAAAGCCGCCGCCCTCCGCTGCGAGGAAGCCCTCAAATGGAATCCGCAATCCCCGGCGGCCTACATGCTGCTTGGAGAAGCGCGCGAGAAGCTCCGCGACAAGAAAGCAGCGGCGGAGGCCTACCGCAAGTTTCTGGAGATTGCAGGCGACTCCAAAGACGCCGGCGCCGTCCGCAAGCGCCTCGAAAAGCTCGGCGTCAAGCCGGCGTCGAGTTCATAGACCGCCATCTGAGCGCGGGAACTCGCTTCTCCGCTCCGGAGTCTGATCCATCGGTGCGAGTTCCATTCTTTGGAGAACGCGCGGCCGGCGATGCCGTGGATCGATCCGTCGATTGGCGCCTGCCGGCGCTGATTCTCGCGCCGCTGTTCCTGAACGTGGCGTGCTTCCAGGATTTGCCCGGCACGCCCCTCTACCTCCCAATCATTCTCGTGATCTTCCTGCTCGCCGGTCCCGCACTGGCGTCGCAGCGGACTCGCGTTCCGCTCTTTGAGCTTGCCTGGTTCTCCCTGGGCTGGCGCCGGGCCAGTTGTTCCGCATGGCCTGCGTGATACAACTTTCCATGCTGTGCGCCGGTATGGCGTCCGTCATCGCCCATCTGATCGTGGACTATCCACGGGAATCGACTCACTGGTATTGGAAGCACGCGGCCGCCGCCTCCGGTCTCTTCGTCTTCTTGTCGGGGACGGCGATCACACCGGTAAGGACTTGCGCGAAGCTGGGCCTTTTCACTCTCAAGCTCGCTTTGGCCACGATGATCGCCGCCCTGATTCGCGTCCGGGAGCATTGGCCTCGCGCCTTCGGCGATGAGTTAGTGGCCGGTTGGAGGGAAAGCGGCGAGCTTCTCATCTGCTGCGCCCCACTCTTCTTCATGGCCGCCCACTTTGCGCACCGGATTCAGGCGCCAGGGCAACTCGCGCAGATGGCGGCTTGGGGATTGGTCTTTCCGCTCGGAGCGGCGATTCTGCTCGCCGCCTTTGTCCGCCGTGCAGCTTACCTCACCCACTCGCACCTCGGCAGCTTGGCCGGATTCCTGAGCGCGCTGAACTACGGCGACGCCCGGACAGGATGGGCGGCCAAACGTCTGATCCTAGGCATGACTCTGTTCGGCGTGATCCGTTTCTCGTCCTGGGCGATCGACCAGGCACTACCCATTTCTCGGGGGAGATCGCCCATCAAGGTGGCCGCGTTCGTCCTCTTGGCGGTCGTTGTCGGCGTCGCCGCGGGGAAGCCCCACCCGGATTGGGGCGCCGGGCCAGGAGCGGCCGCCTGCGCCGTCATCGCAGGAGCCGCTGTGCTGACCACAGATTCCCTGACAGGCCGGTTCACCCAGCCTTGCGTCCGGGCGGTGGATTGGACCGGCGCGCTGGCGTGGCTGGCAGGAGCCGCCTACCCCTTCCCCTCTGCATGGTCCTTTCCGATCACCGGCATCTTCGTCGGCCCTGATCCCATGGAGTTGGGCCGCTGGTGGTCTCTCGCTCCGTCCTACTGCTTGAGCGTTGGGCTCTGTCTTGCCGGGCGCCTCATCGAGCGGGCCCTCCGCCGTGTACGCTGAGGGAGAGAGGACCTCGGAGAATGAACAGGCGTGCGTGGATGGCCGGCTGCCTCGTGCTGGCCGGCTGTGGCGGAGCGAAGAAGGAAGCGAAGTACGACTACGGCGAGCCAAAGGCAACCTATCGGTTGAAAGGCGAGATCCTCAGGCTCAAGCCGGATCGCATCGCCACCATCAAGCACGAGAAAATCGAAGGCTGGATGGAAGCCATGACGATGGATTTCCCCGTGCCGGCCGAAGCGGAATGGGCGAAACTCAAGGAAGGCGCTAAAATCAGCGCCACGGTGCAGACCAACGATCTGCATTACTGGCTGACCGGCATCCAAGTGGAGTAAGCATGCGTCTTGTCGTCCTCGCCCTCGCGGGCTCAATGCTGCTGTGCGCACAGCGCCCGAAGAGCAATCAGATTCCCTGGGACCAGATCTACCTGAGCCCCGACGGGAAAGTGCCGGTGAATCCAAGCGCGCTTGTGCTCGAGTCGACGGCGAATTTGAAGCCCGGCGCAGCGCTCGATATCGGCATGGGCAACGGGCGCAACGCGATTTACCTTGCCCGCAAGGGTTGGAAGGTGCTCGGAATCGATTCCTCCGACGCCGCCATCAAGCAGGCCCAGGCCGGCGCCGCCAGGCTCGGGGCTCAGATCGATGCGCGCAAGACGCGGTTCGAAGACCTGCAGCTCGGCCCGGCTCAATACGACCTCATCCTCTGCATGTACGTGAACGACCTCGCCGTCAAGCAGGCCCGCAAGATCATCGCCGCGCTGAAGCCGAACGGCATCCTCATCGTCGAGGATTATCACGCCGACGCCGCGTTCGCGAACCTGAAGCCGGAAACGCCGCAGAAAGGCTATCGAACCAACGAACTGCTGCGCGCCTTCAACGAGCTGCGCATCGTGCGCTACGAAGACCGCCCCGCCCAGGCCGAATGGTCTAACGGGCCGGACGGGCGGGCGCCGCTGGTGCGCCTGGTTGCGAGGAAGAACTGACGCTCAGCCTGTATTCTCCCGAACCTGCCTGATAGGCGAAGCGGCCCGCACTTGCGGGCAGCGGACGGAGCCCGGGAACGGCAGCGGATACCGGGCCTGGCAGCAGCAGCGTCGCCGTGGTGTTTGGGGGCACTGCGGCTTCGAGTTCGAGTTTCTCGCCCGATTTCCGCCAGTGGACCCGGATCTCCCCATGCGGCGTGCGTCTCGCCGCCTTGACCCAATCGAGCCCCTCCACCGGGGCCGGCTGGATGGAGAACCGCGAGAAAGCTGGCGCTGACGGATCGGGCCTGATTCCGGCAAGAGTCTCATACAGCCACAGAGTCAGGTCGCCGATCTGCATGACGTGATTGCCGGAGTTCATCGCCGGATCGGCGGTGTCGCCGTTCCATAGCTCCCAGATTGTGGTGGCCCCCTTCTCGATCATGTAACCCCATCCGGGATAGGTCTTCTGCGTCGCGATGCGGTAGGCCACATCGGGCCGGCCATTGCCGGAAAGCGTCCGCATCAGCCACTGCGCGCCGATAAGCCCAACGCCGACATGCCCGTTGCTCTCGACGTCGATCTTGTGAATGAGACTGTCGAAGAGCGTCTTCCGGTTCTTTGGCTCGGCGATGTTGAACGCCAGCGGCATGATCGAAGAAGTCTGCGTGCCGTTGGCATAGAGTCCGGACTTCCGGTTGAAGTAGTGCTTGTTGAAGGCCGCGGTCATCGAGGTTGCAAGCGCTCGATACTCCTTCGCATCCTCCGGGCGGCCGGCGATTCCCGCGTACCGCTCCATCAGGCCGAGCATGTGGATGAAATAGGCGGTCGCCAGGAAGCGGCCTTCCGTCTTCCTCGCCGGATCCTGCGAGTGGATCAGTTCCGGCTTCTCGGGAGGGACGCACCAATCGGCGTAACTGTCGCGCGGCATGAGCCCGCCGGCAATGTAGCCGCGCATGTGCTCAATCCAGCGCCGCATCGCCGGGTAGTGCTTCTCGATGATCCGTGTATCGCCGTAGAGATCATGGAGCACCGAGGGCACGAGCAGGAACGTGCTGGCCCAGGTGACCTCCTCGTTGTAAAAAGGCCAGTAGGCCGGAGCCACGACCGGAACGCTGCCATCCGCCTTCTGGGCGTCCTCGATATCCTGCGTCCACTTGGTGTAGAAGGCGGCGACGTCAAACAGCCACGTCTCGCCGCGGCTGACGACGGACCGGTCGCCGAGCCAGCCCTGGCGTTCGTCGCGCTGCGGGCAGTCGGTGGGTATTGAGCGATAGTTGCCCCGAACGCCCCAGTAGATGTTGCGGTAGAGCTGCGTGAGTAGCGGGTTGGAAGACTCCCACTCTCCGGCGCGCTCCATGGCGTCGTGCACCACCCGGCCCTCAATCGCGTCCATCGGCGGCTCGCCGGGATAGCCGGTGAGTTCGACAAAGCGGAAGCCGTGATAAGTAAAGCTCGGCTCCCAGATTTCCATGTCTCCGCCGCGGGTGGTGTACGCGTCGGTGGCGCGAGCCGAACGGAGGTTGTCGACATAGAGCAGACCCCGCGAATCGAGCGTTTCGGCGAAGCGGAGCGAGATGCGCGTTCCCGCCGCCGCCCTCACTCGAAGCCGCGCCCAGCCGACCATATTCTGGCCCATGTCATAAATCCAAACGCCCGGGCGGGGCTGAGTCTTCTTCACCGGCTTGAGTGTTTCCATGACGCGCAGCGGTTCAGCCATCTGCGCGGCAAGAATGCCCGATGGTGGGATCATGGGCTGCGCCGGCTCCCACGCCGATTGATCGAAGCCGGGTTCGGCCCAGCCTTTCATCTCCAACCGCGCGTCGTGCTCCTCGCCTTCAAATTCGTTGTTGGCGCGGATGGGGCC
>CAYWST010000118.1:0-14334 GCA_964461075.1 uncultured Solibacteraceae bacterium | reverse complement strand
GTATTGGCCGGAGATCCCGCGCGAAAAGCGTAGTATGGCGTGGCGTGGCGATCGCTGATGATGTCGGGCCCAAGCAGCACCGCCTTCCCGCCCACCCACTCCTTGATCCGATCCTTGCGGCCGGCGCGGGCGGCATCCACGAAATCGCTAAGCGAAACGCGGGGGAATGTCCCCGCGGGGCCGGCATAGCGGATCTTCATGATCCGCTCGGGATAGGGAATCGGCGCGCCCCGGAAGCGCTCCGCGACGCTAAGGGAGAGGCTCTTGGACCCGGCCGGTTCGGTCAATTCGATGGACCTGATGAAATCGTCTTCGTCGGCGTGGAGATTGACGTACGCCATCAGGCCGAGAGCGGCCGCCGCCATGTTCATGGGGACCACCCAGTCCCGCTGCCGGTCGAGCGTCACCGCCGCATACCCGCAGAGGACCGGCATGACGGGCGCAGTCTTGATAATTGCCTCCGCCATCCTCTGATCCAGCCCAGGCGCCCATCTTTCTACCGGGATCGGGAAGGCGACGTCGAGTCCGAGGACCTTTGCTCCGCCTTCAGCCGCGGCCTCGATCGCCTCGGCATAGTAGCCGTGCCAAAACAGGAGCGGCTCCGGATAGCGATCCAGCGACTTCTGATCGATCACCAGCAGAATGATGTCCCGGGTCGGCTCGCTGCCGCTGGCGATGAAATGCAGATCGCGCGCCTTCAGGTGCAGAAGACGCAAGATTCTTACCTGGGAGAACAGGTATCCCAGAGCGGTGACAACAAGGGCAAGCGCCACGGCCGAAACGGCAGACGACTGTTTCCAGGTCATGGATCCCAGGAGTATTTGCTCACTAGTCTATAACTTAGCCCAGTGCTGGGGCTATCGGCCTAAAGATGTTTGAGAGAATCAGCATGGTTTTAGTACTATCAGTACGATCACCTTAGTAAGATTTCGTCGCTGGATTGGACCGAATGTCTGCAAACTTGTTTCCGGTTCAACCCAAGGCCACTCGTTTGCGCTTGGTCCCGGGGTCTGAGTCCCGTTGCGGCTCTTGTCAACTTCTTCTATTCCTTCAATTCGTTCTTCAGGTACGGTGGCCCTTCCTTTTGGGGCCCTTTCTTTTCGCTCTGATGCTGTTGCCGCAGCCTGCCTCCCCCGCCGTGATTGAGGGGACGGGGCGTTCAGGCGAGTTCTTCTACAATCTGGCTTGTTTTACACTGGCGCTGGACTCGAACCCTTTGTGGGCGGGGGACGAATCCTTGGAAGCAGTTCGGGAGGACGAGGATAATGCGCATCCGGCTCAGGCGGTCTCGATCCTGCCTGCGCCGAAGGTGAGCATGAGAGGAAAAAGGTGGAACCCGGAGATTGACTGGACAGCGCACTGGATGTTCTTGCTGGGGATGATGCTGTTCTGGGTGAGCTGGCTGCTGGCGGTTTGGGAGCGCGGTTCGCGGCTGTATGCGCAGCCACTCCTGCCAGACGAGCCTGTCCCTGCGCCGAGGCCCCCAGGGATTCTGTTCACGGTGAAGCAGGCGCAAGGGTCCAAGACGGCGTAATTCGGACTTTCCGGAATAGAATCCCGCGGATACAGCATCTCTTATCTGGAGAGGGCCATCCAAGAGATATGCTTCGTAGACCGCCGTCGGGACTTCGCTACTCGGACATCACGCCGAAGAGCACTTATGTCAACAGACGCGCTCTGTTGGCGAGCGCATTCGCCGCGCTTTCGCCGGCTCATGCGCTTGCCGGTCCCAAGCTTGGCGGATATGTCAAGAGCCCTTTCAGCACATCCGAGAAGCAAACCCCATACGAAACCGTCACCACCTACAACAACTTTTACGAGTTCGGGACAAACAAAGACGAACCGGCGGTCAATGCGCGCGAGTTCAAAACGAACCCATGGACGTTGAAGATCGAAGGCCATGTGGCCAAGCCTGTGACGCTCGACCTCGACCGGATTCTGAAGCTGGCGCCGCTCGAGGAAAGAATCTACCGGTTCCGCTGCGTCGAAGGCTGGTCGATGGTGGTTCCCTGGATTGGATTTCCCTTGAGCGCAGTTCTGAAACTGGCCGAGCCGGCGTCGAAGGCCAGGTTCGTCGCCTTCGAGAGTTACCACAACGAAAGGCAGATGCCGCGAAGCCGGTATGCCGGCATTCCGCTTCCGTACGTGGAAGGGCTACGAATGGATGAAGCCGCAAATCCGCTGGCTATTCTGGCAGTGGGTCTTTACGGCGAGGTCATGCCCAACCAGAACGGCGCGCCGGTCCGTTTGATCGTCCCCTGGAAGTATGGGTTCAAGAGCATCAAGTCGATCGTGAAAATCCGCTTCCAGGAGCGAATGCCGCCGACAACCTGGAATATCTCCAACTCGCGGGAGTATGGATTCTACTCGAACGTGAATCCGGAGGTCGATCATCCGCGCTGGAGCCAGGCCAAGGAACGGAGGCTCGGGGAGTTCTTCAAGCGGGACACTTTGAAGTTCAACGGCTACGGAGCGCAGGTTGCGCAGCTCTACACCGGCATGGACTTGAAGAAGTACTACTGACAAGGACGGCTTCGCTTGCGACGACTTCTCTTGGGCCCGGCGGCCAAGCCGCTCGTCTTCCTCATGGCTCTGGTCCCAGTCGGCCTGCTGCTTTGGAAGGCCTATCAGGGGAACCTGACGGCAAATCCGATTGAGTACGTCACACGGAATACAGGAGTCTGGACGCTGCGATTTCTGCTCATCACACTCGCCATTACGCCGCTACGCCGGCTCCTCGGCCTTCCTGAACTCATCCGTTATCGAAGGATGCTGGGCCTGTTCGCGTTTTTCTACGGGGTACTGCACCTGATGACCTACGTTTGGTTCGATCGGTTCTTCGACTTCGAGGACATCGTCAGGGACGTAGCCAAGCGCCCGTTCATAACGGCCGGCTTCACAAGTTTCATGCTCATGGTTCCTCTGGCGGTCACTTCGACGGCGGGCTGGATTCGCCGGTTGGGCGGCAGGCGATGGCAGAGATTGCACCGGCTGGTTTATGTCAGCGCGGCGGCGGGTGTCCTCCACTACCTGTGGCTGGTCAAGTCCGACATCCGGCTGCCCGCGCTCTATGGAGCGCTGCTTGTACTGGCGCTGATTCTCCGAATTCCGGGTTGGATGAACAAGGCGAAAACCGCATGAGTCACGGAACGGCCACGCTGCTCAAACCTTCCATTGCCGTCCCCCCGCACGTTCTGACGCAGGAGCAGGTGAGAGAGAACATCGGGCCGGTCTTCGGACTGGACCCGCGGCGGCTGAGCGTAATGCAGGGCGTCATTGAGAACTCCAGGGTGGACAAGCGCCATCTTGTGTTCCCCATGGAGCATGTGATCCAGCCCCGGCCTCTGTCGCAGGTCAACCGCGAGTATCAGGAGAAGGCGATCGAACTCGGGCGTGAAGCCGCCCGGGGCGCGCTGGAGTCTGCGGGCATGGCGCCCACCGAGATCGATCTGTTGATCACGGTATCCTGCACCGGGATTATGATCCCTTCGATCGACGCTTTCCTGATCAACGATCTCGGAATGAGGCGGGATACCCGCAGACTTCCGGTGACCGAACTGGGCTGCGCCGCGGGCGCGGCTGCTCTGGCTCAGGCCGCGGATTACATCAAGGCCTACCCTCAGGCGAATGTGCTGGTTCTGGCGGTCGAACTGCCGTCCCTTACCTTCCAGCGGGGCGATCATTCGCCGGCCCATCTCATCTCCTGCGCGCTGTTCGGGGACGGAGCCTCGGCGGCGGTGGTCACAGGGAAGGCGCGGCCTGGCGCGCGCATTCTCGCTTCGATGAGCCATCTGTTCCCATCGAGCTACGACGCCATGGGCTTTGACCTGCGCGATTCCGGCTTCCATATCGTGCTCTCGAAGAACGTTCCGAACCTGATCCGGGCGGAAATCGCCGGACTGACCCGCCGCTTTCTTGATCGAAGCAACACGCGGCGCGAGGATCTGGCCTTTTTCTGGATCCACCCCGGCGGCCAGAAGCTGCTGGCTAATATCGAGGCGGAGCTCGGCCTGAACGAAGAGGACACACGAGCGAGTTGGCAGGTGCTTTCGCAGTATGGCAACCTCTCGAGCGCGACGGTTCTGTTTATCGCCGCCGGGGGATGGGACGCGCGTTCCCCCGGCAGGAGAGAACTGGGGTTGATGGCTGCATTCGGACCCGGCTTCAGCGCCGAGATGCTGCTTCTGGAATGGAACTGAGCCAGGCCGGGTTTCTTGGCCTTCTGGGGACCGTGGCACTGATGCGCCTCCTGGAATTGCGGCTCTCAAAGACGAATCAGCGGCGCCTGGCCGAGAAAGGCGCGGTGGCGGCGGCGGAACCAAACTACGCCTGGATGGTGCTGCTTCACTGCGGCTGGCTGGCGGGCGCCGGAGTCGAGGTCGTGCTGGCTGACAGAAGATTCGCCCCTTGGGTTGGAGTCCCGGCGTTCTGCCTCTTTCTTGCCGCAAACGGCATCCGCTACTGGGCGATCACTTCGCTGTCGGCGCACTGGAACACTCGGGTGGTGGACTCCACGGCTCTCGGCGTCGTCACGAGCGGGCCATACCGATGGATGCGCCACCCCAACTACACCGCAGTGTTCGTGGAACTCGCCGCGTTGCCCCTGATCCATTCGGCGTACGTCACGGCCGCGGTCACAACCCTGCTGCACATTCCAGTGATGGCGGGGCGCATCCGGCTGGAAGAATCCGTCCTCCTGTCGAACGAGCAGTACCGGAAAGCGATGGGAAGCAAGCCGAGGTTTCTGCCGTGACGGACGTTCTGATCGCCGGGGGCGGCCCGGCAGGCTCGTCGCTTGCGATTCTGCTCGCAAGAGCCGGCTTGAGCGTCGAATTGCATGACTGCGCGCGCTTCCCGAGAGAGAAGGTTTGCGGGGAGGGATTGATGCCGGCGGGATTGGCGGTGTTAGGACGATTGGGAGTGAAGGCCGAGGGGCGGCCTTTTCGTGGAGTCCGCTATCACTCCGGAGCGATGAGCGTCGAAGGCGAGTTTCCGGCGTTTAAGGGAGTTCCCGCGCTCGGCCTTGGAGTGCGCCGCTATCACCTTGACCAGGCGCTGTGGCAGGCGGCCTCCGCGGAGGGAGGCGTGCAGGCGTTCGAAGAGTCCGAAGTAGAGGAGGCGATTGTCGAGTGGGGGCGGGTCGCCGGGGCCCGAACCCGGCACGGTGAGCGGCGCGCGCGCCTCGTCGTCGCGGCGGACGGCGTTCATTCCAGGCTCCGAAGGCAATTGGGGCTGGACGGCGGCGCCAAAAGCGGCCGTTCGGGAATGCGCAGGCATTTCCTGCTGGGTAACGGAGTGGAACCACCCGAGTGGGTTGACATCTACCTGGACGGCCGCTGCGAGGTGTATCTGACGCCCGTCGGCCGCCGGGAGGTTCAAGTGGCGGTCCTGGCGTCCAACGGCCTCAGGAAGAGCGATTACCAACGAGTGGTGATGAGCCATCGGAGCCTTGCAGCGTTCCTCGACGGAGCGTCGCCCGCCGGCGATCTGGCCGGAATGTATCCCTTGTCCGGAACAGCGCGGCGCGGCTTCGCCCCCGGGTGCGTTCTGTTGGGGGACGCGGCGGGCTTCATCGATCCCGTCACTGGCGGAGGCATGACGCAGGCGCTGATGACTTCCGAGTTATTAGCCGCGCATCTCGCCTGCCGTTTTCCGCCGGGCGAAGCGGACCTGGAGAATTTTGACAGGGAGAGGCGGAAGATGCTCGCCGACTACCGGCGATTGACTTCCATTGTCCTCGGCATGGCAGAACGGCCGATCCTTGCGGTCGCAATGGTCCGTCTTATGCGGGCCTGGCCGGCGCTTTTCTCTCACGCGATCGGGGTTACCGGGGGAGTCCGAAGGCTGATCCCAGGATTGCCGCTGTGATTCTTCCCCTGCTGTGTTTGCTGGCCGCGCCGCCTGCGGAGCCGCTCGACGCAGGGTTCGACGCGCTCTATCACCTGCAGTTCAAACGCGCGAGAGAGATCATCCTCCGGTGGCAGGTCGAGAACCAGGGCAATCCAATGGGCCCGGCGGCGATTGCAGCTTCCCACCTGTTTGAGGAATTCGAGCGCCATGGCGTCCTTACTACGGATTTCTTCCTGAACGACGACACTTTATTGGGGGGAATCGCCGGCTCGCCCGACAAAGACAGAGTGAGCGAATTTCATCGCGCATTGAACGAGACGCGGGCCCTGGCCCGGTCGAGGCTCAGCCGGGAACCCTCCCATGTCGAATCGCTGCTGGCGATGACGCTTGCCGCGGGCATGGAGGCCGACGCCGCGGCGCTTCTCGAAAAGCGGCAACTGGAGGCCCTCTTGAGAATCCGCGAAGCGGAGTCGCATGCAAAGAAGCTGCTTGCGCTGAGCCCGGCACTGGGTGACGCCTACATGGCGCTTGGCGCAGCGAGCTACATCGTGGGCTCGCTCCCTGTCTACAAGAGGGCGTTCGCCTGGGCCGGCGGCGTCAAGGGCGACCGGCAGCGCGGGATGCAGCAACTGGAAATGGCTTCCAGGCAGGGCCGGTTTCTCAAAGCCTACGCGAAGATGCTGCTGGCTTTGGCGTTGCTGAGGGAGAAGCAGGGGAATAAAGCCGTCACGTTGCTCGATGAACTCATCGCAGAGTATCCCAGCAGCCCGTTGTTCGCGCGCGAGCGCAAGAACTTTGAAAGGGCCGCTGGCAGGCAATGAATGAAAGGGATGAGGATGACATCAGGAACTTATGGACTGGCGGCGGCGGCGGCCGTTCTCTTCGCGGCGCAGCCATGTTTTGGCCAGAAGCAGGAACTGGGTTTGACGCTCGGCAGTCTGCTCTCCCAAAGCAGGAGCCTGACGGGTGGAGACGTGGACAGCGGGAGCGGGATGGCGCTGCAGGCCAACTACGGCCTCCGTCTCATCGGCGGGGGAAAAGCGGCGATCTATTTCGAGACCCATTTTCTGGCCAGCCCGCAGCGGAAGGTGACTTCTTCTTTAGCGGCGGCTTCGACCGATTACGCGTCTCTCTACATCGCGCCTGGAGCGCGTATCAAGTTCGCGCCAAACGCACGCATCTCCCCGTGGGCCGCGATCGGCGGCGGTTACGCGCAGTATGAGAACAGTGAGTTGAACGCCGGCGGCCGGCCGAACGGCGCGCCCCGGCGGGAGCACCACGGCACGTTCGCATTCGGAGGGGGCGTGGACGTGAAGGCGCTCCGATGGCTTTCGCTGCGCGGCGAGATTCGTGACTTCTACGGAACAGGCCCGAACTATGGAGTGCCGGGCAGCCCTTCGAAGCAGCACAATCTGGCCGCCGGAGGCGGCTTCGTTCTGAGGTTCGGGGAATGAAAACGGCTGCCCTGATTCTCCTGGCTGCGGCGCTCAACGGAGCCGAATTGAGGCTGGCGCCCGAAGGGCGGCCGCTGAAGCTCGAAGTGGAGAAAGCCGGGTTGCTCTCCGGCAAGAAGCACCTCTTCGAGTTTCCGGATTACGCAGGTGTTGTGAACTTCGATCCGGCCAATCCCGCCTCTGCATCCGTCGCGATCGAAATCGCCGCGGGGAACTTCAAGGTCATCGACGACTGGATCGGCGAGAAGGACCGGAAGAAGGTGGCGGAGTTCACGCGATCCGCCGGGATGCTCGATGTTTCGAGGCACCCCAAACTGCTGTTTCGCTCGACGGGGATCGAGCGGACGGGCGACGGCGGCTATCGCGTCAGCGGAGATCTGGTTATCCGTGGCGTGGCCAAGCCAGTCACTTTGGAGGTGAAGCTGAAACGCGAGGCCGCCGGTCTGGCCGTGGATGGCCGGAGCACGTTCCCGATGACTCAGTTCGGCCTGAAACCTCCGTCAGCCGCGCTCGGCGCGATCCGGACGAAGGACCAGATGACGCTCCGTTTCGAGGTGCTGGCGAAATAGCGGGCTACCAGTTCGTGACAGAGCCGTCGGGCCGGCGGTAGATGGGCGTCGGCTGGCTGGGCTCGGTGATCTCGCTCATCAGTGGGAGTTGCTTCTCGTCAAACGTCACGCCGAGGCCCGGCCGGCCGTTGAGGAGCATCTTGCCGTCCTTGAAATCGAAGCACTGCGGCAGGTAAGGGACGCCGCCGGTCGCGCGCGGTAGCATCTCCATCAGGACGGGTCCGGAGAACGCGCCGCAAAGGTGAACAAGCGCCGCTTCCGAGACGGGCCCGGTGAAGTGCGGGATCAGGCCGACATAGTGGGTTTCACAAATCGCCATGATCTTGAGGAATTCGGTGATGCCGCCGCAGTTGGGAATGGCCACTCGTGAATAGTCGACGAGGTGGTTCTCAACGAGCATGTTCACATCCCACTTCGCGCCGAACTGCTCGCCGACGGCAATGGGAACCGACGTCTGATTCCGCAGGACCTTGTAGACGTCCGGATTCTCGCTGCGGACGAGATCTTCAACGAAATAGGGTCCGAGGTCTTCCAGCTTCTTTGCGAGCCGGACTGCATCGGGGAAGTCGAAGCGCGTATGGAAGTCGACCGCCCAGCCGCCGTCCTTGCCAACTCCTTCGCGGCACTCCTTGCACATCTGGTAGGTCTTTTCGGTGGTCTCCCAACGGTCCCAGGGATTGCCGTCGGCAGGGCCGATGCGGAAGGCGCGGTAACCGGCTTCGACGCACGCCCTCGCGGTTTCGCGCAGGCTGCCTTTGGACGGGAAGCCGGTGGCGTAGCACTCGACGAAATCGCGGGTGGCGCCGCCGAAGAGCTGGTAGAGAGGAACGCCGAGCGCTTTCGCTTTCAGGTCCCAGAGGGCCATGTCGAGCGCGCCGAGGGCGTGGATCTTCTCGCGCCCCGCGGGGTAGAAGTATCCGCGGAACATGGTCTGCCAATTGTCCTCGATGCGGAATGGGTCCCGGCCGATGATCGCTGCGGCGCACTGTTCGAGCGTGTCCTTCGCGCCGCCTTCGCCGATGCCGCTCAAGCCGGCGTCGGTGTCGACGACGACGATATGCGTGCTCTGGTTGAAGAGCCCCGGAACCTTGGTCTGCCGCCGGGCGGCGTCGCCCGGCGACTTGTAATAGCGGACCCGTGTGATCTTCGCCTTGGGCAGCGCCGCGACTGCTTCCCTGCCCGCGGCCAACCCGGCGGCGATGCCGCCGCCCAACTTGAGAAACGACCGTCGATTCATCCTGGCTCCTCTAAAGCGGCTGCGCGATGACAGGCGCGACAGCCGCGCGCTCCAGACGCAGCGGGTTTCTCAGCGGCCTGCCAAAGCCTTCGAACGAGATACACATGACGTCGCCGTCCTCAAGCTGGACGCCGTCGCCAAAACTGAACGCGCTCGCCCCGAAGAAGTGCACGTGGATATCACCCGGGCGGCGATGAGATTCATGTTTGAAATGGTGATGCTCAATGTTGGCCAGGCTGTGCGACATGGCGGCCTCGCCGCTTCGCACCGGCTTTCGCCAGACTTCGGCGCCGCTTCTTTCGATCCATGCCTGGCCGGGCACGTCGGCGGCCGCCGCGTCCACCCAAAGTTCGGGCCCGATGGAGCAATCGCGCAGCTTCGACTCCGCGAGATACAGGTAATTACGGCGTTCGTGAACGTGGTCGGAGAACTCATTGCCCTGGGCGATACCGATTCGCCGTGGTCTGCCCTGCGGATCGATGATGTAGACGCCGGCGAGTTCGGCCTCTTCGCCGCCGTCCTCTGCATGAGCGGGAACCGCAAGCGGTTCCATGTGGGCCTTCAGAATCGCGCCATGGCCCTTGTAGAACCACTCCGGGGCGACACCGACTTGACCTGGCTCGGGCCTCCCCCCTTCAACGCCGCTCAAGTACATGCGCATGCTGTCAGTCATGTCCTCGGCGGCCATGTGCATCGCCTGGCGGTTCCTGGCGCTCGACTCGTGGGTGAGGCCGGTTCCGCTGATGAGGCAGCGCGATGGTTCCGGATGGCCGATGGGAGGAAGCCAACGCCAACCGCCGGATTCCGGCGTGACGGTCTCGCCGGACATCCGGCTGGAGACAACCGCTTGCAATGTTCTACCGGCGGCTGCGGCTTCCCAGGCGAGTTCATAGACCGAGGCCGCGGTAGTCAGCCGGACGGCGTCGCCCTCGACGACGCCCGCGGCGCGCCGTTCGCGATGGGCCAGTTGCACCAGGCGCATCAGCGTTTCCTCTCAATCAACTGAAAAGCGGCGTCGATTCCGCCGGCGAATTGAAGGCCGGGGACGAAGAACTCGCGTTCGAGACAGTCGTCGCCATAGCAATAGTCCGCGCGCGAAGCTTTGAAGGTGACCTGCTCACCGGTCAGCGCGGCGGCGAATAGCGCGGGCCAGCGGGCAGCGCCTGGCGCGATGATCTCGATGGGTCCGTTACCCTGGTTGCGCAGAGCCTTTAACGCGGCGAGGAGTTCGACGGCCGCTTGCGCGCCATCAGTCCGGTTGAAGGCCAGCACGTGCGTGACGTCTTTCGGGGCGGGCGCGAGCGGAGTTGATTTCCGTGAGAACTCGACCACCATCACCGGCCGCCCCGCTTGTACGGGCGCTTTGGATTCCTCGCCGGCGAACAAGATCGGCGTCCCCTTCCCGGGGATCAGTTTGTACCGAGGCGGCGGGGCCGGGGTAGAAGCGGCAAAGGCGCGCAAAAGCCTGCCGCGGAGATCGGCATCTTTCGCGAGCCTGAAGTGGACCATTGCGCGTGTCTTCCACTGCAGGAAGACATCCTCATAATCGGCCGCGGCAAGTTTGGTTTCTGTGCCGGACAGAAGGCGCAGGCGGGCAAGATCGGCGAGCGGCTTCTCCTGCTCCACGCCCGCCTTCAGGCCAAACTTCTCATTGAAGAAGCTGTAGACAGCCGCGCGGCTCGGCTGGTTGTAATTGTGCGGCGCGTCGATACGAACGGCGGAAACCTGCGCCGCCGCATCGTAGAGCCTGTAAACCGACTGCACGGCGGGCAGTTCCTCTTCGAGCATGTTGCGGGTCCAATCCCCGGTGGCCGAGACCATCAGCATGGGGCGCGGCGCTGTCATGGAGGCGATCTCGACGTTGTTGGTCCCGATGCGCAGGCTGGCGGCGTTCTCGCATTCGCATCCGCCCTGCATGATGAAGGAGACCATGTTGACGGGAGCGGCGGCGCGGATTCGGTCGTCGATGGCGGCGAGCAGAAAGGTCTGTGACCCCCCGCCGGAGGCGCCGGTCATGCCGATGCGTTTGGGATCGACGTCGTTGCGTGACAGGAGATAGTCGACCACGCGGACTGAATTCCAGAGCTGCACCTGCAAGGGGCCGAAGTTCCACAGTTGTTCGGATTTCTCGAGGCCGAACTTGTGAGGTAGCTGCAGGGTGTCGTTGTAGCCCACCATGTCATAAGCGAAGACGATGGCTCCGCCGCGAGCCAGCGAGGAGGCGAGAGCGGGCGAGTTGCAGTTGTCTGTGCTTTCGAGACGGCCGTTCTTCCAATGCCCGTGGGGATGAAGGATGGCAGGCATGGGGCCGCGGGCGTTCAGCGGGCGATAGAGATTGCCGGCAAGCCAGAAGCCCGGCAAAGTTTCAATGGCGACGTTCTCGACCGAATAGCCGTCGGCCTCCACGCGGCCCGTTATGCGGGGATTGAGCGGATTCCGCGCCGGCATCGGATCGAGCCCGGCCGCCCAGAGGATCTGCCGTCTCAACTCCTCACGGCGGGCTTTCCATTCATCGAGAGTTGCAGGCGCGGAGAAACTGAACTTCGTGTTGGTGCCCGGCGACTGCGCCGGCAGCAGGCCGGCGGCGGCGATCAGAAGGAGGGCGGCGCGTCGCATGGTTAGACCTGGCGCTCGAGCTGACCGTAGGTGGCGCCGGCCCCGTGCTTTCTGAAGAAATGCTGTTCCCTGAGTTCTCCGGAGATGGGCGCCGCGGCCGGATTGATGGTGAGTGTCATGAGCGCGGTCTTGGCAAGAGCTTCGAGGATCACGGCGTTGTGCGCCGCCTCGGTCACGTTCTCGCCCCAGGCGAACGGGCCATGGCCCACCACAAGCACCCCAGGAACGTCTGCGGGATTCAAACCGCCGCCGGTGAAGCGGCGCACAATGGCGACGCCGGTGTTCTCCTCGTAATCGGTTTGGATCTCGGCGGGCTCGAGCGGCTGAGTAATGGGAACCGGGCCGTTGAAGTAGTCGGCGTGCGTCGTGCCGAGGCAAGGGATCTCCTTGCCGGACTGCGCCCAGGCCGTCGCCGCTTCCGAGTGCGTATGGACGACTCCACCGATGGAGAGATACGTCCGGTAGAGCAAGAGGTGCGTATCGAGGTCGGAGGATGGCCGGAGCTTGCCCTCGACGAGGCGCCCCTCGAGGTCGGTAACCACCAGATCGGAGGGCTTCATCCTGTCGTAGGGCACTCCGCTGGGCTTGATGACGACAAGCCCCTGCCCGCGATCGATCCCGCTGGCGTTGCCGAACGTGTACAGCACCAGCCCGCGGCGGACCAGCTCGAGATTGGCTTCCAGCACTTCTTCACGCAGTGATTCCAGCACGGTTCAGGCTCCTTGATGGATGGCGGCGGCGACGCGCCGCAGAGTTTTCAGTTCATGGCCCTGGCCAAAGGAGAAGTAGAGCTTCTCGAAAAGGGCGTTCAATTCAGCGTAAGCGGCGGCGTCCCGTGCGTCAGGTTCGACGACACGGTGCTTCGGGCACAGCGCGTTCTGCGCCTCTTCGACGGTCTTGAAAACGCCCGCGGCGAGAAAGGCGAAGATGGCCGAGCCGAGGCTGGTCACTTCGGCTTGCGGGACGAGGACGGGCTTTCCAAGCACGTTGGCGTAAACTCGGTTGAGGACCTCGTTCTTTTGGGGAATACCGCCGCCATTGATCACGCGGCGGATGGGCGTGCCATGGGCGGCCATGCGGTCCAGGATGATGCGCGTGTGGAAGGCTGTCCCTTCGATGGCGGCGAACAACTCGTCCTTGGCCGTCGTGGTGAGCCTCCAGCCAAGCGTGACACCGCTCAACTCCGGATTGACGAGCACGGTGCGGTCGCCGTTGTCCCAAGTGAGGCGGAGCAAGCCGGTCTGCCCGCCGCGATAGGCCTCGAGCCCCTTGGACAGTTCGGCGACTTTCGAACCAGCCCGTCTGGCGATCGCGTCGAAGATGTCGCCGGTGGCGGAGAGGCCGGCTTCGATGCCCGTCTTTCCGGGGTGAATACTGCCGGGAACGACTCCGCAGACGCCGGGAATCAGCGTCTCGCTCGCGCTGATGGCCATGATGCAGGTGGAGGTCCCGACGACATTGACGACGTCGCCCTCCTGGATGCCGGCGCCAATGGCGTCCCAGTGGGCGTCGAACGCGCCGATGGGGATCGGGATTCCTTCCCGCAGGCCGAGTTTTACCGCCCACTCCGCGGAGAGACGGCCGGCGGGAATGTTCGACCGCTCATAGCGGCCAAGGTTCATTTTGGCTCTGACGCCTGCCAGGAGCGGGTCGATACTCGTGAGGAACTCCTCCGGCGGGAATCCGCCCAGCGATGGCTGCCACATCCATTTATGGCCCATGGCGCAAACCGAGCGCGGCAACTGGCCAAGGTCTCTGATCCCGCAGAGGACGGCGGCGGCCATGTCGCAGTGTTCAAGCGCGGTGGCGAAGCGGTCGCGCTTGTCAGGGTTGTTGCGCAGCCAGTGGAGGAGTTTGGAGAAACCCCATTCGCTTGAGTAGGCGCCGCCGCACCAGTCGATGTGAGGCAACCTGGCTTCGGCGGCGCGGGCGGTGATTTCGGCGGCTTCTTTCCAGGCGCGGTGGTCGCACCAGAGGTAATAGTCGCCGAGGGGTTCCAGCTTGTCATCGACAGGCAGAACGCTCGAGCCGGTGGTGTCAAGCGCAATCGCGGCGACATCCGCGCCGTTGACACCCGATGCGGCGAGCGCCATCTGCATCGCCTGGATGAGCGCCTCCATGTGCGCGGCGTGGCTCTGCGTGGCATGATCGGGGTCTTCCGCCTTTCGATGGAGCGGATACTCTCCGATTCCAGAGCCCAGACGCCCGCGCTCGCTATCGACGATGGAGACTCGAACGCTCAATGTGCCGTAATCGACACCGGCAACGATTGCCATGAAACCTGCCTCCCCTGGACACGCCGATTCCAAGGCGCGCCCCATCCTTCGTATCAAACCGGAGGCGCTGGGCGCTAGCGGGCCGGGTTATTGACTTGCTCCGCGTCCGCCTTGTTTTGCCAGAACGTACTCGGAGCCGAAGGGCGCCCGCTGTTTTCGCGCGAGTGTGGCATTCGCTTCCGCGTCGTTGAGGAACATTTCTTTCGAGGGGTCCCACTTGAGCGTGCGGCCCAGTTTCATCGCGGCGTGGGCGACAAGGCATGCGCTGCAGGTTCGATGGCCCACTTCAACCGGGGCGGCGGGTTGTTGGCGGGTGCGGATGCTGGTGAGCC
>CAYWST010000117.1:0-14338 GCA_964461075.1 uncultured Solibacteraceae bacterium | reverse complement strand
TACCTGTTCCGGTCCGCTCTGCTCTACTCGCCAAGCATTGGATTGAACTATCCGTCGAAGCTCGGAATCAAAGGCATTCCCGAAGATGCGTTTCCGCGCTTTCAGATCACCGGCTACGACCCGCTCGGTTCCAACAACCAGATCCGCGACCAGGCGCCGATTCAGCAGATCCAGTTCATGGACACCGTCTCCTGGATCGCCGGCACGCACTCGGTTCGCTTCGGCGGAGAGATGCGCAGGTTCCGCAACCGCGATCTCCGTCTGCAACAGGTATCGGGCCAGTTTTCTTTCAACCGCGCGCTCACGGGATTGCCGAATCGCAACACCACCGGCAACAGCATCGCCTCGCTCATGCTCGGCTATCCCGCCACATATCGCGCGGCAAGTCCGCCCGTGGTCGATCGCAGAACCACCTACTTCTCGGCGTTCATCCAGGACGACTGGCAGGTCCACCGCGACCTCGTGCTCAACCTCGGAGTCCGGTGGGAGATGGACACGCCATTCAGGACGGCCGACAACATCCTGAACGGCTTTGACCTGAACCAGATCAATCCCGTGTCCGGAACGCCTGGCGTTGTGAAGTTCGCCGGACTCAACGGTTATCCGGTGACGCCGCATGACCTCGACCTGAACAACTTCGGCCCCCGCATCGGTTTCGCCTGGAAGCCGTTCGGCAGCAGCCGGACCGTCGTCCGCGCCGCCTACGGGATCTTCTTCGCGGGCCCCTACGATGGAGCCGAGGCGACGACAAGCCTCACCACCGGATATGGAACGTCGCTCGTGATTCCCACCGATCATTCTGGGTCGCCGCTCACGTTCCGGCTCAGCGATCCGATCCCCGTCGTGCAAGTGACAGGCAAACTCGATGACAGCTTTGGCGCCGTGCCTGTCGGCGCCGTGCCATTCACCGAGGTGCGGTTCTTCGAGCGGGACCGGGCCATCGGATACTCACAGCAGGTCAACTTCCGCGTGCAGCGCGAACTCCCCGGATCCATTGCGGTCGAGGCCGGCTACGTCGGCAATATGTCCCGCAAGATGCCCGGCCCGGGGTTCTCGCTCAATCAGATTCCCCCCGCGCTGCTCGGGCCCGGCACTGCCGCGCAGGACCGCGCCCGAAGGCCGTATCCTCAGTTTTCGAATGTGCTCGTCGAAGACCCCACCATTGGCGTGATCAACTATCACGCTCTCGCCATGCGCGCCGAGAAGCGCTTCTCGTACGGATTCAACCTGCTCACCACCTACACCTGGGCCAAGAACCTCGACAACACGGACTCCATTCAGGGCCTCGGCGACGAAGGCAGTCCGTATTCGAATTTCTACAACCGCCGGGCCGACTATGGACCCTCAGTCAACGACATCCGGCATCGCTTCACCTGGAGTTCGGTCTACCAGATTCCCTTCGGCAAGGGCCGCAGATGGGGCGCAGACAGCGCCGCCGGAAAGGTCTTTGGCAACTGGTCCATCGGATCGGTCTTCATCTGGCACACCGCGCCGCCCTTCACCGTCCGCGCCGGAACCGACACCACGAACTCCTTCTCGGCCGGCGCGCTGCGCGCCGACGTGATTCGCGACCCGAACCTGCCCGCTTCCGAGCGCTCCCTAAAGCGGTGGTTCGACACCGACGCGTTCCGGCAGCCGGAGCCCTACATGTTCGGCAATCAGGGCGTGAACATTCTCCGCGGCGACAGCCGGTTGACGCTGAACGCTTCCGTGCTGCGCGATTTCCTGGTCTCGGAAGGGATGCGCTTCCAGTTGCGGTGTGAAGCGTTCAACATTCTGAACCATGCCAATTTCGATACTCCGGGCGCGCTGATGAATGCCGCCGGTTTCGGCGTAGTCAGCCACGCCGGCCAACCCAGGCAGGTTCAGATCGGGCTGCGGTTTCTCTTCTGAGCTTCCGGCGATCCGGGCCTCCGCCATTTCCACCGCGCGGCTCCTCCTGAAACGGAGAAAGGCCGCGCCCGCCCGGTGTTCAATCCACTCTCGTCCGCGTGATATCCTCTCACTCAATTCAGACTGGCTGGGCCGCCTGGATTGCGTGGCCCGGTAATCGGCTGCTGAATGCAACAGAGGGAGAGGGGCTCATGAGAAAGAACACATCGGAATCCGTCGCGAGCTCTGGCCGGAACATTCCCGCCGGTCAGTTGAGTCTGTTGATCGAATCGCTCCGCACGCGCTTTCACAAGAACCTCAATCGACACCCCGGACTTGAGTGGGAGAAAGTGCAGGCGCGGCTGGAGGCCGCGCGAGCCGGCCTTTGGCCGTTGAGTGAAATGGAAAGAACCGGCGGCGAACCCGACGTCGTCGGCTTTGACCGCCAGACGGGCGAGTACGCCTTCTTTGATTGTTCTGCGGAAAGTCCGCCAGGCCGAAGGAGTCTCTGCTACGACCGGGAAGCCCTGGATTCGCGGAAGCAAAACAGGCCCGGCAATTCCGCACTCGACATGGCCGCCGCGATGGGGATCGAACTTCTGACGGAAGAACAATACAGGCGGCTGCAGGAGCTCGGCGAGTTCGACACGAAAACTTCCAGCTGGATCAGGACGCCCGCCCGCATCAGGCAACTCGGCGGCGCTCTGTTCTGCGATCGCCGCTACGACACCGTCTTCGTGTACCACAACGGCGCGGAGTCGTACTACGCCGCCAGGGGATTCCGCGGATCGGTCAAGGTGTAGGCCGGGCGGCTTTGCGCTTTGAGCCCGGATTCATCGCGAAGCCGCTCTGAACCAGCTCAGCCGAGCGTCCGCAGGCACACCGGCGCGCCTACCACCATCCCTTTTCCAGTCGTCCGCAACCGCCCCGTCGCGAGATCGACCTCGAACACGATCAGATTGTCGGTCTGCTGATTGGCCGCAATCAGCCACCGCCCCGAGGCTTCGATATGAAAGTTGCGCGGCGTCCGGCCCTGCACGCTGACGCGCTCCACTGCCAGGAGACGGCCGCTGATGGGGTCGACGCTGAACACCGCGATCGAATCGTGACCCCGATTGGACGCGTAGAGGAACCGGCCCGTCGGGTGAACCCGCACCTCGGCGGTGGTCGTCTGTCCTTTGAAATCCTCGGGCAATGTGGAGATCGTTTGCACGTCGCTCAGGCTCCCGGCCTTCGCGTCCCACGTGTAGACCGTCACCGTGCTGGCCAGCTCGTTGACCGCATAGCCATACCGGCCGTTCGGATGAAACGCGAAGTGCCGCGGCCCGCTTCCCGGCGCCGCCTTGGCCGCGCCGTGCGGCTTCAGCGTCCCGCTCTTCGGGTCGATCGCATAGATGCGGACCTCGTCCGTGCCAAGGTCGCACGCCACCGCGAACCTGTTGCCTGGAGCGGCGTTGAAAGAGTGCGCGTGCGGTCCCGCTTGCCGCTTTTGATTCGGCCCCGATCCTTCGTGCTGGAAAAAAGACACCGGCCCGCGCAGCTTGCCGTCCCCTTCGATGGCGTAACTCGCTACGCTCCCGCCGCCGTAGTTAGCCACCATCGCCATCTTGCCCGAACGGTCCAGCCCCACGTGGCAAGGCCCCGGACCCGTCGTGGCGAGCCGGTTCAACAGCGTGAGGCCGCCTGTCGCCCTATTGATCGAATACGCGCAGATGCTGCCGGCGCGCTGCCCCTCATAGTTCGCGATCTCGTTGACCGCGTATAAGTACTTCCCCGAGGGGTGCAACTCCAGAAACGTCGGATTGGGCGTCTCGGCTGCGAGTTTCATCTCGGATAGTTCGCCCGTGCCGAGGTCCAGACGCGCCGTCGTAATGCCCTTGTTCTTATCGCTTGTGTAGGCGCCGATAAACAACAGAACCTGCTTCCCGGCGGACGCGCTGTTGAGAGTGGGAATTGAGGCGGTGGTCAAGATAAGCTCTCGGCGGGTGGTCTTCACGGTCATCAGTTTACCCTTGCGCGGAGCCGGATGGAGGCCCACGCCGGAAATAGCGGCGGATTCTCGAGCCACGTTCTGATCCACAGCAGATGCTCGAGCTTTTCCTCTCGCTTCCGGGCGTCGAGTCCAGCGGCGCGTGATGACCACTCCGCGTGCTGGCGCGCCGTGATCACCATCCTTCGGATCATCTCTCTGCGCGGTGTATCGGCCTGCTCATACTCCCTCGCAAGCGCGCTGAGCGTCCGATGAAGATTCTCGAGCGAATCCTGCCGGACGCCCTCCACCACTGCATCGACCGGCAAACCCGACGCCTCGAACGCCTCGCGCCATGCGCGCGGCTTCACGTCCGGCAGTGCGGCTGCGGCTTCAGCCGCGAGCGCTTCGTCGATTCGGCTTGCTCTTCGGCTTTGGAGCCACTCGCGCGCCCTTTCCGCCTGGCTTGCCTTTCTCGCCGCCATTGGCTTTTGTGCCCTTTCGGTACTGTGCCACAGCGCGCGAGTGCGCGTCCAGGTCATCGCTGAAGACATGGGCGCCCGAGCCGTCGGGCTTGGCGACGAAGTACAGCGCCGAGGTCTCTGCAGGCTTCAGGGCCGCCCGCAGCGACTCCAGCCCCGGGTTGGCGATCGGCCCCGGCGGCAGCCCGGCGCGCTGGTAGGTGTTGTACGGATGATCCGCCGCCAGGTCGCTCTTGTAGATCGCGCCCCGCCATCGCCCCATAAGCCTGGCCGCGTAAGCGACCGTCGGGTCGCACTCGAGTCTCATGCCCTTCGCGAGCCGGTTTGCATAGACGCCGGCGATTAGCGGCCTCTCCGACGCCACCGCCGTCTCCTTCTCCACCAGCGAAGCGAGGATTGTCGTCTCGCGCCGCCTGGAGTCGGGCGCGCCGAGTTCCCGCCAAGCCTGGTCTCCGCGCCGCTTCATCGCCTCAACCACCTGCGCGGCCGTTGAACGGCGCTTGAAGCGGTACACCGCTGGAAACAGCGCGCCCTCGCTTGCCAGCGTCAGCCGCAGCGCCTCCGTCTCCCCTCCGAAGCCGTGCCGCGCGATGATCTCCGCCACATCGAAGGCGTCCGCCCCCTCCGGCACCGCGACCTCCAGCAGATAAACGTCGCCTCTCGCGATCCGCCGGAAGACTTCCGCCGGCGTCGCCGCTTTCGAGAACTCATACTCCCCCGCCTGCGGCTTGGCGCGCGGATTCGTCAGCCGCGCCAGCGCAAAAAGCCAAGGGTGCCGCAGCACGCCAGCCCCGGCCAGCATCTCTCCGATCTCCATCGTCGATGTGCCCAGCGGGATCTCCACGAAGACGGGCTGCCGGAATTCGCCATACGAGTCCATCCGCACCGCCCAATGCGCCGCCATCGCCCCCGCCAACCCGATCGCCGCCAGCGTCAGAATCAGCCTGCGAATCCGTTTCATTCTCCCGGCTCCATCGACCGCAGATAGTCCTCCAGCAGCACCATCGCCGCCATCTGGTCCACCGTCCCCCGCTTCTTCTCCTTCAACATCCTCTCCAGACTCCACCCTCGCGCGGCAAGCCGCTCCTCCGCCTCGACCGAGGTCAGCCGTTCGTCGAGCATCACCACCTCCACCCCGGTCAATGCCCCCAGCTTCGCCGCCACCTTCCGGCACTCCGCCGCCATCGGACTCTCTTCCCCGCTCATGTGGACTGGCAAACCCGCGACGATTCTCCGAACCTTGCGTTCGCGGACGATCCGCATCAACCGGTCGAGG
The DNA here is from genome assembly GCA_964461075.1 of uncultured Solibacteraceae bacterium. Lineage (GTDB taxonomy): Bacteria > Acidobacteriota > Terriglobia > Bryobacterales > Bryobacteraceae > JACADU01. Next base: position 8,739 of record CAYWST010000117.1, on the reverse strand, counting down.
TCTTCCCGAAGTCCCCGCCGCTCCAGCGTCTCCAGTCCCTGCGCGCCCCATCCGAGCGAATCGGTTATGGCCATGCCGATCCGCTTCCGGCCGATATCCAACGCCAGAACCGGACCCTTGTGCGGTGACACACCCCGATTGTGCCATGCTGATGGCAATGAGGTTGCTCCGGCTTCTCCCTTATCTCCTCCTGCTTTCCCCGGTTCAGGCTCAGCGGAAACCCATTACGCTCGAGACCCTCTCCGGCGAAGGCATGTCACAGATGATGCGCGCTATGTCCGCTCAGCCCGTCTGGAGCCCCGCGGGCGGGAGATTCATCTATCGCGAGCGCGGCAAGGTCATGCTCTACGACCTCTCGAACAAGTCCCGGAAGGAGATCTTCTCCACTTCAGCTCTCGAGAAGGACGCCGTCGCGCCCCCCGCGGCGCGCGCGATGTCCTGGGAGAATCGCCGCGTTTCCGAACAAAGCCTGCAGTGGTCCCAGGACGGCACGAAGATTCTCGCCATCGTCAACGGAGATGTCTTCCTCTGGTCCGAGTCCGCGGGCAAGGTCGAACAACTCACCCGGACCGCCGAAGTCGCCGAACGCGACCCCAAGCTCTCCCCGGACGGAACCAAAGTCGGCTTCCGCCGCGGCTTCGACCTCTACGTTCTCGATGTCCCCTCGAAGAGCATCACCCGCCTCACGCACGACGGAACGGCGACCCGCTTCAACGGCATGCTCGATTGGGTCTATCCCGAAGAGTTGGATCTCGGCACTGCATGGTGGTGGGCGCCCGATTCCACTTCCATCGCCTACCTGCAGTTCGACGTCAGCCGCACTCCGCTCTACCCGCACGGCGATCACCTGCGCGTGGAGGCGGTCAGCGAGCCGCAGCGCTATCCCAAGGCCGGCAACCCCAACGCCGATGTCCGCGTCGGCGTCGTCCCGGCGTCCGGCGGGCAGACGCGCTGGATGGACTACGGTGAGACGCGCGACCACCTCATCGCCCGCATCCACTGGACCCCGGATTCGAAGCATCTGCTTTGCCACCGCCTCAACCGCGTGCAGAACCGGCTTTGGATCATGAAGGCCGATGTCCCCACCGGCCGCTCCAGCGTTCTCATCGAGGAGAGCGATCCCGCCTGGATCAACATCGCCGGCGATTTCCGCATCCTCGGCGACGGCCGCATCCTCCGCGGCTCGGAACGCGACGGCTTCCGCCACCTATACCTGCATTCGGCCGAAGGCAAGCTCCTGAAACAGATCACCAAAGTCGAATGGGAGGTCTCATCCATTCTTGCTGTCGACGAGAAGTCGCAGCGCGTCTACTACATCTCCACCGAGGGAAGCCCTCTCGAACGCCACATCTTCTCCATCGGCCTCGAAGGCGGCGGGAAGAAGAAGCTCTCCACCGCCGCTGGAAGCAACACGGCCTCCTTCAGTCCCGCCGCCGACGCATGGCTGCATGGCTTCTCAAGCGTCGACGAACCTTCGCGCTCCGTCCTGCGCCGCGCCGATGGCAGCGAGATCGAAGTCTGGCGCGAGGCCGACCGCAAACCCGCCGCAGAGTACGAAATCCTCAAAACCGAGTTCCATGCCGTGCGGGCCGAAGACGGGACACAACTCTATGCGCGTCTGGTGAAGCCCGCCGGCTTCGACCCGTCGAAGAAGTACCCTGTCATCGTTCAGGTCTACGGCGGACCCCACGCTCAGTCGGTGCGCAACGCCTGGGGCGGCATCAACCTCGATCAGGTTCTCGCGCATCGCGGCTACGTCATCTGGCAGCTCGACAACCGCGGCTCCGCCGGCCGCGGCCACAAGTTCGAAACGCCGCTTTACCGCCGCCTCGGCAAGCAGGAGCTCGAAGATCAGAAGGCAGGCGTGAAATACCTCGTATCGCTCGGCTTCGCCGACCCCGCGCGCATCGCCATCAACGGCTGGAGCTACGGCGGCTACATGGCCCTCTACGCCATGCTCCACGCTCCGGAAGTTTTCAGCGCCGGCATCGCCGGCGCCGCCGTTACAGATTGGCGGAACTACGACACCATCTACACCGAACGGTATCTTGGCCTGCCTTCGGAAAACGCCGACGGTTACAGGGACAGCTCACCCGTGCATGCCGCCGCTAACCTCAAGGGCAAACTGATGCTCATCCACAACTTCGAGGATGACAACGTGCTGTTCGGCAACATGCTGCAGATGATGAATGCGCTGCAGCTGGCCAACAAGCCCTTCGAGACTCTTCTCTATCCGGGCAAGAGCCACGGAGTGACCGGCAAGGCGCGGCAGCATATGCAGGAGCAGATGCTGCGCTTCTTCGACGAAAGTCTGAAGAGGTAATTACTGCCCGCGTCCGCCGGCCGAAGAGCCGCCTCGCGCCCCGGCGCTCTCGCCGCCGCGAGCCGGCGCGGAAGCCGCAGGCGCGGAAGCCGCCGGCGCCGAAGCAACCGAACCGCCGCTATAGCCGCCGCCAACGCTGCGCGAAGGCAGTGAAGACGCGCCGCCGGAATAAGCGCCGCGCGCCCATCCGCCGTCAAAGCCACCGCCGCCGCCGTAGCTCGGCGAGTACACCGGCCGGGGCGCAAAGACCGCCATGACGCTGTAAGGCGTGTAGAAGTAGTAGCCGAAGGGATTACGCAGCGTGTCGCGATAGGGCAGGTAAGTCGCAAAACCGAAGTAAGGGTTGAAGGCCCACATCCCGCACCGGCTGCCGCAGGAGAAGGAATCCTTCGCAGTCCGCGCCGCGCTCACGTTCGCCATTGCGATGTATCCCGAGCGCCGCTTGGCCCACCGGAACAGCGCGTCGCTCTCTTTGGAGTCGAACTTCGCCGGACTCCATGCGCCAGCAGAAGCGATCAGTTCACGCGAGCTCTTGATCGTCTGCGCCACCCCGGAGATTTCAACCCGTAGCTCGCCATCGTAGACGCGGACCCGTCCCGGTTCGGCGTCGAAGCGGTAAATGCCCGGCTTGACCACCGACGCCGTCGCGTCCTTGGTGAGGATCGTCAGAGAGTTGCCTTCGAGCAACTCCACGACTTCAACCAGGACCGATCCGGTCAGCACATCCAGCCGCACATCGCTGAGGCGGTTGCCGATCAACTTGAAGGAGCTCTCCTCGCCCATGCGCAGAAACGCTCCGGGGGTCAGCAGCACCTCGCTGCGTCCCTCGCCGGTCTTTAAGATCTGACCTTCCTTCACCTCGATCAGTTCACTGGGCTTGGGCTCGACACGTTGGGGCTCTCCGCCCTTCCCGTCGACGATAAAGACCTCGCCGTCTGCGACGTTGATCATCCCTGCGCGAGCGCTGATAGCGTTCTGCGCCGCAACCGGCAACGCGATGGCCGCCGCGATAGCTGCAAACCGGAGTGCCCTTTTCATCTTCGACTCCCTGGACCTTCAGGATGGTCCGTTTGTGGGACGGGTGTCAAGCCGCGCCGGTTTCAGCAAAGTGTTGAAAATCAGCGGACAGGAAGCAGAACGGCGTTCGATTCCTGGCCGTTGACCCGGACGCGGACTTCCAGATTCTTGCCCGTGCCCCAGGCTGGATCGACCAGGAACCGGACCACCTGGAAGCCGGTGCGGCCGGCCGCGGCGCCGGCAAACAGGACGGGACGGACCTGCCCGTCGACAACGAGTTCCACCGCGTCGCGGGTCGGGGCGGGCGGATTCATCGGGGTTGCAAACCCATCCAGAGGCTGAGGGTTGACGGCCCCGAAACCAGTGGCGAGGATCTCGACGCGGTCGCCTGCACGGACGCCGGCGAGGGGATCGACCAGCGCGCCGTTTTCCGTCAGCGCGAGAGCGTAGTTCAGTTCGTTCTGCACGTTACGGAACAGCCCGGGGGCGTTGCGCACGACCTCGAAGGAGGTGCTGACGGGCTCCTCGCCCGGCGACCTGACGGTAAGAGAGTGGGTCCCGAGCGGGACGTCGGAGGGCAGGAAGGCCTCGATGAAATCGGGGGAGACCGAGATGAGCGGCAGGATCCGGCCGCCCAACAGAACGGTGACGCCTTTGAGCGACTGCGCCAGCGGCTGGTCAGGCCCTATCTCACTCTCCAGACTGAGGTTATAGCCATGGATGGCGATTCTCGAGCCGGGGGAAACCGCCTTGAGCGGGGTGTCGCCGGCGGCATTCCGAACCGACTGCTCCGCGAGTTGGCGGACCTTGTCGAGGCGGGCGACGACGGTGGCCGGGCTGCTCATGGTCAACCAGTCGTAATTCAGTCTCCCGGCGAGCGCGCCTTCGAACTGCCGGAACCTGTAGCCTGGCTGGGCCTCGGCGGTGACCTGGACACGGGCGCCCTGCGGGAACCAGAACCCGGGTTCGGGCGCCGGTTCAGTCTTGAACATCGCGCCCGCCGGGGGGTCGGCGATGAGGGTGAGTTTTTCGAGGCGGCGGTACCGCGCGGTCAGATTCAAGGAGTTGGTGGTGAAGCCGACGCTATGCTCAGCCGAGCCGTGGCCGTCGTCCCAGCCATCGAAGACGAGTTTGCTGTCGCTGGACAGAGCCGCCTCGGAGGGCGCCATGATTTCGACTTGCTCCCCGTCGGGGCGGTGAATCAGGCAGGGGGTCTTGCAGGCGGCGCCGCCGACCCACATGTCGAGGCCCGAAGGGACGCTATCCAGGCGCAACCGGCCGAGAAGGCGGTAGCGGGCGACGAAGCGCACGCCGGTGGAGACCATCTCGTCGGTGGGGGTGAATTCCTGCGCGGCGGCTCCGCCGTGATCCCATCCGATGAACTCCCAGATGCGGCCGCCGGCGTCGGTCTGACGGGCCTCGGCGGAGAAGGTGTGCTTGTGGCCCACGCCCCAGGCGAAGCCGTAACTTGGCCAATGATTGGATCCGTCGATGGTGAGCTTCAGGTGCGAGGGTTCGACGGCGAAGTGGACGGAGAGCCCTTTGGTGAATCGGGCTGTGTAGATCTTGACCTGGTTGTCCGGGGCGGGAACGATGACGGCGTTCTGCCCGAGTTTGGTCCCGTTGCCGGGATCCCAATGGTCGAAGATCCAATAGTCGCGGAACTTGTCCTGCTGGACTTCGCGGACCCCGATGACGGTCGGCTGGCCGGCGAGGAGATCTCTTTCGCCGTTGCACAATCCCATCTGGATACAAGGCTTGATCTGGCTTCCAGGGGCAAGGAACGGATTGCCGTAGGGCCCCGGGATGGCGCCGTTGTCGGTTCCGGCGACAACCTCGGAGCATTGGTTGCTCTCGTCGCGCGTGGGGATCTCGACACGGTCCACGACCACGCGCAGGCCGAGATAGGGGAACGGCTGGCTGGTCTGGTATTTGAGCAGGCGTTCGGTTCTGAAGATGTGGCGGCGCCCAGGCTCGAAGACAGCCCTCAAGGTCATTGGGCCGTTGACGGTGAGTGAGGCGAGGTTGGCGGAGATCGTCGAGCTCATCACGCGGAATCCGGCGAAGACCCAGCCCGGATAAGGCTGCGCGTTTAGGGCGAAGGCGGCGCCGGCGGGCACCCATCGATAGGTGGAGGCGACGATACAGCCGCATCCTGTTTCGGCGATGAACCCGGACCAACTGGCGTACTCCTCGAGCGGGGTCGTGGCAGGCATTGGCGGGCTGATGAGATCGCCGTCCTCGGGGTGGCAGAGGTTGCGGATCTGGTTGCTGTCGTTGGTCATCAGCACATCGACACGGTATTGCCTCTGGAAGTTGGCGGTGTAGCTGCGGGTGAGCACATCGGCGGTGACGGTCTGAACGAGCGAGCCGTTCTGGGCGAGCAGACCCCGGTCGTCGGTCCAGTTGAGGAAGACGACCCTGGAGGTAAAGTGGGTGTCGTATTCGACGGGTTGGCGGATTTCGAGGATGTGTTTGCTGCCCGCCTCCCAACTGAATGTCGCGGAGGAGGAGTACATCCTGCCGTCGACCCAGAATTTGGCGCCCTCGACCGAGGCCGTGACCTTGAAGGGGACCATGGTCTGGGCTACAAGGGGAAGCGCCATCGAGCCAAAGGCGACGGCGGTTGCGATCAAGTGGATAGGCGAGCGCATAGACAGCCTCACGCACCTTCCATCGGCGCGCGTGGGCTGCGCCGGTATCGGGCAAAGACCTTAGCCCGGGCCGGGCGTCCAGGATGGCGTTGATCCGGTTACACTTCATGACGATGGCACACTCTCCTTCTCTATCCATCACTCGCCGCCAGGCGCTCGCTCTGGCGGCTGCGCCCGGACTCGGTCAGGCTCAACCGGCCAGACGTCCGAACGTCATCCTCATGCTGGCCGACGATTTGGGGACGCGGGACACGGGCTTTCAGGGCGGCGAAATCCGGACGCCGAACCTGGACAAGCTGGCGGCCGGAGGAGTCCGGTTCACGCAGCTTTATTCCTATCCGCTCTGTTCGCCGACGCGGGCGGGGCTGATGACCGGGCGGCATCCGATCCGCAACGGGCTGGCCTATTCGGTGGTGCGGCCCTGGGCGACGTACGGGCTGCCGGTCTCAGAGACGACGATCGCCAACGTCTTCAGGGACGCCGGCTATCAGACAGCGATCACGGGCAAGTGGCACCTGGGCCACTACAGCAAGCGGCTGCTGCCGGCGAGCCGGGGCTTCGACCATTTCTACGGGCACGTGAACGGGGCGATCGACTACTTCACGCACGAGCGGGACGGCGGCATCGACTGGCAGCGGAACGGCGAGACGGTGCGGGAAGAGGGCTACACCACCGACCTCTTGGCCGCGGAGGCGAACCGCTGGATCGGCGCGAGAGACCCCGCCAGGCCCTTCTTTCTCTACATGGCCTGGAACGCACCGCACACGCCGCTGCAGGCGCCGGAGCGGTGGCTGCGGGAGTACGCCTCGATCCAGGACGCGCGGCGGAGGACCTATGCGGCGATGGTCTCCGCGCTGGACGCGGCGGCCGGAACGGTGGTGGACAACCTCCGGCGGAAGAATCTGCTGGACAACACGATCATCGTCTTTCTGAGCGACAACGGCGGCCCGCGGGGGCAGGGCGCGGACAACGGCCCGCTGCGGATGGGCAAAGGGAGCGTGTATGAAGGCGGCATCCGGGTCCCGGGCTTCATTCACTGGCCCGGGGTTGTGAAGCCGGGCAAGACGGCGCAGGTCATGACGCCGGTGGACTGGCTTCCGACACTGGCCGGCGCGGCGGGCGTCACCGCAAAGACAACCCAGCCGCTGGACGGGATGAACCTCTGGCCGAACCTCACAAGCGGGAGAGAAGAGCCGCGGCGGGACCTGTTCTTCTGCGTGCAGGGGGAACAGGGTGGGAAGCAGTACGCGCTGCGGGACGGCAACATCAAGTTCATCACGATCGAGGGCAAAGAAGCGGTTTACGACCTGGCGGCGGACCCTAGCGAAACCACGGACATTCTGCCGCGAGTGAAGGACGCGGCGGAGCGGATGCGGAAGCGGGTGGCGGCGTGGGCGGCGCTGCACCCCCGTGCGGAGGTGTTCACGCAGGGCGGCCGCCATCCGGGCTTCGTCACTCCCAAGGACTGGTCAAAGGCGGCGATCGAGTAAGAGCCGCAGCCTTGCGGCGCAGGCGTTCGAAGCGTTTCCGGCAGTCCTCCTTTCCGTCGAGCAGGAGGGCCTGTTCGGCGAAGTGGAGGGCGCGCGGGATGTCGCGAGCCCGGTTTTCGAAGTGAATGGCGAGGCGGGTGAGGGCTTCGGCGCGGCGGGGGTTCCCGATGGTGGCGAGCTCGAGCCAGAGTTCAGCGGCGGCGTCGTGGCGGCCGGACTTGCGTTCGATGTCGGCGAGATGCCAGAGGGTCTCGAACAGAAGCGGCTCATCGAGGTTGCGCTTGAGGGCTTCGCGCATGAGGAGGGCGGCGTCGTCGAGGCGGCCTTCATTGCGGAACCAGCGGGCGAGCCCGACCATCTCGGCGGGGCGCTTGAGGCTTTGCGGTTCGCGGAAAGCGGCAGGGACGATCGCGGTGAGGCAGGCGAGGGAGAGGATATCAACAGCGTTGTGGCGAAAGACGGGCTCCAGCGGCCGGGGGTCGCCGGTGCGAAGGAAGTCGAAGTAGAGGCTGGGGATCATCATGCCGGGGACGTCGCCGGAGCGTTCGACTCCCAGGATTTTCTGTTCGAGATCCTGGAGGCGGCAGCGATCGAGGGCGAGGCGCCAGAGGCGGCGGGCGGAGAAGAGGAGATCGACGTGGACCATGCGTTCGAAGGGCGGTTTCCAGCGGAGGAGGCGATAGCGGGTTTCGAGCAGGGGCTGATCGAAGGCTTTGCCGTTGTAGGTGACGAGGACGTCGAAGGGTTCGAGCCAGCGGGCGAGGGCGTCGAGCATGGAGGGTTCTTCGCCGTGTTCGCGGGCGAAGAACTGTTTGAGGACGAATCCTTGTTGAGTGATGGCTCCACACCCGATGAGGAAAGCGAAGGCGCCGGCTCCGCCGGTGAGCCCGGTGGTTTCAGTATCGAGGAAGGCCCACCGGTCCGGGGGGACGGCGAGGGGTTGGCCGCCGAGGGCGGAAAGGAGGTCCGGAGAGAGATCTGCGAGGGCTCCGACATCGGAGACGCCGTGGCGGGAGTGGGCGGGCCAGGTTTTGCCGATCTCCCAATGGCGGCCGAGAGGGGTCTCGACTTCGGCGCCATCGAGTTGGGAGACTGCGCGCTCACGCTCGTTTTCAAACTTGGCGTTGATGCGGGCGATCTTCGCGCGAAGCAGTTCGAGCTGGCGGCGGACCGGGTCTTCCATGGGCGTTCTCTATTTGGCGTCGCGCCAATTGCCTCCGGAGCCTGTATCGGCGAGCAAGGGAACCTCGAGTTT
>CAYWST010000116.1:0-14535 GCA_964461075.1 uncultured Solibacteraceae bacterium | reverse complement strand
GCATCAACTCCGCTTCGGGGTACTCGGCGGCGAGGCGCGCGAGCGAGACCTTCGGGGAATCGCTGAACTCGGCGAAGCACACGCCGCGATCGGTCCAGCCGATCACGGCGCCGCCCACGGGGGAAGCAACGAAGGCGTGGTGGATTCTGACGCCGCGGCCGCCCAGACGGTAAGCGGAGGGGCTCATGCCCAGGTTCTTCCCCGCGTCTTCATGAAGGCGGCTGGCGGAGTTGTATCCGGCGGCGTTCATGGCGTCGGTCACTGTAGGTTCATCGCGGAGCGACTTGCGAAGACGTCCGATGCGCGCCTGACGGGCGTACTGCGCCGGGGAGAGGCCCGTGGCGGACTTGAATACCTTCTGCAGGTGCGCGGGGCTCCAGTCGAGTTCGGCGGCCCACTCGCTCAGCGACTTCGTTTCGCCCGCTTCGATCCGCCGCCGCAGGGTGGCCACCTTGGCTGCGCTGGCGCTCTCGGCCTGATCGGGCCGGCAGCGCAGGCAGGGCCGGTAGCCGAGCGCCTCGGCCTCGGTGGACGAAGAAAAGAACCGCACGTTTTCCCGTTTCGGCGTCCTGCTCGAACAACCCGGACGGCAGAAGATGCCGGTTGTGAGGACGCCGTAGAAGAACTGCCCGGCGGCCGTCGAGTCTCTGGTCTCCACCGCGCGCCAGCAGGCCGATTCGTTCATGAAGAGATGATACGTGGAGGCTGCCATCCGGCGCACTCCGGATCTTGTGATGCAATTCGAGATTCCGGATCATCCTGACGAGCGACGGAGTTGCCGGTTTCTGAGCCAGGCGCCCAGGAATACCGCCGAGGGCCAAAGCAGCAGGATTCCGATCTGATACCAGGACTGAATGCGGCCCCATGTGAGGTAGGTCGAAATTGCTCCGATCGCTGCCCCCCAGACAGCAAGAGCCGTTGCGTGGCGCCAAAGGGAGCCGCGGGCGATGAAACAGCAAAGCCAGCCGCCCGCGCAGCACCAAAGCGCGCTCGCCGCAAGATTGAGCGCCGCGAGCCAGTCCGGCGGCATCTGACCCCGGATGTATTCGCGAGGGTAGAGCTTCATCAGCAAGGAATCGGTCGCCAGAGCGAGAGCGGCAACTAACGCCCAGCCGGCGAGGACTGCCAGGATGGCGCGCGGCATTTCGGAAATAGTAAGGCAGATTCGGGCGGACGTCCAGATCTGTGACAGCCGTCACAGACTCGTCAACCGGCCGCGGGCGAAACTGACGGTGAGATGAGCCACGCACCCTTGACGGAGATTCGCCCTGGCAGTGTGGGCGATTGGGCGTCCCGCAACTTCAGGACCGTCCTTGTGATCGAGAAGTACGGCATCGACTTCCACGAAGAGGCGGAACTCGACCTGGCAGAGGCCTGCTCGCGGCACGGCGCGGACCCGCAGGCCGTGCTCGGGGAATTGGAAGCGGCGGCGAAGGTGCGAGTGCAGCCAGGCAGCATGTTCGAGGACATCGGCCTCGACGGGGTGATCCGCCATATCATCGACTGGCACCACGAGTATCTGAAGCTGGAACTGCCGCGATTGCGGGCGCGGTTGAACCGGATGGCCTCGCGCCATGGCGAGCGCGACGGACGGCTGCTGGAGCGCCTCCACGCCGTCTTCTGCGAGCTGCAGGCCGATCTGGAGGAGCATCTGCAGAAGGAAGAGATGGTCCTGTTCCCGTTCATCGAGAAGTACGCCTGGGCGGCGGAGCGAGGTCTTCCGGCTCCAAGGCCGCCATTCGGCAGCGTGGCCAATCCCATCCGCTGCATGGAGTCGGAGCACACGCGCGTCGTCAGTCTGCTTGCCGAGATGCGGTTGATTACTCGGGACTATCAGCCGGGCAGCTACGCCTGCGCGAACTACATCGCTGTGTTTCGATCGCTGGAAGAGCTCGAAGCCGATCTGAAGGAGCACATCCGCGTCGAGAACGACGTTCTGCACCGGCGCGCCGAGGCGCTGGAGCAGCGGTTGTTCGCCTGATGCGCTTTGGCGCAGCGCCCGCCGGGCCTGATACGCTACTGGTTCGACGATGCTGCGCGCCAATCCTCAACTCACCCCCGCCTCGCTTGCGGGAAAGATCAAAAGGATGTGGGATCTTTCCGCGAAGAAGATCCTCTCCATCGACGCGACTTATGACCCTCAGGCCGGGGCGCCGGTCTTCACTGTCGGCGGCCGCTATTCTTCACGCGGCTGGACCGAGTGGACGCAAGGATTCCAGTTCGGATCGGCGATCCTGCAATTCGACGCCACGGGCGACAAAGCCTTCCTGGAACAGGGGCGGCAGAGGACGCTCCAGTACATGGCGTCCCATGTCACACACATCGGCGTCCATGACCACGGCTTCAACAACGTCTCCACCTACGGCAATCTGCTGAGACTTGCGACGGAAGGCGCCTTCGAAGCGCCCGAGTACGAACAGCACTTCTATCGCTTTGCGCTGCAGGCCTCGGGCGCGGTGCAGGCCGCGCGATGGGCGGCGATCAACGGCGGCGGGTTCATCTACTCGTTCAACGGGCCGCACTCGCTGTTTGTCGACACCATCCGCACGGTTCGCGCGCTCTCTGTCGGTCATCGTCTGGGCCACGCGCTGATGGGCGAGAACGACAGGAAGATCTCCTTGCTCGACCGCGCGATCCAGCACGGCATCGCCACAGCGAAGTACTCGGTTTATTACGGCGAGGGGCGCGACGCCTACGACGTTCGCGGCCGAACGGCCCATGAAGCCGTCTTCAACCGCAACGACGGCAACTTCCGCTGCCCGAACTCGCAGCAAGGCTTTTCGCCGTTTACGACGTGGACGCGCGGCCTCGCATGGGCGATTTGCGGCTTCCCGGAGCAACTCGAGTTTCTGGAAACCGTGGCTGATGCGGAACTGGAGCCGCACGGCGGGCGGGCGGCCGTGACCTCGATCTACCGCAAGGCCGCTGAGGCGACCTGCGACTTCTATCTCGAAAACACGTGCACTGACGGTATCCCCGCCTGGGATACGGGCGCGCCGAACCTCTGGCGCATGGGCGATTATCTCGACCGCCCTTCCGACCCTTACAACGAGCACGAGCCGATGGACGCCTCGGCGGCGGCCATCGCCGCGCAGGGTCTACTGCGGTTCGCCTCCTGGCTGGAGTCGAAAGGCGAAGGCGAGCGGGCGTCGCGGTACAGACAGGCTGGGCTCACAGTCCTCGATACGCTGCTGGACGAGCCGTATCTGTCCACCGATGCCGCTCATCAGGGATTGCTGCTGCATTCGGTCTACCACCGCCCCAACGGATGGGATCACGTGCCTCCCGGGCGGAAGATCCCCTGCGGCGAATCCTCGATGTGGGGCGATTACCATTTGCGCGAAGCCGCGCTGCTGGTCCAACGCATGGCGGAGTCCAAACCCTATCTCAAGTTCTGGTGCTAATCCAATGATCATTGCAGACATCAATCAAATGCCCGGCCGCACCTATCCGGCGCGGCGGCGGACGCGCAATCTTGTCGGGGGCGCTTCTCCGATTCAGGCAACCAATTTCGCCATGGGCTACGTGGTGCTCGAGCCTAATGGCGGGCAGGTGCCCTGGCACAACCAGGAGCAGGAAGAGATCTACTTCATCGTGGAGGGCACGGCGGAGATGTGCCTGGGCGAGGAGCGCCAGGTGTTGACCGCGGGCCAGGCCGCCTACATTCCGCACACGGTGTATCACCAGCTCACCAACATCGGCGATACGCCCTGCGTGATGATCTACGTCTACGGCCCGGCGGGCGACGTGGCGCACTGGCGCCAGGAACTGAGCGGGACGCTGCCCAAGGCCGGAGTCGAAGCGCCGCCGCTGCCGCAGGGCGCGCGTCCGCAGTGCACCGAGAAGCCCAGGGAAGAGTAGGAATCCACCCCATGAGCGAGACAAAAATCCACAAGATCGGCGTGATCATGAACGGCGTCACGGGGCGCATGGGGACCAACCAGCACCTCATCCGTTCCATCCATGCCATCATGCAGCAGGGCGGCATCGCGCTCTCCCCCACCGAGCGCATCATGCCCGATCCATTGCTTGTCGGACGCAACGCGCTGAAGCTCGAGTCGCTTTCGAAGCGGACCAACGGGATTCCTTACACCACGGACCTGGACGCGGCGCTGGCCAACCCGAATTACCAGGTCTACTTCGACTCGAACACCACGGACCTGCGCGTGCCCAACGTGAAGAAGGCGATCGCGGCGGGTAAGCATATCTACTGCGAAAAGCCCACCGCCGGCACGACCGCCGAAGCGATCGAACTCTATCAGCTCGCCAAGGCCAAGGGCGTCAAGCACGGCGTGGTGCAGGACAAACTCTGGCTGCCGGGCTTGCTGAAGCTGAAGACGCTCATTGACACCAACTTCTTCGGGCGCATCTTCTGCGTGAAGGGCGAGTTCGGATACTGGGTGTTCGAAGGCCAGCCGGTGAGCGCGCAGCGCCCGTCGTGGAACTACCGCAAGGAGGACGGCGGCGGCATCATCATCGACATGCTCTGCCACTGGCGCTACGTGCTCGACAATCTCTTCGGCGGCGTCCAGGCGGTTTCATGCCTGGGGACCACCTGCATTCCGCAGCGCTGGGATGAGAGCAACAAGCCTTACAAGTGCACGGCGGACGACGCGGCTTACGCCACGTTCCAGCTCGCCGGCGGCGTCATCGCGCATTTCAACTCCTCCTGGTGCACGCGCGTCCGCAGAGACGACCTGCTCACCGTTCAGGTGGACGGCACGCTTGGTTCGGCGGTCGCCGGATTGAGGAACTGCTGGATCCAGCACTACGGGGCGACGCCGCGCCCGGTCTGGAATCCCGACATCGAGCAGCCGATCAACTTCTTCGACGGCTGGCAGAAGGTCCCCGAACAGGAGACCTTCGATAACGCGTTCAAGGTGCAGTGGGAACTCTTCCTGAAGCACATTGTGCAAGGCGGCGAGTTCAAATGGGACCTGCGCGAAGCCGCCAAGGGCGTCCAACTGGCCGAGAAGGGCATTGAGAGCTGGCAAAAACGGGCATGGGTCGACATTCCTGAACTGCCGGAATGATCAACCTCGGATTGTGCAGGTAGGCGGCGCCGCGCCCTCTGGCGAGCAGCGGACTATCGCGTCATCATCGCGTTCGGTACCGATGCCGGGGCCGGCGATCACCTCGCCAGCGCGCAAGTTCCGGTTAAGAACGGGCACGACGGAATCAGGCAGACAGGGCCTACGGCTGCTGCCGGTGCTTGGCCTGCTCGATGGCGATCTCGTTGACGTGCGCCAACGCGCGGGCGCCTGACGCGCCTTCGATGGCGCGGACGGCGATCTCCTGCACCTGCCGTTTCGCTTCTTCGAGCTGCTTCTGCATTTCGGCGATCTGCGCCGTTTGCCGGGCAACGAGCTCTTCGAGAGTCTTGATCTGAAGTTCGGCCACGCGGCGGTCGGCCTCCATCTCTTTCTTAAGGAGCGCCGTTTGCCTTTCGGCTTCGGCCCTGGCATCCCTGGACGCCTGGGCGGCCGCGTTCTTGGTTTCGCGCTCGAGTGTTGCCGGAAACTCGGCGGCTTCCTTGCGCAGTCTGGCCAACTCCTGCTCCCGCTCGGCCAATTCCGCCTCGCGCCGCGCCCAGGACTTTTCGAGTTCTTCCTGCTTTTCGGCGTTCCGCTTCTCCGTCAGACGGATCTCTTCGTCGTACTTGTCCTGAGCGCGCTTGCGCTCCAGGTTCTTCTTGTATTCGTAGTCGTCGATTTCGCGCTGCCGCTGCTTCTTGAGCGCCTCTTCCTGCTCTTTGCGTTCGCGCTCGGCGGCTGCGACACTGGCTTCCCACTCTTCGCGCTGCCCGGAGATCTCCGCCTCCAGCTCCGCTTTCTTCGACTCGTACTCCTGGATGAGCTGATCGAGCGCAGTCGCCGCCACGTCGATCTTGTGCAGCCGGCTCAGCTCTTCACGCTCGAGCTCTACCGCCTGGCGGAGCGTCGCCAAACGATTGACCTCTTCGACCAGCTTCTCCGAGATCCCGTTCAGCGCTCTCGTGACGTCGAGCCCCAATCGGGAAATCTGTTCGACGACCGCGTCCACCGTCGCGCCTTCCACGGCGCGGCGCACTTCGTCGTTCTTCTGCCGAGCCAAGTCGTCCGCTTTCGGATCGGCGAGTTCTCGGGCGGCGCGCAACTCGTCCTGAATGGATTCGAACTCCTGCTCCACTTCCGCTTTGGGCCGGCGGACGCGTGCGGCGGATGCTTTGACGGTCTTTTTAGTGGCCATTCGGATACCTCACCTAAGCTAGCAGCTTCGGCCAGGGACAACCAAGGCCGAGGCTGATCATATACGATCGTGACATGAGATTCCTATTCTATCTTCCGTTGGCGGCGTTGGCCGTGCCTGCCGCCACACCGCCGCAAGTGGCGGGCTCGATGAAGGCGTGGCAGGCGGTCACATTGACTTTCGAGGGCCCAAAGACGGACGAGGAAGCATCGCCGAATCCGTTCACCGATTACCGGCTGTCCGTGACGTTCACGAACCAGCAGGGTGGTGTGACGATGCGCGTCCCGGGCTACTTCGCAGCCGATGGAAACGCTGCTGAAAGCTCAGCGGCAGGCGGCGCGGCCTGGCGCGTTCACTTTCTGCCGCCGTCGCCCGGAGTGTGGAAGTGGGAAGCCGCGTTTCACGCGGGGCCGGGCGTTGCGCTTGCCGGGGACGAGCGGACCGGCTCACCCGTAGAGGGCGTTCACGGGCAGAGCGGTGAGATCAAGATTGCGGCGGCGGACAGGAGAGCGCCGGGCTTTCTGAGTAAAGGCTTGCTCGCCTATGACGGCAGCCATTACCTTAGGTTCGCCTCGGGAGAGCGGTACCTGAAGGGCGGCGCCGACAGCCCGGAGAACTTTCTCGCTTATGGCGGCTTCGACGGAACTTACGACACGGACGCCGAATTCAACGAAGGCAAGAGCACGACCGGCAAGGTCTTCGTTCACGCTTACGAGCCGCACATAAAAGACTGGCGTCCTGGGGATCCGGTGTGGCAGAAGACCAAGGGCAAAGGAATCATCGGCGCGCTCAACTACCTGGCGTCGAAGGGCATGAACAGCGTCTACTTCCTCACTTACAACATCGACACCGGCGACGGGAAGGACACCTGGCCCTGGACGAAGCCGGCGGTGAGAGACCGTTTCGACGTCTCCAAACTCGCTCAGTGGGAGATCGTCTTCTCGCACATGGACCGGCTTGGCATTCAGCTTCACGTTGTGACGCAAGAGACCGAGAACGACCGCAAACTCGGCGGCGGGCCTGGATTGAATCCGGCGCGCAAGCTGTATTTGCGCGAACTGATCGCCCGCTTTGCGCATCATCACGCGCTCATCTGGAACCTGGGCGAAGAGAACAACACTCCGGATTCGGACCGCAAAGCCATTGCGTCCTACATCCGTTCGCTGGATGCGTACAAGCACCCGGTGACCGTCCACACGCACGTGAATAAGATCCAGGAGTGCTACGGGCGACTGCTGGGCCATGAAGCGTTCGAGGCGACTTCGATTCAGGCCGACATGAACCGTTACCATCGCTACACGCTTGAGATGAGAGAAGCCTCGGCCAAGGCGGGGCGCAAGTGGGCCATCTACGGCGACGAGCAGACCCGGGCCGATGTCGGCGTCGTTCCCGATGACGACGATCCAACTCACGACATCCCGCGCAAGCAGGCGCTGTGGGGCAATCTGATGGCGGGCGGCGCGGGCGTTGAGTGGTACTTCGGCTACAAGTACGCGCACATGGATCTGAACTGCGAGGACTGGCGCAGCCGCGACAGGATGTGGGATCAAACGCGCTATGCGCTCGAGTTCTTCCGGAGGCATCTGCCGTTCTGGGAGATGGAACCCGCCGACGGCCTGGCGCAGGGCGCGGATGCCTACGTGCTCGCACAGCCCGGGCGGGTCTACGCTGTTTACCTGCCGACGGGCGGTGCTGTGAAGCTCAATCTCGAAGCGGGCAAGTATTCGGTGGACTGGTACAATCCGCGAACTGGCGGCGCGCTGGCGAAAGGCCCGGTCAAGTCCGTGGCGGGCGGAACCGGCACGGAAATCGGCGCGCCGCCAGCGGACACTGATCAGGATTGGGCGGTTCTGATCAAGCGGGCGCGCTAATTGCGCTCTTCCCGCTGGTAGGGCTTCTGCTGATAGCGCGCGGCCTCTTCGAGCGCGCCCTGCGTGTTGTCCTTGGTACGAAGCGCTTTGGTGTATTCGTTCAAGGCGCGTTCGCGCTGCCCGGTGACATCGTAGATCTTGCCGAGACTGATGTGGCTCCATACGACGGTCCACTTGGGGTCTTCGTCGCCGTTGATGGCCTCCCGGAATTCGTTCGCCGCCGACTGATAGTTGCCCTGCTGGAAGAAGACCTCCGCTACGCGGTAGTGAGCCAGCGATGAGAGCCGGCTCACCTCGAGCGCCTTCTGATACTCCTTGAGCGCTTCATTGAAATTGCCAAGCTCGGCGAACTGTTCGCCGCGCCGGATGGCAACGGCCACGCGCATGTTAGGCGAGAGCCTCAGAAGCTTCCCGTTGGGGTCGACGATGAGCCGCCGCGGTTTGCCGAACGTCTCGAGACTGAACTCGCTGGAAGGTCCGACCACCTCGACCATCTTCATTTCAGGGTTGCCCTCGGTCTCGATCTTCAGCTCCACCGGCATGCGGAACGTATCGAGATCCTGCTCAATCCGCCCCATCACGCGAAAGCCCTTCTGCGTGCGGAAGACCGTGTAGCTCGTCTTGAATTCGGGCGCGCCGGTGGATTCGAGCCACTGAATGAAGAAGCCTTGCAGATTCCTGTTGGTCTCCTGCTCGGCGATCTTGCGGATGTCGTCGGTCGAGATCGATTTTCCAGCAAACTGGTCGGCGGCGGTTTTGAGGATTTTCTTGAAAGCGTCGTCTCCCGCAATACCGCGAAGCATGTGCCAGACCGAGCCGCCTTTGCTGCCGGTGACGGCAAAGAACTCGGGGCTGTAATCTTCAAAGCGCGCCGCCTGACGGACCGGGGCGTCGGTAATGGTGAGCGCGTCGACGTAGAGATCTTTGATTTCCAGCTCCAGCACGGAAGCGCCGTTCAAGTGCTCCAGGTACATGATCTCGGAGTAACGGGCAAGCCCGTTGGGAATCCAAAGATGATTGCGGTTGACGGGGGAGACAAGAAGCCCCCACCATTGACGGGTCAATTGGTTGGCGAGCACTCGCGGGCTCGGCGCTTTCGACGCGGTGGAACGGGAAACGAAGATCATGCCCGGCGCCGAGTAGGCGCCGGGAGCGCCTTCGCCGGTCTCGATGACGCTCATGTTGGCGGTCTGCGGCACGCCATAGAGCGAAGTGAGGAAAGTCATCGCCTTAGCAGTTTCCTCGCCCCATGCGTCGGCGTTCTTGGCGTTCTCCGGTGAAAAAGTGACTGAGGTCGTGATACCGCCGGAGTTGATCTTCCTGGTGTCGTCGCGCACGATGGCGAGACTGCCGGAGAACCCGGGCTGGCCAACGGACCTGAACGTGCTGCCCCCCTGACCGGCGATCTCCGCGCCGTCGGTGAGGATTCTGAAGCCTGAGGGGGCCTGAACGGTCAGTTCCATCGTGTAGCGGTCGGCAGTGTAGCCGGAGACGGGGAACCACCGCGCCGGGTAGAGCAGCCAGGCTCTGTCCGGCTTGATTGCGGCGAACGCCAAGCCATAGATAGGCGACTCCTCGTCGCCGCGCAGCGCTCCGCCATAGCTGAAGTTGACGGCGACCGGCTGGCCCTTGGGCAGGGGCTCCTGGAAGTTGACTCGGACCGTAAAGTCCTCGATGGTGCGGCTGGTGTTGAGGGTTCTTCCCTGAGAATCGGTGACCTTGCGCAGTTCGAGCGAGTTGTGAAGTTCAAACGTGGCGGTGAGCGCGCGATCCTCGTTGGTGGTGAACCGCACCTCGGCCTGGGCTTCGAGAGTCTGCTGCTGCAGGTTGACGGTCGCATTGATGCGATAGCTCTCGACGTCGATTGTGGCGCGGCGGTCGGGTTGCGCCGGCGACACCACCGGGAGAGCCGCCAACGCGATAAAGAGCCGTAACTTCATGAGCCTTCCTTTTGGATGGACGCGTGAATGAGCCGTGCGGATTCCTCGAATGGGTCGCGCCCCGTCGTGAGCGCGGATCTGACCTGGGCCAACTGTTCACGCATCCGTTCCCTCTTTTCAGGATCGCAAAGGAGAGCGGAGGCGGCTTTCGCCAGGTTGCTCGCGGTCATCCTGTCCTGAATGTACTCTTCTATGACGCCACGCGCGGCAATCAGGTTAACCATTGTGAAGTGAGGGATTCGGATGAGCGGACGGCCGATGGCGTAGGTGAGCGGCGAGACTTTGTAGAATGCGATGGTTGGCGTGACGAGAAGAGCCGCCTCGGTGGTGACGGTCCCCGATGCGCCCAGAACGACATCGGCGTGCGCGAGCGCGTCGCGTGTTTCTCCAGTGATGAGGCGGACCTGCCCGGTCGCGGCGAGCGGCTCGTAAGTCTTTGGGGAAAGATTGTTTGTGGCTGCACAGAGAATCGTGAGCGCGCGGTCGCGAGCCAGCAGCCTGACTGTATCGGAAAGGATCGGCACGTGCCGCCGGATCTCGCCCTCGCGTGAACCCGGGGCCAGAGTCAGGATCAGTCTCCCGCCAGGGAGCCGGTGCCTGGCCATGAACTCCTCGCGCGTGAGCGCCGGGCGGGCTTCGCCTGCCAAAGGATGTCCGATGTAGTGCGCCTGAACGCCTCGTTCGCGGTACCATGCCTCCTCGAAGGGGAAAATGCAGTGAAGCTGATTAATTGTGGCAGCCACCGTTTTCGCCCTCCATGGACGCCAGGCCCAGGCCTGCGGCGCGACGAGGTAGAAGATGGGTATGTTTAGTTGCTTCAGTCGCTTAGCGACCCTAAGATGAAATCCCGGGCTGTCCGTCAGCACGGCGAAGTCCGGCCGCCGATCGGCGGCCGCCGCGACCAGCTTCCGATACTCCCCATGAATGCGGGGCAGGTGGCTGAGGACCTCGACCAGCCCGACCACCGACAGGCTCTCGGACCGGACAACGGCTTCGACGCCGGCGTCGCGCATGGCGGAGCCCGCGCAGCCGAAAAACGCCGCGTCAGGCCAGTATCGGCGTAGGGCGGAAACCAGGCGCGCCGCGTAGCGGTCGCCAGAGGGCTCTCCGGCTGAGATGAGGATGCTTCTCCGCACCGTCCTTCAGTCTAATCGCCGCGGGTGGTGGCGGGCTTGGAGGGCTCTGCTAGACTGAAGGCGTATTTTACAGATGTCCGTTCACCAACCATCGCGCTTGAGCCTCGGACAATACGCCGACCGGTTTCGCAATGAAATGATTCCGCTTGGGAATCGCTTCTGCTATCACAGCGCGCCGTCCCCGCTCAGCGAGGACGAACGGAAAGATTACCTCGATGAGCCCGTTGCCGCGCTGCCACCCGTCATCGCCGCCCGGCTTCCGGAAGTGAAGATTCTCCTGGTCCCGTACCTGGAACGGGCGGCCGCGGCCAAGAGCGCCGAATCGCTCATGGTATCGACCGTCAAGCCGCACGAATCGAACTCGCTTGCGGCTGGCGCCGTCGTGGATAAGGGCGGCGCCGTCCTCGCTTTCGCCATCAAAGACGGCGAGGTCGCCGACTACCACTATCGCTTCTACTACGCCCTGGCCGGGCTCATCGCCGGACCGGTGGGCGAGGACGTTCCCGCTGAATACGTGAAGCTGCTCAGGGCCGAACTCGAACAGAATGTTCACGGCGAAGTAGACGAACCCGGATGGCGCTTCAAGATGGAATTAACGGATGCGGACGTCAAGAATGCCAAGCGTTCTTCGAAAAGATTCAAACAATACGCCCGCCAGAGTTTTATCGATACATTGACCCTTTACATGCACGGGATCTGTTGCGATATTGACGTCGAAACCGGACCCAGGCAGCTACCTTCCAACTTCCTCCGCAAGCGCCTTAAACTCATGCAGAGGCTCTATCCGCCGCCGGCCGGATACGCGGTGTTCCCTGAGGAATTGCGCTCCCGTCAGGACCATAGAACTGAAGTTCCACCGCCGTCCCCCTCCTAACGGTATAGTACAAAATCCCTCCGAAATAGACCTGGAGTCCAGTGACTCATCCGCCACGCGCGGCCATTCTTGAATTGGAGAAACCACAACCGATGAAGTCACTGGCGAATTGCATCGCGGCTCTGCTCTTTGCCGCGATTATTCCGCTTTCGGCGGCCACGATCCAGGCGAAACTGGAAAGCTATCATGGCGGGACCGTCAAGATGAGCATTGACAATGGCTCATTCAAGACGGCCGGCGGCGGCGTGTTCTCGTTCAAGAGGACCGGAGGTACTTACTTGGACGGGCCGGAGCTGAACGCTGAAGACATTTTTTACGCGATGTGCATCGAGCCCACGCAGGCGATCTCCGTCGGCAGCACCCACGAATGGGAGGTGCGGGATCTTGCCCTGGGCAACCTGCCAACAAGGACGTTCAGCCCGGAGCAGGTCGAGGCTCTGACTGGACTGTTCGGAATGTACTGGCCGGACTTTGAGATCATGCTCAACCCCGCGTCAGAAGCGCTCTCATTGCAGGTCGCCGTCTGGGAGGTCGTCAGAGAAACAGGGGATGCCTGGGATGTGTACGATGGCGCAATCAAATTCCAGGATGTTGTCGCCGGCACTCTGTCCCGCGCGGACTTCATGCTCAAATCCCTAAGCGGCGAGGTTCCGCAGGCCAAGGGCCTTATGGCCATGGTCAACCGCCGCACACAGGATTACGTTTTCCAGATCGAGACTCTTCCGCCGCAGGAAGTCCCCGAGCCTACCCACCTGATGGGTCTTGGGCTGCTGGCGCTGGTGGCGCTCAAGAAGCGCTTCGCTTGAGAACAGATCCGATTGGAAAGCCGGACAGCGAAAGACCGGCGGCTTTCAACGGCCGCCGGTTCTTTCGGGGCTCTTGCTTTGCTACATAAAGTACTTGACAAAACAGCTATCCGGTGATTGAATAGCTCTCGTGGCCAGGCCGCATCCCATTCAAGATCACGCAATCGACAATCTTCGCTACATCCGCAGCACGATGGAACGGGCCTCGGCGCTCACGGCCGTGCCGGGCTATGGCGGCATGGTGATGGGCGCAACGGCGCTGGCGGCGGCCGGACTGGCGTCACGTGTCAGATCCGACCGCGAGTGGCTGACCATCTGGCTGACCGAGTTGGTGCTGGCGGTGGCCATCGGCACGATGGCGATGATCTTCAAGGCTCACAGCATTGGGACCTCGCTGTGGAGCGAGGCGGGCCGGAAGTTCCTGCTGAGCTTCACGCCAGCGGTGATGGTGGGCGCGGTATTGACCGCGCCGCTGTACCGCGCTGGGCAGACGCGGCTGTTGGGCGCGGTGTGGCTGCTTTGTTACGGCGCGGCGGTGATCGCGGGCGGAGCTTTCTCTGTTCGGATCGTGCCCGCGATGGGTGCGGCGTTTCTCGCTCTCGGCGGGCTCGCCCTGGTGACGCCTGACACGCTGCGGGATCTCCCGTTGGCGGCGGGATTCGGCGGGCTGCATCTGCTGTTCGGTTTCTGGATTGCGAGGAGATATGGCGGTTAAGAGAGCGCGGAAGGACGAAGTATCGCCGGCCGAAGTCCGGCTGGCAAGCGTGCGGGAGGATCTTCCGCATCTCGACCGGTTGATCCACGAGAAACTACGCCTGGGGATCGTGAGCGCGTTGGCGGCGGCGCCATCGCTGACGTTTTCAGAGCTCAAAAAACTACTGGAGACGACCGACGGCAACCTGAGCGTCCATGCGCGAAAGCTGGAGGAGGCTGGCTACGTGGAATGTCTGAAAAGCTTTGAGGGACGCATACCGAAGAGCGAATACCGTCTGACGGAAGAAGGGCGGCGGGCTCTGGAGAGGTACCTGGACCACATGGAGGCGCTGGTGAAAGCCATGCGGAGCGGGCGGTGAGCGCGAAACTCCACGTGGCGGTCATCATGGACGGCAACGGCCGATGGGCGCAGGCGCGGGGGCTGCCACGCGTGGCCGGCCCCAATGCGGGCGCCGCATCGGTTCGGCGGGCCGTCGAGGCAGCGCCAGGTTTAGGCATTGGAACCTTGACGCTCTACGCTTTCTCTTCGGATAACTGGAAGCGGCCGGAGACGGAGGTGCGCGCGCTGTTCGGCTTGTTCGCCCGCTATCTGCGCAGCGAAACGAGAAAGTTGCTCGAACAGGGAGTCCGCTTCGAAATGATCGGAAGGCGCGACCGTCTTCCCGCCGCCCTGATTGCGCTGGTCGAGGAAACCGAACAGGCCACTTCGCGCGGATCGAAGCTCCATCTGAGGGTGGCGGTGGATTACTCCTCCCGCGACGCAATCATCGAGGCCGCCCGAAGGCTCCGGACTTGCGGCGAAGCGGACCGCGAAGCCTTCAGACAAGCTCTTGGAGGCGCTCCGGATGTCGACCTGCTGATCCGAACCAGCGGCGAGCAGCGCCTCAGCGACTTCCTGCTTTGGGAATGCGCCTACGCTGAACTGCTCTTCACGCCGGTTGCGTGGCCGGACTTCCGGGAGGAACA
>CAYWST010000115.1:0-14566 GCA_964461075.1 uncultured Solibacteraceae bacterium | reverse complement strand
GAATTGGGCTATCGCTTTCGTTCCGTGGGCGGAAACGAATCCAAGTACCGCAGCGATGTGAACTTCGGCAATGGCGTCCGGCTGCTCGGCAGCCGCATGAGTCTAAACTCCCGCGACGGCCGCGGGGGCCTTTTCGACGAACTCGTCCTCTCCACTCAGGGCCTTGGCGACGACCCCTATGAATTCGCGTCCTTCCGCATCGCCAAAAACAAAGTCTACCGTTACGACGCTCTCTGGCGATCCAACGAGTATTTCAATCCGGCCGACCCTATCGCTTTCGGCCTGCACCGGATGGACACCGTTCGCCGCCTGCAGGACCACGACTTCACGCTGTTTCCCCAATCCAGATTCCGCTTTTTCGCCGGTTTTTCCCGCAATCAACAGCAGGGCGCGGCGCTTTCTACAGTTTTGTTCCCCGATCTGCTGGGCGACGAGTTCCCGATCTTCTCCGACGTCGACCGCACCCAAAACGAATTCCGCTTCGGCAATGAAGTCCGGCTCGCCGGCATCCGGGTGAATTGGCTTCAGGCGTTTGAATTCTGGCGTGAGGAGACGGATTACTCACGGACCGAACGATCGCAGGGTGTGAACCCGAACGATCGCGCCGTTCTCGACAGCCTCCAGCGAACCGAGCCCTACGAGGGCACGACTCCTTCGTTTCGCATCAGCCTCTTTCGCGAGCAGGGCGAGCGCTGGGCCGTGAACGGACGGTTCACCTACACGGCCGGCCGCCGCAACTTTGTTTTTGACGAGTCCGCCGCCGGCATCAGCCGTTTCGGCGCGGCGGCCAACCGCCAGGTCGCCGTCTCCGGCGACGCCCGCCGCCCTGTAGCAACCGGCCACCTGACGGTCAGCCTTTTCCCAGCAAAGGACTGGACCATCACCAATCACACCGGCTTCCACTCCACTCGCATCGACGGCTGGGCCAGCTATCGCGAGGTGGAAAACGGCTTTCCAACCTTCGTGGGCGTCGACTTCAACTACCTGGGCATCCGGAATGTCACCAACTCCGCCGACGCCGGATGGCAGATCAAGCCTTGGCTCTCCGTTCACGGCGGATACCATTTTGCCGACCGGGAGATCCGCTCCCGCGAGGTTCAGACGGTGGATGACTTCACCATCGCCGCAAACCACATTCAGTCCAACAGGCTCCACGCAGGCCTGGCCGGCTTCCGGCTTCGGCCTATTCGCGGGATGACGCTGGCCTTCGATGGCGAACTGGGCCGGCAACACCGTCCCTTTTTCTCCACCTCGGATAAAGACTACCACGGCCTTTCGGCCCGATGGCAGTACCGGCGCAACTCGCTCGCTTTGGGCGCCCTCGCCCGCATCTTTTACAACTTCAATACCGTCTCGCTCTCCGTCCACAGCGCCCGAACCCGCCAGTATGGTTTTGACGCCGCGTGGGCGCCCCGCGACTGGTTCTCCTTCGACGCGGGTTACGCGTACCTCCATGCCGATACCGCAACCGGGATCCGGTATTTCCTGGCCGGTTCCCTCATTGCGGGGCAGCAGTCCCTTTGGCTCAGCAACCTGCACACGGGGTTCCTGGGAGTGCGCACCAGCCTTCGCGAGAGAGTAGATTTTTACGCCGGCCTGAGTGTCACGCACGACGCCGGCGGCGTCCCGCGCGGACAATCCCCTTCCCTGCCCGCATTCCTGACCGCCCAGACCTACCCCATGTCCTTCGTGAGCCCGCAAGCGCGGCTCTCCATCCGGCTGCACACCAAACTACGCTGGAATGCCGGGTGGCAGTACTACGGGTACCAGGAAGATCCGCTCCCGCCGCAAAATTACCGTGCCCAAACGGGCTTCACGAGCTTATTATGGTCTTTCTGACGTGGAGGCCGGACCGTGAAAGGCCGATAGTCAGAACAGGAGTACCCCGCAGTCTCGCATGGACATTGGCAACACCGGAATCGTCGCCACGTTTGCGCTCTTGATGGGCTCCACCTGGATCGCTTTTATGCGGTTCAGAATGAAGCCGGATAGCAGTTGGCCCCTGGTTTTCTACCTCGTGCTGGTGGTGTACTCCAACCAGTTCGGCCAGGCGATTCCGCCCTACGTACTGTATGTAGCCGTCGTTTGCGGACTGCTCCTCCGCTTCGAGTTCATGAACGAGCGGCTGATCATGTTCGTCAAACTGATTGAAGTCGCTTGTCTGATTGTGATCGCCTACCGGCTCCTTCAGATCCTCGCCAAGTTCAACTAGCCCGCCGTCCGGGGCTACTTCTCCACCGGCTGGCCGGCTTCGACCCAGGCCTTCCACCCGCCATCCATCGAAATCACGTTCGTGTAACCCATATTCTGCAGGTTATCCGCGGCCAAAGCGCTGCGGAATCCTCCGCCGCAATAAAGCACGAGCGTCGACGACTTGTCCGGAACCGTCTTCTCGATGTCACGCTCGATGATCCCCTTGCTCAAATGAATCGCGCCTGGAACGTGACCGGCGTTCCACTCGCTCTCTTCCCGCGTATCGATCAGAAGGTGAGGCGTGGCGGCCTCCCTCATCGCCAGGTACCCCTGGACGTCAGTCTCCTTGACGCGTGTCTTGGCGTCGTTGACCAGGCTTAAAAAACCGTTCGAGTGTGCCATTGAACCTTTCATTATCCTTCTTCACCCAGCGCCCTGCGCAATCGCCCGCCGGCCGCCTCGAGCCGGCGGGCGGCCTCGTCCGGGCCAACTCCAAGCCGTCCCATCACGAGCGCGGTCCTGACGCTTCCGCCGGCGGCCTCAAGCAAAGTTGCGGCCTTCTCCCGTTCACACGCGAGCAGCGCCATCAGAATCCGCTGGGCGCGATCCACCAGCTTCACGTTGCTTGGCTGGACGTTGACCATCAGATTCGAGTAGACCAATCCAAGCTTGATCATCACGCCGCTCGAGATCATGTTCAGCGCCATCTTGGTGGCCGTCCCCGCCTTGAGCCGCGTTGAACCCGTGATCACCTCCGGGCCGGGAACGGCCTCGATGGCGATATCCGACACGGCGCTCATCTCGGCGCCGGCGACGCAACTCAGCGAGACGGCCAAACCGCCCGCGGCTTTCGCATGCCGCAGCGCACCGAGCACATACGGAGTCCTGCCGCTGGCCGCGATGCCCACCACGGCGTCGCGGGCCGAAAAGCCCGCCGCCGCCAGATCCACAGCGCCCAGTTCCGAAGAATCCTCGGCGCCCTCCACTGAATTGCGTAAGGCCGCGTCGCCGCCCGCAATCAAGCCGATCACCATCCCCGCAGGCACGTTGAACGTCGGCGGGCACTCGCTCGCATCCAGGACCCCAAGACGCCCGCTTGTGCCGGCGCCCACATAGAAAAGCCGCCCTCCATGCGCCAGCCGTTCGGCGATCCGGTCCACTGCCTCGGCGATCCGGGGAATGGCCGCAGCCACCGCCTCAGCCACCTTCCGGTCCTCGCGATTGAAAACTTCCAGCATCGCGGCAGTCGGGAGCATGTCGAGATCCACGCTCGCCTCGTTGACCTGCTCCGTCGTCAATCCGCCAAGATTCAGTGCTTCGCTCATGTCGCCGTCTCTCATGTTAGCCTTCAAGGACTACGGTAGACAGCCATGCTCAGGTTCATCCGGTCTTCGTTGAGCGCCACTGTGGTTTTGCCAGCTTCACTGTGCGCCGCCCAGGTATGGACGGTGCGAG
The DNA here is from genome assembly GCA_964461075.1 of uncultured Solibacteraceae bacterium. Lineage (GTDB taxonomy): Bacteria > Acidobacteriota > Terriglobia > Bryobacterales > Bryobacteraceae > JACADU01. The sequence continues at coordinate 10,918 of CAYWST010000115.1, read as the reverse complement.
TGGAGGAGCCAACCGGCATCGAGCGCCGGGACGCGGAGCTCGCCGCCGTCCCGCTGGCCAAGGTTGGAGGCCATGCGGGTGGGTATCGCATCGCAGATCCCGGCGGCCACGAACTTCCATGGCAGACCAGCCAGGGAAGATTGCTCTTCCCCGTCACTCTGATGGGCGGCCAGATGGCCGAGTATCGGGTGTTCTGCTGCGAGGCGGTTTCGAGAAGATTCAAGCAACAGGCCGCGGCCCGCAAACTTCCCAGCGGCCGTCTTGAGATCGCCAACAGCCGCCTTCGGGTTCTGGTCGACGCGGGAACCGGGCGCATCGTCGAGGCCTATAACCTCTCCGCCGGCGCCAACCGGGTCCTCAACCTCGTCGAAACCACCCCCGACACCAAGGATCCCAACGACATCCACGACAAAGAGCCTCTCCCGGCCGGCCCTCCTTCACCGGTTCCGGGCCCCAACGAGGGGTGGAGTGATCTGGGCGCGCCAGGCCCGGTCACGATCATGGAGCAGGGTCCGCTGGTCGCGAGAATCGGCGGTCAGGGTTGGTCGATGGAAATTCGCGCGAACTCGCCGGCGCTCGTCTGGCGGGGCCGTGGCGGTTTCCGCTTCGCCGCCATCAGCGCTCTGCCGCATCTGCCGTTCAACCGTTTCGTCCACCTCGGCGAGTACGACTGGCCTTCCGGCCCGGAAACCTCCGAGCCGCCAGGGCATGACATCGGCGCCCGATCCTGGACCACGCCTCCCGGCGGTGGCTTCGTCTACTACGCCAAGCCTGAAAACTACGGCGCCCTCGCGATCGCTTCACTGGACGAGTCGCTCCGCTGGACCGGCGCCGGTTCCTATCGCTTCCAGGGACAATCGACGGAAAGCAGCGCTGCGATCGCCGTTTCGTTTTCCTTGTGGAAAGGCAATGAAACCGTCCTCCAGGCTCGCGCCGACACCCGCCGCGCCAGGTTTCCCATTTTGGTTCAGGTCGACTCCCCCGCCGAAGGGCCGATCTCCATCCCGCATCCCCTCGATCCTGTCGAGATCGCCCAGATCAGGGTTGGCGGAAGTCTCCCGGCCGTATGGTCGCCCCCATCGCTTTCTCTCGACGGCGACTGGGAGCTCGCCTGGGGCGAAAAAGGGGCCGGACCGCAGTCGGAATGGCGCACGGTCAAGGTGCCTGGATCCGCTCACCTCCAATGGCTCCCAAAGGAACAGATCTATTCGAGTGAAGCCGCCTGGGTCAGCCGCAAGGAGTGGTGGTACCGCAAGCGCTTCACTGTTCCCGGGGAACTCCTTGGCAAGCAAATCCGCCTGGAGTTCGACGCCACCGATTACTACGCCGAGATCTTCCTGGACGGAAAACGGCTTGGCCGGCATGAGGGCTATATCGATCCGCACTCCTACGACATCTCCCCGCTTGTCCGGGCGGGCGCGGAACAGGAACTGCTCGTACGCGTCTGGACGCCGGTCCATTATTACTGGAAGCACCGGCCTTATACCGTCAAGGGTTCTTATGGCGGCGTCGATCAGAAACCGGATGACATCACGGCCGTGGGCGTGACGCGGTCCGTTCGCATCGCGGCCTATGGCGCGGCTCGGATTGCCTGCTTCGCCGTCAATCCGGGCGCCACCGGGGTGTCGCTCGATCTCGAAGCGGAAGGGTCGCTCGCCGGGCTCTCCTGGCAGGCGGCGATCGCGCCCGCTACCTTCGCCGGCCCCGCCACGCTGGTGACGCAATCCGCCTCCGCCTCGTCGCTGCACATCCCTGTTTCCAACCCGCGGTTGTGGTGGACCTGGGACCTTGGCAAACCCGATCTTTACTGGCTCGATCTGCGGCTGGTGGACTCCGCGGGGTCGGTCATCGACGCCCGCCGCGCGCGCATCGGGTTCCGTGAAATCCGGAGGGAAGGCTGGCAGTTTTACTTGAATGGGAAACGCATTTTCCTGCGGGGCACAAATGTATACGCCAACCTCTGGCTCAGCGAGATGAGCCGTGAACGTTATGCAGCCGACCTCGACCTGATCGGGAAAATGAACGTCAATATCATCCGGATTCACTGCCATTTTGAAAATCCCGAGTTTTACGAGCTCGCCGACGAGCGCGGGTTGCTTATCTGGCAGGACTTTCTTGAGGCATGGTATCCGCACGATCCGGACTTTTCAACCCACGCCGCCGGCCTGTTCGACCGCCACATCCGCATGGTGCGGAATCACCCCTCCGTCGCCGTCTGGGCGCCCTCCGACGAGGAGAGCCTCGAGAACTATCGCGATCTCTCCAAGCACCTTGCAGCCCGCGCCAGTCTGCTGGACCCTCAAAACCGCTGGGTGCAGCGCTCCACGGGACGATGGGGCGACGCGCACCTGTACCACGGCTGGTATGGAGGATCCATCTGGGACTACGCGCGCATGGAGGAGAAGCTGGTGACCGAACTCGGGGCGGCCGCCCTGCCCGCCAAGGATTCGCTCGATCGCTTCCTTCCCGGCAAATGGCCCATTACGCATCACGCCGGAGACTGGAAGTACCACCGGCTTCAGATCGGCGAAGCGTCCGCCGCATGGGGCGATCTCAGCGGCTCGCAATCTCCGGAGCAGCTCATTGCCAAAAGCCAAAACTACGCCGCACGGCTTTTTCAGATCGCGATTGAGCGGACCCGGAGACGAAAAGCCGAAGGCGCTGGAGGAATTTTCCACTTTTTTGCTATCGATTTTTGGCCTTCAGTGACCATGGCCGCGATCGATTTCTATCGGAAACCGGCCAAAGTCTGGTCCGTGGCCGGCCGAAGCTTCACTCCGGTCCTGGCCAGCGTGGAATATGGCCGGGACGAATGGAGAAGCGGCGAAGTCCTCTCGCTCCCGCTCTGGACTGTGAACGATACCCATGAGGCTGTTCCCGGCGCGGAAGTCGTGTGGAGTATCTTCAACGCAAGCGGATCCACTGTTGCCCAGGGGCGCTTTCAGGGAGAGATCCCGCCCGACAGCGCGCAACGGGTGGGGGAAATCAAATGGACCGCCGGGCCGGCCGGCTCTTACCGTTTGGTCTCGCAGATCCGCTCATCGGGCCGGCCCGTTTCGGAGAATGTCTTTGAATTTGAGGTCCGCTGAACTCGGCGGTTCAGGCGCTGAAACTCGAGCCGCAGCCGCAAGTGGACTTGACGTGCGGGTTGTTGAACTTGAAGCCCGAGCCCTCCAGAGTCTCGACATAATCAACCTCCGCGCCGTCCAGATACAGCATCGACGCCTGATCAATGAAGACTTTCAGCCCGTCGAAGTCGTACTCCTTGTCGAGCATCCCAGGGGCGGATTCAAAGGCCATTGAATAGGAGAATCCGGAGCAGCCTCCGCCGACGACTGAAATGCGCAGCCCGCCCGGTTTGGGCTCCTGTGCGTCCAGAATCTCTTTTACCTTGGATACCGCAGTTGGCGTCAAGGAAACCATGGATGGGTCATCCCTCCTGAATTATCAAGATTCGATGCCAGTGTAGCACGGCATTCCTTCTGGTCTCGCCGCGCCGCAAAGCACTTCCACACCGTTGGATGCTTTGAGGCGGGAATCGGCTTCCGGCGCACGGCGTCAATCCTCCGGCGGGCGGATCGCCCCGTGTTTTGATAAGGTGGATCATTCCGGCCTCTTCTCATGGCCCGGAAGTGACGGAAAAACCAGATGAAACCAGCCGGTGGCCGCCTGCGTCCATAGGGGCGTATGAACGGCTATCCCGGCAGTTTGACGATCCCAGCCACCGGATTCAAGCCGGCGGCCACGAGGCAAGGGAAAGCGCGGGTGGATTACCGCAGCAGTGAAGAAGCCGAGCTGGTCAGGCGCGTTCAGGCGCGCGATGAAATCGCATTCCGCGAAATCGTCGACCGCTACCAGTCCAAGGTCTTCTCCATCATCTACGGCATCCTGCGCAACCGGAACGACGCCGAGGACATCGCGCAGCAGGTCTTTACAAAAATCTACTTTTCTATCAACAACTTCGACTTTCGCAGCTCTTTCCTGACGTGGATCTATAAGATCACCGTCAACGAATGCTACGACTACCTTCGGAAGAAGAAGGTCCGGAAGTTGGTCTATGAGAGCGATTTCGGCGAGGAAGAGTCGGTTAACATGGAGCGGAGCGAGCCTGACCGCGCCCGCCCGGTGGACACGACGCTGGCCCAGCGGGACCTGATTGTCAAGTTGCTGGGCAAAGTCAGCCCGGAAGACCGCAATCTGATGCTTCTCAAAGAGGTTGAGGGTCATTCGGTGGAGGAACTCGCCGCGATGACCGGTATGAACGAGAACACGATTAAAGTGAAGCTGTTCCGCGCCCGCCAAAAACTGCTCAAGGCGGCTCAACGGCTGACTCGAGGCGCCGGGTCAGGATGGCTGGCGGACTGATGAGGCTGTATGATGATTCCGTTGGAGACTCCTGGCAACGTCCGATCTGGTTTGAGGGGAACAGAGTATGATGCATGATCTCATCGTTGACAGCCTGGAGGCCTATCTGTCGGGCCGGCTGCCTTCGGGGAAACAGGAGAAGTTCAAGGCCCACCTGGACGAGTGTCCGGACTGCCGTCAGCAGGTCAGCGCTTTCCTTGAACACTCCACGATGGTTCGACTGCTTCGTGCGCCCGAGCAGGCCGAGCCCGCGCCCGGGTTCTATGCTCGCGTGATGGAGCGGATTGAAGCGCAAACGGCGCCCTCTCTGTGGTCGGTTTTTCTGGAGCCCGCCTTCGGCGGCAGGCTGCTGACCGCCGCTCTTTGCCTCTTGGTGATCCTCGCGGGCGCCGTCTGGCAGGCTCCCGATTCGGTTACCCTCGAAGAGAATAATCCCATGACGGTCCTCGCCGCTCCGGAGATGATGCCCGCCAACGGCGAAGACATTCAACGGGACCGCAATACCGTGTTTGTGAACCTGGCCACTTACGGCGGAGGCGGCGACCCGGTGTCGCTTCTTCCCGTCTCGTCGGATTAAAATCGGAATTCAGAGGACATGACAGCAGACCGCCGGCCTACCTGGCATCACCCCAAAGTGATCGTTCTGCTGCTCACCGTCTTCATGTGCGGCGCCGCTGCCGGCTCACTTCTCACTCGTCTGGCCTGGCCTCGAGCCTCGGTCTCCGCCTGGAAGGACGGCGGCAAGACCTTCACGCTCGACATGCTGAAGAAGGATCTGGATCTCACCCCGGAGCAGGCCGCCCAAATCGAGACCGTGATCGACGAGTTCGTCCTCTACTATCAGAACCTTCAGGGCCAGATGGACGATTTTCGCGCCGACGGGAAGGAGCGCATCATGCGCGTTCTTACGCCCGAGCAGCGGGAGAAGTTCAATCGCAAGATGTCCGAGATCGGCGCTCAGATCCGGTAGCGCCGGACCCGTTCCCCTCAAATCGCTCCGAGCCATTCCGATATGGGTGTCAAGGAGAGTTTGCATCTTGGCCTTTGTTGAATGGAAGGACTCCTACAGCGTGGGGTCACCCGACCTCGACCGCCAGCACCAGCAGTTGATTGCCATCATCAACCGGCTTCATGAAAGCATGAGAACCGGCGCGGCTCACGCGCTTGTCGTTCGTATCGTGGACGACCTCGTCGCCTATACGCAACAGCACTTCGCTTACGAAGAGAAGCTGATTTCCGCGGCAGGCTACCAGGGGGTGGCGGAGCACGCGCGAAAACACCGCGCCATGGTGGCCCAGGTCGAGCTGTTCGCCGAACGCGTCAAGCTCGCCAAAGCCACTCTGCCGCTGCAATTGATGGACTTTCTGAAGTCCTGGCTCACTCAGCACATCCTGTCGACCGACATGGACTACAGCCGCTGCTTCCTGCTCGAAACCGGCAGCGCCCGGAGTTAAACGCGCCAATGCAACTTTTCGAATGGAAAGACAGTTACAGCGTTGGCGTCCTGATGGTCGATCAGCAGCATCGCCACCTCGTATCCATGCTCAACCAACTGCATGCGGTGATGAGAAACGGGTCGCGCGAGGCGGAGGTCCAACAGATCCTCGCCGACCTGATCAGCTACACACGGTTCCACTTCTCGTCGGAAGAGAAACTGATGGCGGAGTGCGGTTACCCCGACATGCTGGAGCACGTGAGAAAGCACCGGGCGATGGAGAAGCGAGTCGGCGAATTCGTCGCCGAACTCTCTTCTAACTCCGTCACCACGCCGCCCAGGCTGCTCGCGTTTCTCAAGGACTGGTTAAGACACCACATCATGGAAACCGACAAGGAAATGGGCCGCTTCTGCGCAAAGGCCTCCCAGTCCGCCGCGCTACGATAGCGAGGTGACGCCAGGCTCAAGACTCATCCGATTCTGGAAGCCGTTTGGTGTCCTCTCGCAGTTCTCAGGCCCAAGCTCACCTTCCCGGCGCACACTCAAGGATTACATCCCTTTACCCGGGCTCTATCCAGCCGGTCGCCTCGACCTCGACAGCGAGGGATTGCTTCTGTTGACCTCCATCGGCGCGCTGCAGCACCGGCTCACCAACCCCAGATTCCATCTTCAGAAGACATACCTCGCTCAAGTCGAGGGGATTCCAGACGAGTTTTCTCTAGACCGGTTGCGATCCGGAGTTGTCCTCAACGACGGTCCGACTCGCCAAGCCAAAGTCGCCCTTCTTGCCCTTCCCCCGGATCTGCCGCCTCGAATCCCTCCTGTCCGTTTTCGAAAATCGATCCCCACCTCCTGGCTGCGGCTCACCATCACTGAGGGCCGCAACCGGCAAGTCAGGCGGATGACCGCCGCAGTCGGCTTTCCGACCCTCAGACTGGTTCGAACCTCCATAGGACCGGTTACGCTGGAGGGACTCGAACCTGGCCGGTGGGATCCCGTGAGCGAGGAGTCTTTGAAGGGGATTGTGCCGGGACTGTAGCGGGGCGTGATCTTATTGGAGGAGGATTCACGCCCCTTGGAGGAGGAGGAGAAATTTGTGTTTCCCCCGACGCAGTAGTTGCGTCTGATTGCTTCCATTTTGCCTCAAACCGATGAAACTGGAATAGTACTACAGATCTAATTGCAGCCCCAAACCAAGCGGGCTTCGTTCTAGTACTAAAAGTTCGTCTCCAACGTGGCAGGATCCTCCTTGCCCTTGGCCGTCAGACGTGGAACACTATCCGCTGCCCCCTGTGGGCTATTCCAATCCTCAAGAGGTTCACAAATGAAGAAGCTGTTTCTTGTGTTGTTGACTGCGCTGCTAGGGATCGCGTTAACAGTCAGCGCTCAAGATGAGAAGAAGGCGCAGGGCGACCGGCTTTCCGGAACGGTAAAAACTGTCGACGCCAAGACCATGACCATCGAAATCACAATGAGCCGGACACCTTCGGCCGTCCGCAAGATCATGTGGGACGAGAGCACCAAAGTGCTGGTCGGCGATAAACCCGGTTCCTCCTCCGACATCAAGGAGGGGATGCGAATCGTCGCCGTTGGTAAGTTCGAAGGCGTCAATTTGAAGGCGACGACCATTCGCGTCCGGACTCAGTAGCTCCGGCGCAATAAATCGTAGAGCACCACGCCGCCCGCGGTAGCGACATTGAGACTTGCTTTCTTTCCGCGCATCGGGATCGCAATGCGGACATGACAGGCCTCAAGGATCTCGGGAGAAAGCCCTGTGATCTCGTTGCCGAAAACGACGGCGACGGGCCAATGGGGCGTATAGGCAAACAGCTCCATCGACTCTCCGCCGGTTTCAACCGCGGCGATCTGATAACCGCGGGCGGCCAAGGCTCTCAGCGGGACGAGTGTATCGTAGTGCCACTCCCAGGGGACGGTGAGATGCGCTCCGAGCGCCGTTTTGGCCACCTGCGCGTGGTCGGCTCGCGGCGTGATTCCGCAGAGATAAAGTTTCTCGACTCCGGCAGCATCGGCCGTGCGAAAGAACGAACCGACATTGTACGCGCTTCGAATCTGATCCAGGACGACGGCGACTCGGAGCGCCCTCATCCTGTCCATCACTGAGGCCAATTCCAGTCGTTCCGCCCCGCTGAGGGCTCTATGGGTCCGGCAGGCAGAGTTTTCTGCCAGGCCAGGGCTTTCGCCGACAGCTTGTCGGCGACGGCGCGATTCGTTTCGGCCCGGTTGTTCATTTCCATGGGATCGTTCGGGATGTCGTACAACTCCACCCTGGACCGGTCCGGATTCATCAGCAGCTTCCAATCGCCGTCGCGAATCGAAAGGATCGGGCTCCTGTTCACCGCATACCCGGCGACGTTGAAACGCCACTCCCAATACAGCGGCTTCTTCCTGGGCCGCGGAGTCCCGGACAGAATATCGGTCACGTCCTCGCCATCCGCTCCGGAGGGCGCGGCAAGCCCGGCCGCCGCGCTCACGGTCGGGAAGAAATCCACCGCCGAAACGACGGACCTGGAGTCGACGCGTCCCGCTGGGACCACGCCCGGCCAGCGGAAGATGCCCGGCACACGGACCCCGCCTTCGTAGAGACTCCGCTTGCGCCCCCGGAACGGACCTGGCGAACCGAACGCCGCGTGCGACGCATTGACGATGTGGATGTCCTCCGGTCCATTGTCGGAAGAAAACACCACCAGAGTCTCCTTGTCGAGACCGTCCTTTTCCAGTTCGGCGAACAGCCGCCCAATCTGGGTGTCCAGATCCCGGAGCGAGGCGTTGTAGATCTGTTGCGCGCCAGGCCAGGGGACGTGCGGACCGGGCTGGTGCTTGGCGAAGGGCTCCAACTGCTCAGGCGTCGGCGCCAGCGGAGCGTGAGGCAGGAGCATCCAGAGTTGGGCGTAGAACGGCTTCGATCCGGAATCCGCGCGGATGAACTCCAACGCGTTGTCGACGATCCACCGGGAGGACCGGGCCCTGAACCCCGGCGCCATCTCCTCCCACCTCGTTTCGTTCGAGGAGACCGACATGTGCCGGTCGAAACCGTAGGCGTCGGGCAACGGGGCTCCGGTCCCGCGCCCCAGATGCCACTTGCCGAAGTGCGCTGTCCGGTATCCTGCGCCCTTGAGCGCGGCGGCGACGTTGGGAACCTTGGGATCCAGGAAATTGGGCATCGCGCGCTGGCTGTTGAGCTGCTCGGTCGCAAGATGACCATGGATCCGGTTCCGCGCCGGGAACATCCCCGTCAAGAAAGCGGACCGCGTGGGACTGCAAACCGGCCCGTTCACGTAGAACTGCGTGAATAGTGTCCCCTGCGAAGCCAAGCGGTCGAGGTTGGGCGTTTTCACGCGGGGGTTCCCGTAACAACTCAGGTCGCCCCATCCCATGTCGTCGGCCAGAATGAAAAGAACATTCGGCCGCCGTCCCTGCCTCGATCCGATCAATGGCGCGGGCAGCATCGCCTGAATGAAAGATCGTCTTGTTCTCATGGTCAAAGACATCCTACTCGAATCGGCGGACGGCGGGGCGGCGTTTGTTACCATGTTTGTCATCCATGCTGCCCGAGCGTCTCGTTGAAGGTCTCACGTTTGACGATGTTCTTTTGAAGCCGGCGAGGAGCGGGGTGCTCCCGGCGGAGGCCGATACCAGGACACAACTGACACGAAACGTTTCCTTGAACATCCCTATCGTGAGTTCGGCCATGGATACGGTCACCGAATCTCACCTCGCCATCGAACTGGCGCGGCAGGGCGGGATCGGAATCATCCACAAGAACATGCCCGTCGAAAAGCAGGCGGAGGAAGTGGACCGGGTCAAGAGATCGGAGAGCGGCATGATCGTCGACCCGGTCACCATCCACCCTCATCAGAAGATCCACGAGGCGCTCGATATCATGCGGCGCTACCGGATCTCGGGCGTTCCGGTGGTGAACCCCGACAATCGTCTGGTGGGCATTCTGACCAATCGCGATCTCCGGTTCGAGACGCGCTTCGATATCCCCGTCAGCGAGGTCATGACGAAGTCTCCGCTGTTCACGGTCCCGGTGGGTACCACGTTGGACCAGGCCCAGGAGGAGCTGCACAAGCACCGCGTTGAAAAGCTCCTGGTGGTCGACGAGAATTACACCCTGAAGGGGCTGATTACCGTCAAGGACATCCAGAAAAAGCGGAAATACCCCAACGCGGCCAAGGACGGACAGGGGCGGCTGCGCGTGGGCGCGGCGATCGGGGCCACGGGAGACTATTTCGAGCGGGCGATGGAACTGGTCCGCAAGAAGGTGGACGTGCTTGTCATCGATACGGCGCACGGACATAGCGAGCGGGTGATGGAGGCGGTGGTGGCGATCAAGCGCGGCATGCCGCACGTCGACGTGATCGCCGGCAACGTGGCCACCTTCGAGGGCGCCAAAGATCTGATCGCGCTGGGGCTTGACGGCATCAAGGTGGGCATCGGTCCCGGATCGATCTGTACAACCCGCGTGGTGAGCGGAGCCGGCGTCCCGCAGATCACGGCCATCGCCGAATGCGCGCGCGCCGCCAGGGGCACAGGCGTGCCGGTCATCGCCGATGGCGGCGTCAAGTTCTCCGGCGACATCACCAAAGCGATCGCCGCCGGCGCCGATTCCATCATGATCGGCAGTCTTTTCGCGGGGACCGACGAGAGCCCTGGCGAGATGATTCTCTATCAGGGCCGTACGTTCAAGGCCTACCGCGGCATGGGCTCGCTTGGGGCGATGGCCCAGGGCTCATCCGATCGTTACGCCCAGGACGGCACGATGAAACTCGTACCGGAGGGAATCGAAGGCCGCGTCGCCGCCAAGGGGCCCCTCGCCGACCTCGTCTTCCAGCTCGTCGGCGGATTGAGGGCCGGCATGGGCTATTGCGGTTGCAGGACGATCCCCGAGATGCAGGAACGGGCCGAGTTCATTCGAGTCTCCATCGCCGGTCTCAAGGAGAGCCACGTCCACGACGTGATCATTACCAAGGAAGCCCCAAATTACCGGATTGAGCAATAATTCCACCGAAAAGCGCACTCGGCCAATTCCCGCGGGTCTACAATCACTCCTGTGCAAATTGAGTTCTTGCCACTTGGCTGAGGTGGCGTCGCTGG
>CAYWST010000114.1:0-14593 GCA_964461075.1 uncultured Solibacteraceae bacterium | reverse complement strand
CATTGTCGGAGGCGGTACCAAGGCCAAATCCAATCCGACGGAAATTCAAATCGCGTCAAGTCGAAAGGGCGGTCAAGTAGCTGTGCGAACGGCAATTCCGGCTGTCACCCTATGCGATAGCCGGACAGTAGTGAGAACGGGTCTTTTGCCGCTCGTACTCATCCTAAAGAAAACACTCACTTTGCTTGCTCAGCGCGGATCGCGGTTGTAGGCTAAAATGAGGCGCGCCACGCGGCTGCGCCGCTAGTGGCCTGGTGTTCCCCGTATCCTTTCCTGTGTTCCTGGCGCTGACAGCGATACAGCCGGCTCCCCCGGCTGAGGATCAACTCGTCCGCCTGGAGCGTTCTCTCGACGCGATGGGCACCACTTACACCATCGCCGCGTACGGGCAGGACCGCTTCGCCGTCGACGCAGCGATGGAATCGGCCTTCGAGGAGGCCGTCCGTCTCGACCTGATGCTCTCCAACTACAGGCCCGATAGCGAATGGTCCCGCGTCAACCGGGATGCCAGCAAAGGACCCGTGACGGTGAGCGAGGAGTTGTTCGATCTGATTGAACGGTGCCTGGCCTACAGTCAGGCGAGCGGCGGCGCGTTCGATATCACCGTTGGACCGCTGATGAAGATCTGGGGCTTCTACAAACAGGACGGCAGGATTCCGCACCGCGCGGAGATCCGGCAGGCGCTCGCACGAATCGGTTGGAGGAACATTCAATTGGACCGCGCCCGCCGTACGATCCGGTTCCTGAAACCCATCGAGATGGATCCCGGCGGCATCGGCAAAGGGTATGCAGTGGACCGGATGATCGCGATCCTTAGAAAGCAGGGCGTCGATCGCGCCCTCGTCAGCGCCGGCAGATCCAGCATCTATGGTCTTGGCGCGCCCCCCAGCGAGCCGCGCGGCTGGCGCGTCATCATCCCCGATCCGCGGGACCAGCGAAAAACCGTCCGTGAGGTCTTTCTGCGCGACGCCTCCATGTCCACCTCCGGCTCCACGGAAAAGTTCTTCACTGCCGGGGGAAAGATCTACTCCCACATCATGGATCCCCGTTCAGGCTATCCCGCGGAGGGAATGCTCTCGGTGAGCGTCGTCGCTCCGCTGACCATTGACAGCGAAGCCTGGACTAAACCGATTTTCGTTTTGGGCCGCGAATGGGCGGCCCGTAACCGCCCGAAAGAGTTTCAAGTCTTCCTGTGCGAAGACAGACTGGAGACAGCATGCGTGTCCCTCCCATGAGTAGCCGTTTTCTCGATGCGTGCCGGAGGCGGCCAACCGATGTCCGCCCGGTTTGGTTCATGCGCCAGGCCGGACGCTACATGAAGCAGTACCGCGAAATCCGCGCCAAGCATGGAATCCTGGAGATCTGCAAGCGGCCCGATCTGGCCGCGGCGGTGACGCTGCAGCCGGTTGAAGTGCTGGACGTCGACGCAGCGATCATTTTCGCCGATCTGCTTCTGCCCATCGAGCCCATGGGGCTCAAGCTGAAGTTCGTCTCCGGCGAAGGCCCGATGATCGAGAATCCCGTCCGGACGTCGGGCGACGTCGACACTCTGTCGACCACGAACACCGACGAACTCGGCTATGTCGGCGAGTCGATCCGCATGGTGGCCGCCCAACTGGCGAGCAAGGTCCCCGTCATCGGATTTGTCGGCGCGCCGTTCACGATGGCGAGCTACATGATCGAAGGCGGTCCCTCTCGCAACTTCATCCTCACCAAGACCCTCATGTACCGCGACGAAACCTTGTGGCGGCGGCTGATGGGCAAGCTCGTCGACGTGCTGGCGCCCTTCGCCGTCATGCAGGTGGCCGCCGGAGCCCGCGCCATCCAGGTGTTCGACTCCTGGGTGGGCGCGCTCGGCTCGGAAGATTACGTCCGTTATGTCGCTCCCTACTCCCGCGCGCTCATCGAGCGGATTCGCGCCTCGGGCGTGCCGGTGATTCACTTCGGTACGGGCTGCGCCGGCTATTTCCGCGAACTGCACGCCGCGGGCGGCGATGTGATGGGCGTCGACTGGCGATTGAACATCGACGCCGCCTGGATGGACATCAGCTACCGCTCGGCCATTCAAGGCAACCTCGATCCCGCCGCGCTCATGGCCCCGCTGCCGGAGCTCAGGCAGAAGGTGACGGAGTTACTGAAACGCACCGGGACCCGCCCGGGCCACATCTTCAATCTCGGCCACGGCATTCTGCCCGAAACCCCGGTGGACAATGTCAGGGCCGTTGTTCAGATGGTTCGGGAGTTCCGGCCCTAACTCATGCAGCGGATCGCCATCATCGGCGGCGGCGTCACCGGGCTCTCGGCGGCCTACGAAGCGCTTCGCGCCGGGGCTCAGCCGGTCCTCATCGAGAAGGACCGCGAACTCGGCGGCGTCATCCGCACGGAAAGCCGAGAAGGCTGCACGCTCGAAGGCGGCCCCGACAGCTTCCTCTCGGCCAAACCGGCTGCGCTCGAACTCATCCGCGAGCTCGGCCTCGCCTCGGACGTCATCGGCTCGAACGACTCCTCGCGCGTGACATACCTCGTCAAGAACGGCAGGCTCGTTCCGCTGCCTGACGGTCTCATGATGATGATTCCGACCAGGATCATGCCTGTCGCGGCCAGCTCGCTTCTCGGCCTCGGCACAAAGATCCGCATGGGGCTCGAGTACTTCCGCCGTCCTGGGGTCCGGACGGCCGACCGCACAGTCGAGGAGTTCGTCCGCGAGCATTACGGACAGGAGGCCGTCGACTATCTGGCAGAGCCGCTGCTCGCCGGAGTCTACGGCGGCAGCGTCCGCGAGTTGAGCGTCCAAAGCGTTCTGCCCCGATTCGTCGAACTCGAAGCCCAATATGGAAGCCTGACCAAAGGAGTGCTCGCCGCGCGCGCCAATGCGCCGAAAACCGAAAGCTCGCCGCTCTTTCAAACACTCAAGGGCGGCCTGGGGCAACTGACCCGCGAGCTTGAGAACCGTGTCCGTCCCGGAGCGCAAATCATCACGGCGGCGGCGGAGACCGTCGAACCCGCCGGCGGGCGGTGGCGCGTGCGCGCTTCCGGAGAGTGGATCGAGGCCGACGGCGTCATCCTCGCTTGCCCAACCTGGGCCGCCGCGGAGCTTCTCGAAGCCGCGGCCCCGCCAATCGCGCGCCTGCTTGAGCCGATTCCATATTCGTCTTCCGTCACACTGTCTCTCGTCTACCGGCGGGAGGACTGCGGACGCATCCCCCCGGGCTTCGGCTTTCTCGTTCCCGCACGCGAGCGCGGCATGCTGGTCGCCTGCACCTTCACCGGCGCCAAGTTCTCCCATCGAGTGCCGGACAGTCTGGTTGTCCTTCGATGTTTCCTCGGCGGCTCCGGCGGCGAGCATGTGCTCGACCTGCCCGACAGCGAGATTATTCTCACCGCCCGGCGCGAGCTGCGCGCGCTGCTCGGCTGGGATGTCGAGCCCGCGTTCCACGTTATGCACCGGTGGCGTCGGGCGATGGCGCAGTACATCGTGGGGCATTCCGCAAGGATGCAGGAACTCGGAACCAAACTCGCAAAGCTCCCGGGCCTGGCACTGGCGGGCAACGGGTATGACGGCATCGGAATCTCAGACTGTATCCGGACGGGCAGGGCCGCCGCCAAACAACTCACTTCCGCATCGTCGCAACGGTAACGCGCCGGCGCGCGTCTGCTGGAGTGCCGGTCTCATTGATCGCAAGGAGGGTGAGAGATGATTCGCAACCTCGTATTGGCCGGCGCGGCTTTGCTCTTTTCCGCGCCCGCATGGGGTCAAGCTTTTGTCAGCGGAGGCGTGAGCGTCGTCTTAGGGCGCCCCGCTCCCGTGTACTATCCACAACCGGCCGTGCCAGTTCTCGTCCGGCCTGTGCCAGTCCCATACCGCGCCGTCGCGCCCGCATGCAGAATCCCGCCGGGCCACTGGAGAAGGGCGAAGCGCGTGTACTACGTCCCAGCCCCGGCCTTCCACGGCCGGCGCTGGTAGCGGCTACTCCCGATACCAATTCACCGAGGCGCGCCCTGAGGGCCCGGAGACCTCGACCTGATAGAGGCCCGCCGGGCCCGACCAGTTCACCCGGATTGAGTCCGGCGCCGAAGACGCCACTTCCGCCAACTCCCCGTTGATTCTGACTGTCAGGCCGGAGAGATTGGCCCCAGTGATTACCAATTGCCCCGGTTGCGCCGCGACGCCTCCGATCCACGGCCCCCACTTGATCAGGTACGGCCGCGAGCCGCCTGCCGCGATGGCCGCGCCATTCTGAACCCAGCCTGAACGGGTTTCGAACCATAGGTCGGTGGTTTCCGCCGGGTGCCTGTTCACCTGATAGCGCCCCTGCGGAGCGGATGCCCATTCGACCCCCGCGCCGGAGAGCAGCTTCGCAGACTCAACGCGCCGCCCCTGCTCGTCCTGCCATTCCACGACTCCGCCCCCGGCCGAGAGAAGCGCCGGATGTTCCGCGGCGGACAGGCCGATCGCTCGCCACTCATCGGTTCCGGTGAGAAAACTCACAATCGCCCGATAGGAAAGATGCGCAGCGTTGTCGATATTGGCCAGCGTCGTTCTCGCCGGGCAAGGCCCGAGCACCGTGGATGTGTGCCGGTATGGGACGACGCGCGTGCGTTCCGGTTCACGCGCGAAGGCGAGCGACGCGCTCGTCAGCGCCACCACTCCGTCGCCTCCCTCGGGAACAGCTCCCAGCGGGCACCCCGCCCCGGCCACCGCGAGCGCATCAATTCCTCGCAGATCGTCCCTTCCCACATTCCATGTCGCCAGATCCCACACGAACGCGCTCCCCTCAACAAGCTGGCTGACCTGCACCGGCAGAACCGGCAGAGGGACCGCAGTGTAAGACCCGAAATGGGGCGTGCCGAGGAACACAGCCTTCCGGATGGAAGTCTTCTCCGGCGGCGAGAAACCGGAAAGCGTCTTACCCGCCAAATAGGATCGGATGATCAGCCCCCCCATGCTGTGCGCGACCATGTCGACTCCGTCGGCGGAGTTCGGCAACCGTTGCAGAAACCGCCCAAGCGCCTGACCGCACTCCTCGATCGTCCTGCCCGGACACTCGACGCAGTTGTCAAAAAAGGCGACCTGGAAACCCTGATCTCGCAACAGCGCCTCCAGGTTCCCGAAAGTTCCCGAGCTGCGCGGGTTGCCGGTCGACACGGGACAGACCCGGCCAAGCAAAAGATCACCAATAGAATCAGGCAATTGCAGACCATTGAGCAGAACCACGGGAGGCTGCGCCTCAGCCGCCACCGTCATCATAACGCCTATTGCAAGGATTTGAATTTTACAGATCATAGGTTCTTTCGCACCCAACTGACACAGTGTTAAACTATTGTCACGTATTCGAGGTTGCAGCCTCTGTTGGCTGTCCCTCGGTTTCTTAGGGGTTTGACCAGGGATGATGCGCCATGCATGCGCCGCCCCGGTTTGGGTAGTTTTCCAACAAACGAACAACTCAACGCGCGACGCCGCTTCTCTTATCGGAGGCGCGGTTTCGGCATAGAGGTGACAGGAAGGGCATATGCTCCAGACAATCAAAGCATTGCTGCTTACGCTTGGGGTCACGGCCGTCATGATGGCACAGATGACCACGAGTTCGATTCTAGGAACGGTCAGAGATAGCTCGGGCGCGGCGGTCGCCAGCGCGGGCGTCAAGATCCGCAACCTTGGCACCAACGACGCGAGAGAGGTCATCACGATGTCCGACGGCCGGTTCCGCGTGCCGCTGCTGCCGCCGGGATCCTACGAAGTGACCGTGACGGCGACCGGCTTTGGCAAGTACGTCCAAGGGCCCATCGTGCTCCGGTTGGGCCAGGATGCCGAAGTGGACCTTAAGTTGGAAGTGGCCAGCATCAACGAAACGATCACCGTCACCGGCGATGCGACGCTGCTCAACACGACGAACGCCGAGGTCGGGACGAACATCGAATCCAAGCGCATCTCGGAGCTGCCGATGGCGCCGAACCGGAATATCCTGAACCTGGCGCTCCAGATTCCGGGCGTCAGCCAGTTGTCGTCAGGCAACTCGTCGTTCACCTCGGGCGGCGTATCGTTCTCGGTGAACGGGATGCGGACGCGGTCGAACAACTTCATGATCGACGGTTCGGATTCGACGAATCCTTCCGTGGGCGGCCTCGTGCAGGAAGTGAACAATCCGGACACGGTCGCCGAATTCCGCGTGGTTACCAACCAGTTCCTGCCGGAATACGGGCGCGCGGCGGGCAGCGTGGTGAACGTATTGACCAAGAGCGGCTCGAACGCGTTTCATGGTTCCGCCTACTGGACCTACAACGGAAACGCCTTGAACGCCCGGTCGAACCTCGATAAGCGCACCTTTACCAAAGCGCCCTGGAGAGTGGAGAATCAGTTTGCAGGCACTGTGGGCGGGCCGGTGATCAAGGACAAGACGTTCTTCTTCGCCTCGGGTCTTCGCTGGACCGACCATCGGTTCGCCTCGGGCACGGCCATCGCCGGCGCCCCCACCGCCGAAGGCCAGACCATCATCAGGAACGCTGTGGGCACGCTGCCACAAATCAAGGCGCTGCTTGAAAACCTTCCAGCGGCGCAGACGGCGACGGGCAACACCGTTCGGTTTAACTATCGCGGCGCCGCCTATGTCGTTCCAGTGGGCACCCTTTCCGGCGCGGCTTCGAATACGCTCGACGCCTGGCAGTGGACCGGCCGCATCGATCACCGCTTCAACGAAAAGCACTCGCTGATGGGGCGGTTCATGTATGACGAGCGGCAGACCGTGTCTGGGCAGAGCACGCCGCCTGGCCTCACCTCGCTTTCCCCCGCGACGCGTATCGGCCAGACGATCGCGCTGAACTCGACCCTTTCCCCGACGATGTTCAACGAACTCCGCCTTGGCTTCCAGCGCCTGGATTCCGTCACCAACGCCACAAGCCCCAAAGCGGAGACGATCCCCTCTCTGGAAGTCACCGAACTCGGCCTGACCGGATTCAACGCCGCCGCCGGGCGCACCGCTGTCGGCCTCGCGGTGAACCTGCCTCAGGCTCAGGTTACGAACAACTACCAGTTGGCGAACAACTTCGGCATCCTGAAGGGCGGTCACTCGATGAAGTTCGGAATCGACTTCCGGCGGCAGGATCAGTTCCAGGATTTCAATCCGACCATCCGGGGGCGTCTCACCTATAACAACCTGCAGGATCTGGTGGACGACGTTGCGCAGACAGCCTCGATCAACACCTTCCTCCCCGGCGTCGGCCGGTGGCAGTATTACACCTACTACGACTACGCCTTCTTTCTCCAGGACGAATGGCGCGTGAAGCCGAACCTGACTCTGACCTACGGCATCCGCTATGAGACTCCCGGGAACCCGGCGCAGTGGCTGTCCGATGTCAACAAGACGGTAGTCGCCAACAACAACAACGATCCACGGTATCTGTTCACGCCCGTCCCGCAGCGCGACAAGAACAACTGGGCGCCGCGGTTCGGCTTCAACTACCGCGTCGACAAACGGGCGCCGGGCGCGCTCGGCTATCTGACTGGGGACGGAAAGCTCGTATTCCGCGGCGGCTACTCGCGCACCTACGATCTGATCTTCAACAACATCTATCTCAACGTTTACAGCGCATTCCCGTTCACGCAGGTGAACAACCTGCCGGCGCGCACCCCAGGCAGTTGGGACTACGTCTACGGACTCGGTTTCCAGGGCCGGCCGGCGCCGGCGGTCAATCCCTTGCTCGTGCCGCGGACCCTGGTTGGCGGCGACTTCCGCTCCCCGCTGGCCGAACAGATGAGCTTCCAGATCCAGCGTGAACTGTCCAATAGCTGGAACCTGACCATGGGCTGGATCGCCACGAAGGGAACGGGCCTGTTCCAGACCATCGACGGCAATCCGACCGTACCCGGCACCAACGGGACACAGCGCGTGGACAACACGCAGGGAGTGCGCCGGCTGCGCGCCAACGCCGCCAGTTCCATTTACCACAGCTTCCAGACGAGTCTCGAGAAACGCTACTCCCGCGGCCTGACGATGGCCGCTCACTACACGTGGAGCGCGTTCATCGACGACGCGAGCGAGATCTTCAACCCCTCGGTGGCCGGCGAGGTCGCTGTTCCGCAGGACAGCTACAATCGCCGCGCTGATCGCGGCCGCTCCACCTACGACCGCCCGCACCGCTTCTCCATCAACGGCGTCTACGAGCTGCCGTGGATGCCTGATCAGCGCGGCTTCGCCGGCCGGCTGGTTGGCGGATGGCAGGTCTCGGCCTTCCTGACTCTTCAGAGCGGCGCGCCGTTCTCGGCTCTGAATGCGGCGGATCCCGGTTTCCGGCTCTCCGGCATCGACGCTCTGGTGGGCAACGCCATCCGCCCCAACCTCAACACCAACCTCGATCTGTCATCCATGACGTTGAACGAAATCGTGGCCGCGGGCGGCCGCACGCTGTTCAGCCAGGTGACGGCCGCCAATCCCATCGGCAACGCCGGGCGCAATATCCTGCGGGCCGACGGACTGAACAACCTCGACCTCGCCATCCTGAAGAACATCAGGGTCAGCGAGGGAAACCGCCTGCAGTTCCGCTTTGAGATGTACAACTCCACCAACACGCGTGACTACGGCATCCCGAACGCCAACGTGAACAACGCCGGCTTCGCCCTCAACGGCAACACGGATGGCGGCAACCGCCGCATTGTGATGGGGCTGCGTTACGTGTTCTAAAGCGTCTGCGCGCTAGAATGAAGTCAATGCGCCCGCTTCTCCGGTCAGGGGAAGCGGGCCTTTTCTTTCACGGAGGCACGATGCTTGGAAGACTGGTCATGTCAATTCTGCCCGTCCTGCTGTACGCGGGAGCCGAAGAAGATGCGAGGCTCGAGGCCGCCAGGGTCAGCCTCAGCGAGATCATGGCCGCGGGCGATAGCTCCATCCCGCAGAACCTTTTCGAGAAAGCACAGTGCGCGGTGATTATTCCGGGCATGAAGAAGGGCGGATTCATCTTCGGCGGCAAGTATGGCCGCGGCTGGGCGCTCTGCCGGCAGTCTTCCGGTCACGGCTGGACCGCGCCGGTCGGGGTGCGCGTCGAAGGAGGCAGTTTCGGGCTGCAGATCGGCGGCAGCGAAAGCGACATCATCCTTCTCGTCATGAACAAGAAGGGAATGGACCGGCTGCTGAAGTCGCAGTTTTCTCTGGGCGGCGAGGCGAGCGTGGCCGCCGGGCCGGTGGGCAGGGATTCCTCCGCGATGACCGACGCCACCATGCGGGCCGAGATCCTCTCCTATTCGCGCTCGCGCGGCGTCTTCGGAGGCCTGGCCCTTCAAGGCGGAACGCTGCGCGCCGATTCTGAAGCCGACGAAGCGCTCTACGGCAAAGCGGTGGACAGGAAGGCCGTGCTCGATGGTAAGATGGCCGCGCCGAAGTCCGCTCAGCCGCTGGTTGCTGCGCTGACCAAATACTCAGGGCGGGCCGGCAAGTAAAGGAAGTCGTCCATCATGCAAATCACCAGGCGGCATCTCCTGATGGCCGCGCCCGTCACGCTTCGAGGCGCGCCAGCGCGGCGAACAACTGTCGCGATTCAAGGGGAGAAGTTCCTCATCAACGGGAAGCCCACCTGTCCCGGCAGGCAGTGGAAAGGCCACCGGATCGAGGGCTTGCTGCTCAATTCCCGCATGGTGCAGGGCGTCTTCGACGACGAGAATCCCGAAACCCGCTCCAGGTGGGCTTATCCTGACACGGGCAAGTGGGATCCGGACAGAAACACGCGCGAGTTCGTCGAGGCGATGCCTGAATGGAGCCGCCACGGGCTGCACTCCTTTACCATCTGCCTGCAGGGCGGCAGCCCGCAGGGCTACTCGAAGTCGCAACCCTGGCGCAACTCCGCCATCGCTGCCGACGGCTCGCTCAAGCCGGCGTCCATGGCCCGCCTGAAACTGATCCTCGACCGGGCGGATCAACTCGGCATGGCGCCCATCGTCGGCATCTTCTACTTCGGGCAGGACGAATATCTCAGCGGGGACGACGCCGTCCGCGCCGCGGTTCGCAACACGGTGAACTGGCTTCACGACCAGGGCTACACGAACACGCTCATCGAGATCGCCAACGAGTGCGACAACCGCGCCTATCAGCAGCCGCTCATCCAGGCGCCGCGGATTCACGAGCTCATCGACCTGGCCAAGTCGATCACGCGCAACGGACGCAGGTTCCTGGTTTCGGCCAGCTACAACGGCGGCTCGATTCCCCGGCCGAACCTCGTCAAGACCGCCGACTTCCTGCTCGTGCACGGCAATGGCGTGAAAGAGCCCGCACGCATCCGCGAGATGGTCGCGCAGACGAAGCAGGTGGAAGGCTACCGTCCGATGCCCATCGTC
Source organism: uncultured Solibacteraceae bacterium (assembly GCA_964461075.1). Taxonomy (GTDB): domain Bacteria; phylum Acidobacteriota; class Terriglobia; order Bryobacterales; family Bryobacteraceae; genus JACADU01. Next base: position 4,275 of record CAYWST010000114.1, on the reverse strand, counting down.
TTCAATGAGGACGACCACTTCGACTTCGACAAGCCGGACAACAACTTCGTCGCCGCCGTAAGCGCGGGCGCATCGTGGGGCTACTTCGACCCGGGCGCGAGCGATTACAGCGACGGCTACCAGTGCCCGCCCGTCCGCTGGGGCATCAATACTGAGCGGAAGAAGCAGTTCTTTGGTTTGGTCAAGGAGATGACGGGCAAATGATCATCCGGGGCGCCGCGGGCAGGGCCGAGTTCAGCGACGCGAAGATGGGCAAGGTGTCGCTCGCTTCGGGGCACCATCTCTATGCCGGGCTCAACTGCTTCCTGCCCGGACAGGAGCACAAGGCGCACGTCCATGCGGATCAGGACAAGATGTACGTGGTGCTCGACGGGTCAGGCGTCGCCACCGTCGGAGACACCAGCGAGCCCGTGGCAGCCGGGGATGTCATCTTCGCCCCCGCGGGCGTCCCCCATGGCATGAAGAACGACTCCGCCGCGCCCCTGACCGTTTTGACCGTCTTTGCGCCGCCGCCGCGGCGAGAGTAGCCCCGCCCGAGCGCGCGTCCGGATCTTGTGTGATAGGCTTCCCTCCAAGGAGGGCGCTCGCGATGGCGAAGCTCCGGCTTATCTCATTGCTGTTCGGCCTCGTGGTTGTTCGCTTGGCCGCTCAAGTCGAAACCGGCCGCATCATCGGGACCGTCCGTGACCAATCCGGCGCGGTCATTCCGGATGCGAAGATATCGCTCGAAAACACGCAAACCGGCCGCAACTTCGAGGTGACCTCCCGCGCGGACGGCGCCTACGAATCGATCCCCCTGCAAATCGGAACCTATCGCGTGGCGGTCACAAAGCAGGGTTTCAAGCGTGCAGTCCGTGAAGGGATCGTCCTGCAGATTCAGCAGACCTTCGTCGCCGACTTTGCGCTCGAAGTGGGAGCCATCACGCAGGAGATCGAGATCACTTCAGCGGCTCCATTGTTGACGCTGACGGAAGCCACCCAGGGGCAGGTGATCGACAACAAGAAGATCGTGGACCTCCCTCTCAACGGCCGGGACTACATCCAACTGGCCCTGCTTTCGGCCGGTGCGAACCGGCCTGCCCCCGGCGCCCGGACGGAAGGATTCTCCGGCAGCGGGATGCGCGCAAGCCAGAACAACTACCTGCTGGACGGCGTGGACAACAACAACGCCCAGATTGCGGCGCAGGGCCGCCAGGGCGAGGCCGTCAAGCCGAACGTCGACGCCATCCAGGAATTCAAGGTGCTGACGAACTCGTTTTCGGCGGAGTATAGCCGGGCGACGGGCGCCGTCATCAGCGTGAATCTCAAATCGGGCACGAATGATCTGCACGGAACAGCCTACGAGTTTCTCCGCAACGAAGCGCTCGACGCCAAGAACTTCTTCGATCTGCCGGACCAGCCCAAGCCGCCCTTCAAGCGCAACCAGTATGGTTTCTCGCTCGGCGGGCCGATCGTGAGGAACAAGACTTTCTTCTTTGGCGACTACGAATGGCTCAAGATTCGCGAATCCCGCACGGTCAACAACACGATTCCCACGCAGCGGATGGTCAAAGGGGACTTCGCCGAACTCCTGCCGGCATCGCGGATCTACGATCCGGCAACGTACAACTCAGCCACTCGGACAAGGCAGGTCTTTCCCGGAAACATCATCCCAACATCTCGGTTTGATCCCGTTGGCGCCCAGCTCGCCGGCCTCTACCCCGCGCCGAACAAGCCCGATCTGGCGCGCAACTTCCTCTACAACCCTCCCGACCAGACCAATCGCGACCGCTGGGATATCAAGATCGACCACGCATTCAATGGCTTTCACACGCTGAGCGGCCGGTACAGTTACCAGAAGGACTATGAGCCGAGTTCGGCCGATCTTCCTGCGCCGGCCTATGGGGGCGGAAATGCGCGAGACATTACGACAACCGGCCACAATGTGATGCTCGGTTACAGTTGGGTCGCCAGGCCCACGCTGATTCTCTCTTCCAAGCTGTCGTGGAACGCATTGCTGACCAACATCACGCCGCCGCCGGAAGTCGACCGCTCTCTGAACGCCGAGTATGGAATCAAAGGCGTCGACAACTTCACGCCGGGGATGGCGAACATTGGCGTGACCGGCTTCAGCACCATAGGACTTGGTTCAACGCTGCCCAATCGGGCGGACTCACAGAACCGGCAGGTGATTGCGGACCTGACTTGGCTGAAAGGCCGGCACAGCGTGAAGACCGGCATCAACATGAGCTGGCTGCAAAGCCATCTCGCCAATCCGAATCAGGCGCTCGGCGTTTTCAGTTTCGATGGCGGTTTCACCCGGAACGTGCAGACGACGCGCGAGGGCAGTTCGGTCGCCGATCTGCTGCTCGGCTTCCCCTTCCAGGCGCAGGTCTCGACTCCTTCCTATATGAACCAGCGGGCGCCTTGGTACGGCTTCTACGTGCAGGACGAATGGCGGGTGAATGCACGACTGACCTTGAGCACTGGCATCCGTTACGACCTGAGAATGCCCTGGGTTGAGACGCGGAATCTCTGGTCGAACTTCGACATCGACACCAACCCGGCCCGGGCTACGCTCTTTGTCGCGCGCGATGGTTCCCGCGCGGACCGGGCCACGATAGCGCCCGACCGGAACGATATCGCGCCGCGCTTTGGATTCGCCTTGACAGCGGCGCCGAAGACCGTCATCCGCGGTGGTTACGGGGTCTACTTCTCGCAGTATGAGGGGATGGGCGGCGCGCAGTATCTGCAGACGAATCCGCCATTCCAATACCGCGCCCAGATCAACACGGACCGCATTACTCCGGCAATCAGGATGGTCGATGGCATCCCTCCCGGAACCGTCACGCCCCAGAACGCACGCAACATCGGCACATCCTCCTACCAGCGCGATCTGCGAAACGGTTACTCCCAGCAGTGGAATTTCAACATTCAGCGCGAACTGCCTGGAGGAACCGTCCTGGAGGCCGGCTATTACGCCAACAAGGCCAACAAACTGATGCGGCGGACGGAGGGCAACTATGCCCTTCCGGGCCCCGGCACGATCAATCCCCGCAGGCGCTACACGACGGTCCTTGTTCCCGGGGACAACGTGCTGGTGGGGCCGCTGGCGAACACGTTCCGCCACGAAGCGACTGCCAACGCGAATTTCCACTCTCTGCAGATCAGGGTGGAGAAGCGGCTCTCTGCCGGCTTCAGCCTCCTGGGTTCCTACATGTGGTCGAAGACGATCAGCGACGCGCGCGGCGAGTCCGCCGCGGGCGGCGTATCAAACTCGCTCCCGCAGGACCCGCTAAATTACCGCGCAGAACGCTCGCTGGCCGATGAGCACCGCCCGCACCGGTTCGTGGTGAGTTACAACTACGATCTTCCCTTCGGGCGCGGAAAGAAGTACATGGCCAACGCCAACGCGATTGTCGAAGGGCTGCTGGGAGGGTGGGCGATCGGAGGCATCACGACGCTGAGCAGCGGACGGCTGCAAAACCTGAGCGTTCAGGGCAATCCCTCCAATACCGGAAATCCTGACCGCCCCGATGTGATTGGAAACTGGCGTCTCGGCGAGGATGAACGGAGCCTCGAACGCTGGTTCAACACCGCCGCGTTCGTTCGCAATGCCGCATTCACGTACGGGAATGCAGGCCGGAACCTGATCGAGTGCCCTGGCGAGGTGAACTTCGACCTTGCCGTGTACAAGTCTTTCGCGGTGCGCGAGGGGATGCGGTTTCAATTCCGCGCCGAGGCGTTCAATGCAATGAACACTCCGCAGTTCGGCGTGCCTAACGCTCAGGTCGGCAATCCGGCGTTCGGATCGATCGGCGGCGCCGACAGGCCTCGCAATCTTCAACTTGGCCTGAAGTTCATTTTTTAATCACCGCCGCGCCGGCAGCCTGTGGCAGAAGCCGGGAACCGCCGCTTGCTTACGCGCGCGGCTCCGTAAAATCAGCTAGCTACAGAGCCGCGCGCGTCAGGGACCGGCTTCTGCCATAGGCTGCAAGACCAAGAACAGTGGGCCCGCTCTTCCATTGGGGGAAGCGGGTCTTTTTTTTCACGGAGGTAGCTTGCAAGAATGTTCACCTCGATTCTGCCCGTCCCTCTATATGCGGGAACTGGCGAGGATGCGAGGGTCAAGGTTCCAAGGTTCAGCCTCAGCGAGATCACGGCCGCGGCGAGGCGTTCTCCGCCAGCCGCCGGCGCACGGCTGGACCGTGCCGCCCGGGGTGCGTGTACACGCTCCTCGCACTTGCGCGGTCCGCAGCACCTCCCGGCCGTTCCGCAATCCTCGCTGCCTGAAGA
>CAYWST010000113.1:0-14621 GCA_964461075.1 uncultured Solibacteraceae bacterium | reverse complement strand
CGGACGACTCCGGCGCAAAACCCACGCGGACGCAGAAGGATAACCTTCTTCCCAGCGCTTCCGTTGGTTTGCATATGAGGGTACTTTTTCAGTATACCAGTGGGGCCGGGACAATCCTTTGCGCGGCAGCCGCCGGCGAAATTGTGGCAGGCGCCATTTCGGGCAACGATAATTGTGCCTGCCACAATTTCATGCCACGGGTGGGGCGGGGAGACTTCTTAAGGCAGGCTTCTGATTCGATCCAGCAGGGGGCCGAGGCGGGTGGCGCCAGTGGGGAGAGCGCCGAAGCGGGCGTCATAGTAGGCGCGGGTGAACTCGAAGACGGCGTCGCCGAGTTGGCGGTCAGGGATGGAGGCGGCGAACTCGGCCGGGGTCTGCCAACTCATTTTCAGCAGACCTTTACGGGAGAGGATTTCGAGCATCTGTTGGTAGAAGAGGCTGGCGTCGCCGCCGGACAGACGGCCGCGGGCGGCTCTGCGTCTTCGCGCGGCGCGTGAGGCCCAACGCGCCAGGCGCGGCGAGGCGGCAAGAACCGCCAGGGCGAGCAGGGAGGCGCCAATCGCAGGGAGCGTCCGGCCTTGAGTCCGTAGCGTGGCCAACTCGGCTTTAGCGGCGTCCCAAAGGGCGGTTGGCCAACGGAGGCTGAACCGCTTGCGGCTTTCGCCGACGCTGAGGGCCAGGGAAAGCTGACGGTCGAGATCGTAGCCGACGATCCAGTCCTGCCACAACAACTGAGCGGCGTCCATCCAAATAGCGAGGCGGGAAAGTCCTGTCAGGGGTGTGCCGGCGGCAGGGGTGGGGTCAAAGGTGACCCATCCGCTGCCGGGGATGTAGGCCTCGACCCAGCTGTGCGCATCGGAGGCGCGGACCACCTGCCAATCGACGAGCGGGTTCTGGGCGCCTCCGAGGTATCCGGTGACGACGCGCGAGGGGACCCATACCGCGCGAAGCATGACGGCCATGGCGGAGGCGAAGTATTCGCAGTGGCCTTTCTTGCGGACGCAAAGGAAGTGGGCCACGGGGTCGTCGGCCATTTTTTCCCATGGATCCAAGGAGTATTGCAGGTTCGCCTGGAGCCAGGATTCGATGGCGCGGGCTCTTTCGAGATCCGTGCGGGCGGAGGCGGTGATTTCGCCGGCCAGTTTGAGGACCCGGGAATCGGTTTGAGGCAGGCGCAGGTGGAAGATTCGTTCCGCCTGGGAGAGGGGGCCGGGCGTGGTTTGCTCGGGCCAGGCGATGACATCGTATTGGAGGCGGTCGCCGAGGGCGAAAGGAACGCGGAGGGCGCCGTTGGGAGAGGCGATGACGCGGGCGGGCCGGAGCCGGATGAACTCGGGCGAACCGGCGAGAAAGAGCCAGTCGGAGTGAGTTCGCTCGAGAATGACCTGATAATTCAGCCGGGGCCCCTGCCGGAGCCTTCGGAGGTCGTCGCCGGCGAGTCTCAGGAGGCCGTCGTCGCCGGGCAGGAGAGGTTTCGCCTCCATCGCGGTGTTGTACCATTTCCAACCGTTAAACTCAGCCAGGGCGGTTCCGCGCCAATGAAGATCCACCGGGCGGACGCCTTCGCGGAATCGGAAATGCAAGACGACCTCGGTGGAGCGGCGGATCTCGCCCGCCTGGCCGAGAACCACTTCGCTGCCAAAGCCGGAGACGCGGGATTGGGATGGGATGAACCAGCTCAAGGCGGCGCGGGCGGTGCGAGGCAGGACGAGGAAGAACAGGGCGGTGAGGACGAGCATGGCGCAAGCCGAAACCGCCGTCAAGGCGCTCAAACGCCGTCCAGTGCGGCGGGCGGCCGAGTGGACCACGCGGGCGGTCCGGACGGAGTTTCTGATCTCTCCGGAAGCCAGAGCGGCGGTCGCGGCGACCATGAAGAGCGCCAGGAAAAGGAGGAACATCAAACCGGCCGAGAGCAGGGCGGCAGCGAGGATTTCCAGGAGTGCGACGACCTTTAGCAGCAGGTAGTCGCGGGAGGTTTCAGCGGTCAGGAGCTTGATGGCGGCAACGAAGAAGACCAGGTGGACGGTTGCGGTCAGAAAGTCCCGCGAGACGAAGCGCCAATCAAGGGGATAGAAGGCGATGTAGCCGAGGGTGGCGGCGTTGACCCATATGGGCGGCAGTGCGAGTGTGAACCAGCCCGCTACCATGCCGGCGCGGGCGATCATTGCGGCACCGGCCAGAACGGCGCTGGCCATGTCCATTGCGCCCGAGGCGAGGACGGCCCCGAAGCCGCTGGCGAGCATGGCCAGCAGGGCGAGTTCGTGATAGCGGCTGATGGCGGCCGGAACCGCGGTCAGGGCTGGGCGCGAAGCCATTCGGCCTCCAGGAGGCGCAGGAATCCGCCGAGTTCGGTCATTCGATCGGGAGTCGAGCGGGCGACAACGAACAGCCTGCCGTGGTTGACCGATGCCGCCCCGGGCTCACCCAGCCACTTCTGCCTGGCTTCAAAGGCGCTGGTTTCGCCGGGCATCATGTAGATTTCGACGTCGAGTGTCGATGCGCCGTTCCTGTAAGAGGTGCGAAGCCACTGCTTGGGATGATAGGCCTTCATCGCGGCTGGGGCGTCGCCCACTGCGGGCCGCTCCACTTGACTCCGGGTCCAAAGTCCGCCGCCGAGGGATGCCGGGGGATCGGCCAGTGCGGGCTCGTCCCGAGCGCATCCGGTTCCGATGAAGGCCAGCAGGCACGCGAGGCTGAGGAGACTCCGCATCACCCAAACATAACACCGCCAAACTGCCACCTCTCCGGCGTGATACACCTGGAGACCGTGAAGCTGACATTCCACCACGACACCCCTTCCTCCGCCGCCCTTGCGGCGCGCTTTGCCGACCAGAGGCTCTTGGGAAAACTGGAAGCGATCGACGCCAAGGCGCGGCGGCGCGGGCTGGAAGCGCTTGATCCATCGCGGAACGAGCTGATCGGTCTCGGTATGGAGACGAATGCGGAGGAGCGCGTCACCAAGAACAGTTATGGCGTCTTTCATTTGCCATGGTTGAGCGCGCGTCATCCCGAGTGGGCGGGGATGATCCGGGGGGAAGCGGCGGCGATCCGCGACGGCATTCGGGCGGCGCACGGCGTCGAGCTCAAGAACATTATCTGGGCCGGCATGGGGGGATCGGCCGAGGACAAGAAGATGATGCTGGAGGGAGGGCTTTTGGATGGCGGGCCTGCGTTGTTCGTGCTCGATTCCACGGATCCCGCCAAGCTGAAGGCCGTCCTTGGCGTGATGGCGCGGCGGCACAAGGGGAAACTGGAGAACGCGCTGAAGAGCACGTTGGTCGTGGGGATGGCCATGGGGATGACGTCCTATGAGCCGGTGGTGAATCTGGAGAAGCTGGCGCTGCTCTACGACAGGCATCGTCTGGACAGCCGTTCGAATTTCCTCTACATGACGCTGCCGGGTTCGCTGCTTGATCAGTTCGCTTCGGCGCGCGGGTACCGGCGCGTGGAATTGCAGCTCGACAATGGGAACTCGACGGCGGGCCGGCATAGCGGCCCAATGACAAGGGGAAGTCTCTATCCCCTGGCGCTGGCGGGCGCGGATCTGGATGGGTGGATTCAAGGGGCGCAATTAGCCGAGCACGACATCCACACAGCTTGGTCGCTCGCCTCGTTTCTTCACGTGCAGGGCCGTGAGGGCCGCGACAAGGTGACGCTATTTCTCTCGCCTTCGCTCGCCTGCGCGGCTCTGTGGACGAAACAGGACTTTGAGGAGAGCCTGGGGAAGTCAGAGGAAGCCGGCATCAAGATCGTGATCGGAGAGCGCCCCCGGCTGGCCGACTACCGGCCCGCGGGCGACGGGCGGCAGGATCGGATCTTTCTGGCCGTGGAGCGCATGGGTGAACCTGCCCTTGACCGCTCGCGCCTTGCCGCGCTCAAGCGGGGCGGCTATCCGGTGGCCGCGCTCTCGCTAGAGAAGAACGCGCCGCTCTCCCGCTACATGCAGTTCATGCATTACGCCGTGTTCGGGCTTGGCTATCTGCGGCGAATGAATTTCGTCACGCAGCCGTCGGTCGAGCTGTACAAGTCGATCACGAACCCGCTGTACGAGAATTCTTTGTTTCAGGGCGGTATCGAAAGGTCGGCGGAATGGAGGCAACTGGTGGAGTCGCCGCGGCAGATCAAGTGGCGCGGGGGCGTGGTGCTGCATTACGACAGGCTGCCCTGCGGGATTGAGTTGAACGATCGGGACGCCGCCTCGGCTTACGCTTCGCTGCTGACGCAACTATTGGACGCGAGAACGATCGAGTACGGTGAATTGACTTTTTTCGGGGATACGCGATTCGATCCCAGGGGGAGACGGATGCGGCGCGTCCTCGATCGCGCCGGGCAGTCGATTTTCCGTTCGGCGCTTCGGACGCCGGTGGATATTTATGAAGGACCGGCGATGAATCACAGCTACCACGAGATGGTGATCGGGCATGGCCGGTGTCTCTCAACGGTGTTGCTGTCGAGGAAGGCGGAGTCGATCCCCGAGATTGGCTATGCGGCGGACTATCACCGGGCGCAGTTTCTGGCCACGCAGATGGCCTACGAGAGGAAGTCGCGGCTTGTCGTGGCGATCACGGTGAAGGACATGGAGTCTGCTTCGCTCGAGTCGCTGGAGGAGTTCTTCCGCGCGGTGGCGGCCCGCCTCCGAAAGATTAAATTGTGACAGGCGCCATTTAGCCGCCGGGAAATTGTGGCAGGCACAATTTCGGGGGCGGGGCGGAGGGAGTGATAGCATGGGCAGCGTATGGCAAAGATCCGGCCTGCGTCAGGCCGAAGAGAGTCCAAGGGCCCAAAGAATCCTCAGGCGATCTCCTGCCTGATCATCCTCGTTCTCGTATTCTTGATCCTGGGCGGGCTGCTGTATCTTTCCATCGCCCGCGCCTGAGCGCGGAAAGGAATCCTATTCATGCGGACGGATATGCGGCGGAACGACCAGTTGCGGCAGGTCAAACTCCACCCAAACTACCTTGTGACCGCGGAAGGTTCGGTGCTGATTGAGATCGGCCACACGCGGGTGCTTTGCGCGGCGACCGTTGAAGACTCGGTGCCGCAGTTTTTGCGGAACGCGGGGCGAGGCTGGGTGACGGCGGAATATTCGATGCTGCCCCGCGCTACGGCCGAGCGTACGCCGCGCGAAGTGAACAAGGGGAAGCTTTCGGGCCGGACGCAGGAGATCCAGCGGCTCATCGGACGATCGTTGCGCGCAGTGGTGGACATGGAGGCTTTGGGCGAGCGGACGATTCTGGTGGACTGCGATGTGATTCAGGCCGACGGGGGAACGCGGACCGCCTCGGTCACCGGGGGGTACGTGGCGCTGGCGCTGGCGGTAGGGAAGCTCATGGACTACAAGGTGCTGAGCCGGAACCCGCTGCGGGACAACGTCGCGGCGACCAGCGTGGGGATCGTGCGCGGGGAGTCGATGCTCGATCTCGCCTATGAAGAGGATTCGCAGGCCGAAGTCGACATGAATGTGGTCATGACGGGCGCGGGCGAGTTTGTCGAGCTGCAGGCTACGGGCGAGAAGGCGACGTTCGGCGACGAACGCCTGCTCGAGATGGTGAGGCTGGCGCGCTCAGGGCTGCAGGAGCTGTTCGCGCTGCAACGGGAGGTGTTGGCGCGGTGATTCTGCGTTGCGCCACATCGAATCCCGGCAAGCTGCGGGAGTTCCAACAGGCCGCCGGAGATGTCGCGATCGAGCCGGTGGCGGGTTTGGCTGATATTCCCGCGCCGGAGGAGACGGGAGCCACGTTCGAGGAGAACGCGGCGTCCAAGGCCGTCTACTACAGCCGGTTCACGGAGGACCCCGTTTTCGCCGACGATTCGGGATTGGAAGTCGACGCGCTGGGCGGCGCGCCGGGAGTCTTCTCAGCGCGCTTCGCCGGTCCGGAAGCCAGCGACGCGGACAACAACCGGCTGCTGCTCGAGCGGCTTGAAGGGCTCGAACAGCGGAGCGCGCGATTCGTCTGCGTGATCGGGCTTGCACAGAAGGGCGAATTGCTGAAGACGTTCCGAGCCACGGTAGAGGGCCGGATCGCCGGCGAACCGAGCGGCGGAAACGGCTTCGGCTACGATCCCCTGTTCTATTACGAGCCGTTCGGCTGCACGTTCGGCGAAGCGAGCCGGGAGCGGAAGCAGGCGGTGAGCCACCGGGGAAAGGCGATCGAGGCTCTGCTCAGGCACGCGCGCGAAGCTTTTTCCCGTTAATCTTCCACTGGGACCAGCCGATGAGTGTTTTGGCGTCGGCGATCTCCTTCCGCTCGATCATGCGGGACATCTCGGCGATGGTGAACCAGCGGCATTCGATCCGCTCGTCGTCCATCGGCTGCTGCTTGCCGGGAGTCAGATCCCGCGCGAGCCAGATCGTCATCTTTTCGGCGAGGAATCCGGGGCTGGGCCAGAATTCGATCACCTTGGTCCAGGTGCGTGCGCGGTAGCCGGTCTCTTCCTTGAGCTCGCGTTTGGCTGCTTTGAGCGGACTTTCGCCGGGGTCGAGCCGGCCGGCGGGAAGTTCCCACTGGTAGGAGCGCGAGGGGAGCCGGTATTGCCGGACTAACAGGATGCGGCCTTTCTCGTCCACGGCCATCATGACGGCGCTGCCGGCGTGCTGCACGATGGCGCGCCGGATTTCGAAGCCGTCGGGGTCGACGGCGTGGTCCTGGGTCACCGTGAAGATCGGCGTCCGGATCAATTCTTCGCTGGAGATCAATTTCAACATGTTTTACTCCTCCCGATGAGCCGGGCAAACTCGCCAACGCCGCGGGTGTTCATGACATCCTCGCTCGTCAACCCGCCGCGGCGGGCCATGGTAACTCCGTAGCGCATGTTCGCCAGGTGCTTCGGATGATGCGCGTCGGTGGAGATGGTGAACTTGACGCCGTGGGCGCGGGCCCGTTTGAGCAAAGCGGCATGAAGATCGAGCCGTTCGGGGCTCGAGTTGATTTCCATCCAAACGCCGCGGCCTGCGGCTTCGCGGGCGACGATATCGAAATCGTAGCTGTAGGCTTCTCGGTGCAGCAGGACGCGGCCGGTGGGATGGCCGAGCACCTTAACGGACGGACTCTCCATCGCCTTGAGAAGGCGATCTGTCATCTCCGCGCTTTCGATGTTCATGTAGCTGTGAACGCTGGCGACGACGAAGTCCAATTCAGCGAGAGCGTCTTCGCTCAGGTCCATGCGGCCGTCGCGGAGGATGTCGCACTCGAGGCCGGAGAAGACGCGAATGCCGCGCTGTTCGGCGTTGAACGCGCGGACCTGCGCGGCGAAATCGACGGCGCGGCGCTCGTCGAGACCGTTGGCCATGGCGAGCGCCTTGGAGTGGTCGGTGATGGCGATGTACTCGTAACCGAGCGCGCGCGCCGCCTCGGCCATCTCTTCAAGAGTGCCGCGGCCGTCGCTTTCGCGGGTGTGCATGTGGAGATCGCCGCGCATTTCGCTCAACTCGAGCAAGGCCGGGAAGCCGCCTCGTTCCGCCATTTCGAGTTCGCCCTGGTTTTCGCGAAGTTCGGGCGGGATCCAGGCGAGTCCGAGGGCCTGGTAGATTTCCTGTTCTGTGGCTGAGGCGACCAGAGATTCTCCATCGGCCTTGAAGAGCCCGTACTCGTTGAGCGTCAGGCCAAGCTTCTGCGCGCGCTGGCGGAGTTGGACGTTGTGCTCCTTGCTGCCGGTGAAGTATTGCAGGGCGGCGCCGAAGCTGGATTCCGGGACGGCGCGCACATCCACCTGGAGGCCTTCGAGGCCGAATCGGGCGCTGGCTTTGTTCGCGCCGTGCCCGAGAACGTCGTGCACTCTCGGGTGAGCGACGAAGGCGTCGAGCGCGGCCTGGGCGCCATCGCCGGTTACTAAGAGGTCGAGATCACCGACGGTTTCCTTTCCCCGGCGGAGGCTGCCGGCGGGGGTGACTCGCCTGACCCCGCTCACCGCGCTCAGGTGGCCGCAGAGCTCTTCGGCGGCGTTGGATGCGAAGTGAATAAGGAACCGGCCGGCGGATTGACGGTAGAGTTGGATGCCGCGGAGGATCTTCTCTTCGAGCTTGGCGCCCATGCGCGGCAGTTCCCGGATCTTCTGTTCGCGGCAGAGCCGCTCGAGCTCTTCGAGCGTGCTGACGCGGAAGTGGTCCCAGAGCATGCGGATGCTCTTGGGGCCCAGGCCCTGGATACGGAGCATTTCGAGGGCGGTCGGCGGGAACCGTTCGAGCATTTCGTCGCGGCGCGCGAAGGAGCCGCGGGCGACGATTTCCTCGATGGCCCCGGCGATTCCTTTCCCGATCCCCGGCAGGTCCGTGAGTTTGCGGGAGGGATCGCGCACGATCGCCTCCAGGCTTTCGCCGAGGCCCTCGATGGCGTTTGCGGCATTGCGATAGCTGCGGATTCTGAAGCCGTCTTCCTCGCCGATCTCCATGAGGTCGGCGGTTTCGGCGAGGAGACGGGCGATCTCAACGTTCTCCATGGTCTTTGACTGTCCCTGGCTTGGGGCGCAAACGGCACTCGGGGTTTCCGTCCGGCGGACACTCGCACCCGCCGTGCGGCTCGACATGGACGAGCACATCGGCCACCCAGGGAAGATCGGCCTTCACTTTGTTGCGTACCTCCTCGGCGATGCAATGAGAATCGCGGACCGTCATCTCAGGGGCGACTTCGAGATGCAGGTCGACGTGATAACGGAGCCCGGTCTTTCTAGCAAAACATTTCTCGACGTCCATGGCGCCCGGTACCCCCAGGGCGGACCGGCGGATGGTCCGCATTGTGGTCTCGTCGGGCATGGTATCGATCAGGCACATGGAGGTTTCGCGCACGACCTGGAAGCCGAGGAACACGACGATCACGCCGACGGTGGCGCCGCCCCAGTGGTCGGCCGCCAGGAATCGGGAGGGATCATAGAGCGTGAGGCCGACCGCCGCGAGCGCGACCGCTCCGGAGAGGATATCCACCGCATCGTTCCAGGCGTCGGCCACAAGCGCGGAACTGCCGATTCTTCCGCCAACGCGGAATTTCCAGGTGGAAAGGCCGGACTTGACGACGATGCTGACCACGAGAGGCCATACTGCGTAGGCGGCTGGAGGTGCGTGGAGATTGCCAAGTCCGTTCAACGAACGGCCGGCGATCGCCATGCCGACGACGACGAGGCCCAGTCCGACGCCAAGTCCGGTGAGCGTTTCGAGCCGCCCGTGGCCATAGGGATGGTTTTCGTCAGCCGGCTTTGCAGCCAGCCAGAGGCCGAGCAGGATGAAGGCGCTTGCGACGACATCGCCCGCGCTCTCGATGCCGTCGGCGACGACGGACGCGGAGCCGGCCATTAGGCCGACGATCAGTTTCAGCACAGCCAGCGCACCGCTGGCGCCCATGCTGATCAGGCTGATCCGTTTCCCGAGGGCCTCTGCGTTTGCCACGTCCAACTCGAATGTAGCAGAAGCCCCCTTCAGATACGCCCCAGTACCATGACAGAGCAGTCAAATTTCTCCAATCTGCCTCGAATGAACCACTTGCCCATGAGCCCCCTCCGGGATTAGACTCAGGGGGCGGGTTCCTGCCCGGCAGACCTGACGTGCGCGCTGGTGAGGAACTCCTACTTTGCCTGGCCACTCATCGCCCAACCAATGGGTCGCCCGGCTTTCTTGTACTCGGATCTTGCTCACTTTTAGGGAGAAAAGGAGGGGCGTCAGGCAATGGACGATATCAGAAAAGCCCCCGCGGTTCCCAAGCGGCCCGCCGAAAAACAGGCTCAGAACATTCAGGAAGCCTTCCTCAACAACGCGCGCAAAGAGAAGATCTTCCTCACGATCTACCTCATGAGCGGAGTGAAGCTGTCTGGCAGAATCAAGAGCTTCGACAAATATAGTGTGATCCTGGAGACGAATAACCAGGAGCAGCTAATCTTCAAACACGCGATTTCGACGGTAGTGGTCTCCAGGCCGGCTCATGCCGGAGCTCCGCCTCCTCATGTGGGAGCGCCGGCTGCCACTGCCGCGGCGGCTGCTCCATCGGAGATGAACGACAACTGACGTTTCCTACAACTCAAGCCGGCCCGGAGAGGGCTCTTCTCGTTCGAGTCCACCTGACAGGAAGTTCCAGGTCTGCTCAGTCGCGGGAGGCCGTTGCCGAGAGCGAGGAATCGCTCAATGAGTTGGGTGTGCTGGCGGAGAGCGCTGGCGCCGTCGTTGTCGAAAAGGTTCTTCAGCCGCGTGCCACGTTCGATCAAGCGACACTGGTCGGGTCGGGCAAGTTGGAGCAGTTGAAGGCGCTCGTAGAAAGCTCGGAACTTGACCTGGTGCTGTTCGACCATGAACTTGGGGGAACCCAGCAGAGGAACCTTGAGCGCAGTCTCGGGGTGAAGGTGATCGACCGGACGCAGTTGATTCTGGACATCTTTGCACGGCGCGCGCGCACTCGCGAGGGGCAACTGCAGGTGGAACTGGCCCAATTGAAGTACATGCTGCCGCGGCTGACGGGGAGGGGCGCGGCGATGAGCAGGCTGGGCGGCGGAATTGGGACGCGCGGGCCAGGCGAGACGAAGCTGGAAACGGACAGGCGGCGAATCCACGGGCGGATTAAGAAGATCGAGCGCGATTTAAGCGCAGTTCGGGGCTCCCGCGGAGTGCAGCGGCGATTGAGGCAGGCCGTGCCGCTGATGACGCTGGCGCTGGTGGGCTACACGAATGCAGGCAAGTCGACGTTATTCAACCGGCTCACGGGCTCGGGGGTGCTGGCGGACGCGCGAATGTTTGCGACGCTCGATCCAACCGTACGCCAGTTGACGCTGCCATCGCGCAGGAAGGTTTTGTTGAGCGACACCGTGGGCTTCATTCGAAACCTGCCCACTACGCTCGTGGAGGCGTTTCGTGCCACTCTGGAGGAGGTGGTTCAAGCCAGCCTGCTGCTTCACGTTGTGGACGCCTCTTCGCCAGTGGCGGCCGAGCATTGCGCGCACGTTCGAAGAGTGCTGGCGGAAATCGGCGCCGAGGCGACGCCGCAGTTGCTGGTGCTGAACAAGTCCGACCGGCTGGCGCCGGACGCGGCCGGACGCGAAGCCCTGGCGCGGCGGCTGGCGGGGGAGGCGGGCGGTTGTCCGGTCGCCTGGATCTCGGCCCGGACCGGCGAGGGCTTTTCGGATCTGCTGAACCTCATTGACGCGCATCTGCCCGATGACGCAGTGGTCCAGGCCCGTTTCCGGATCCCTCTCAACGAGCTCGCGGCGTTGAACCTGATTCACTCCCGGGCGCGGGTTCTGGAGGAGCGCTTTACGGCGGAGTCTTGTGAAGTGTGCGCGGAGACGCCGCAGAGCCTGTTGCACCGGCTGGGGCAATGGCGGACGGAGTGATGTTTCGGGTGCTGCTTCTGGTTGGGCTGGCCGCCGGGGATGCGGACCAGGACGGGATACCCGATGAGGTTGAATCGGCGGTCCTGGCGCAGTTCAGGCCGGCGCTTCTGATCAGCCGCGGAGAGTGCGACGGGTTTCCGGCTTCCTTCGTTCCGGGCGCGGAGCATCCCAAGGTTGCGGCGCGGGACGGGACGCTGTACGCGCGGGTGTCGGCCTCGGCGGTGCGGCCGGGCGAATGGGTGGAGATTCACTACTACCATCTGTGGGGAAAGGACTGCGGGAAGAACGGGCACGACCTCGACGCCGAACAGGCCGCCGTGCTTGTTGAAAGGGTCCAGGGAGAGTGGATCGCGCGCTATTGGTGGGCGGCGGCGCATGAGGCCACCGTTTGTGAAAGAAGCAATGCGGCGCGGGCTCAATGGCTCCAAGCGGAGAAGCGAGGCGCCACCGTGTATGTCTCCCGGGGCAAGCACGCTTCATTCCTCTCCAGGGATCTTTGCAGCGGGGGGTGCGGCGGCGACAGTTGCGAGGAGTTTCGGCCCGCGCCGGCGGGTCCGATCGTGAACTTGGGTGAAGGGAATGCGCTGGCCGGCAGTGTGCAGTGGGTGGAATCGAATCGCTGGCCGCTCCGCGAGAAGTTCGGTCCCGCCTTCACGGCCGAACTCCTGGACCGGTTGGACCGGGCGCAAGGCAGCCGGGTGGTGGGCCGTGATGGAGCGATGTATCCGATTCAGGCGATCGCCTTGGCCGGCAGCGAAACCGCCGATGGACTGGGCACGGGCAAGGAACATACGGGCAAGGCGATTGGCACGGCGAAAGAGAAGACGGATGGAGCCCTGAGGAAGGCGGCCCGCAGCGTCAGAGACTTCCTCCGCGGCCAGTGAGCGCAGGTCAGTGTTTGTGCGGGTGGGGATGCTTGACGTAATGCTGGCGCAGCAGGTCCTTCCCGTAATCGTTTCCATTGGGCGTGCGGATCACCGCGTGAATATGTTCCCGGTTGGGTTTGTTCGGATGAATGTGGCGGAGCCCGGCGGGCGTCTGATGGTCGAATTCGATGAGGACAACCGGGCTGTGGATGCGGTAGTAGAAGACCGCGTTTTCGTCCGTTGAGCCGATCCAGGCGAAGTAGGTTCTGTCGAGATGTTGCCGGACTTCGGTCATCTTGATTTTGGCGTGGCCGTCGTCGGTGTTCCGGATGTACTCCCAGGCGAGATCCATGAGTTGCTCGCGCTGGGCGGCGGTGAGTTCGGTCGCGGGGATGCCGGCGTAGTCGAGCACGACATTGTCCTTGAAGGCTTCGCCGACGTTGTTGTTTCGCGTCTTGCTGACCTCGATGATGGCCTTGGCGCGCTGTGGTTCGGTTAGCGAGTTCACGAACTTGAGGCCCTTGTTCTGCTCGTCCTGCAGGATGACAGTCCCTATGAACTTGCCGTTGCCGGCGCGGACCGGCTCGGAGCCGAAGAAGGTGGGCGTCATGACGACCTGATCGCCGAGGATGAAGTAATTGACGATGAGGTGATGGCCGTCGATTTGCCAGCCCCAGGGCTCGTTTCTGGAAGGAGCGCCCATGACGGTGATGTGATAGAGCCACTCGCCGTACTGCACGAAGTCGTTGCTGTTGAGCTCGCCGAGCGTGTGATTCAGGCGCATGATGTCGCGGCTCAACTGAAGCCCCTTGGCGCTGAGAGACGCCTTCATCAAAGCGAAGGCGAGCCCGCGCTGCTTCTCCGACATCTCTTCGAAGGAGACGCCCTGGCGGCGGTAGAAGTGCTGGTTCATCCACTTGCGCCATTCGTCGTCCTCGACGTCGAAGGTGGATTTCTTCCGCTGGTCCGGGGTGAGCGATGCGAGGAAGACTTCGGCGGCCTTGCGAACAGGCTCGGTGGTGACGCCGGTGGAGCGAACGCCGAAGAGACCGGTTTCGACGCCTTGCGAAGTGCGGACGCCCTTGAAGGGTTCGGCGAGACCCTTGGCTTCCCAGTCGGCGGACATCTTCCTGAAGCGCTCAAAGAGTTCCGCGGCTGGTTGACGCTGGCTCCAGAGCGCGGCGGCGCAAAGCAGCAATACGCCGGCGGCCCCGCCGGGGCGGGTGGTTGAGATTTTCATTGGCAAGCCCCTCTAGGGAAGTGTATCCGGAGTGACGACAACTTCCGAGGTAAATCTGAAGGGGAACGTCCCGCCGCTCTCAAAAGTCAGCTCGATAAAGTAGGCCGCCCACCCGGTGGCGGGCGCCGGTGGCTTCACGCGGAAGATGCCGTTGACTCCTTCGATGCGCTCGCTCTTCCAGGCGTCTGCTCCGAGGGTCTCGACGCGGAAGTCGCGGGCTTTCTCGTTCGCCGCGCGCCAGATGCGGACTTCGGATGGTTTGTCGAGCGAGTGCAGGACGGTTTCGCCGGAGGCGCGGTCGATGCGCCAGTAGAAGCGCGGGCGCGGCCGGCCGGTGAGAACGGCGTCGAGCCAGGCGAAGACGTCGAGCGCGGCATCGGGGGCGATGCCGTGCGGCGTGTTCGGCATGACGCGGAGATACTTCTCGCCGGGGAGGCCGTCCCAGTAGAAGCGCGTGGAATCGGGGACGAAGAACTCGTCGCCGCTGGCGTTGACGACAAACTTGGGCAGAGTCATGCGCTCGCGGTAGAGGTAGGGATCTTCGATTTCGACAAGCTTCGCGAAGGTCTCGGTTCCGAGCCAGGATTCAAGGCCCGCGTCCACGTAGTCCTGCAACGCGGTGGACCAGGTTCCATAAACCGCCTTGTGATGAGGGAAGGAGAGCGGGATGTTGAGCGCGTCGAAGACGATGGGCACAATGGCGACAATGCGGGGATCGACGGCCGCGACGCTCCATGCGGTCCAGCCTCGCTTGGAGCCGCCGGCGGCAATGAAGCTGGTGATATTCAGATTGCCGCCCTGCGCGGTGGCGCAGTGGGCTTGAACCGCATCCATGGTTTTTGTGACGGCCTTGGTCATGGGCAGGCGCGCGGGCCAGCGCTCGTCGCCGGTTTCGAGATACCTCTTCCAGGACCAGGCGATGATCGAGTCCTCGCTGCGCGACGTCTTGGTGTCGCCGGTGAACTTGAGCGGCTGATTGGGGACGGCCTTCAGTTCGACAAGGACGGCCTTGATTTCGGCGGCGAGGGAGATGAGGAGAGGGTTGGCTGACGGCGCGCTGGAGGAATTTTCGCCGCCGTCTATAAAGACGACGGCGGTGCGATGTCTGACTTCGGCGGGACGGGTGACGAGAACGAAGTGTTTCCATTCGGGCCGATCGACTTCGGCGGCGGTCAGCCAGCGTTGGGAGGTGACTTCTAGGATGTCAGTGG
>CAYWST010000112.1:0-14638 GCA_964461075.1 uncultured Solibacteraceae bacterium | reverse complement strand
CATGCGCGCGGCCACTCTCGTCGTCGACGCGCTCCTCGGTACCGGCCTTCAGGGTCCGGCCCGCGGCCTCGCCGCCGAACTCATCGCCGAAATCAACAGCGGCTTCCCTGCCGCCGCCGTCGCCAGCGTCGACGCGCCCTCGGGCCTGCATGAGGACGGGATCGGCGTCATCGCTTCCGATACGGTCACCTTCACCGCTCCCAAGCTCGATCAGCTCCTGCCCCCGCTCTGCGATCGCGTCGGCGCTCTGCACGTCGTCGATATCGGGACGCCCGCTTCGATGCTCGCCGACGACGCCGCGTTCCCCATCCAGCTTTCCGAACCCGCGATGTTCCGCCGCCTCTTCTCACGCCGGCCTCGCGGCGCCCACAAAGGCGACTTCGGCCATGTGCTCGTCATCGGCGGCGATCGCGGTAAGGGCGGCGCCGCCGCGATGGCCGGACTCGCCGCGCTGCGCATCGGCGCGGGGCTCGTCACCGTCGCCGCCGCTCAACAGGAGCGCGCCGCAGTGACTGCGCTCGGGCCAGAGTTGATGACCCAGGAGATCACCGACGATCCCGGCGACCGCGACGTTATCGCCATCGGCCCCGGCCTCGGGCGCGACCCAGAACTCGCCGGGTGGGCCCAGCGACTCTTCGCCTCTTCCGCCATCCCCATGGTCGTCGACGCCGACGCCCTCAACGCACTCGCCGGAACCGCCTTCCACGGCCCAGGCCCCTGGCGTGTCCTCACCCCGCATCCCGGCGAGATGGCGCGCCTGGCCGGCTGCACCGCGACCGATATCCAGGCTGACCGCATGGGCCTCGCCTCCCGCTTCGCCCGCGAGCGCAACGTCGTCTTGGTGCTCAAGGGACAGCGTACGCTCACCGCGCTCCCCTCGGGCCGCGTCTACATCAACCCCACCGGCAACCCCGGCATGGCGACGGCCGGCTCCGGCGATATCCTGACAGGCCTCGTCGCAGGCCTGCTCGCCCAATCGCCCGAGCATCGCGAACTCGCCGTCGCCGCCGCCGTCTGGCTCCACGGCCGCGCGGGCGACCTCGCCGCCTCCGCCATCGGCGAGCGGCCGATTACCGCCACCACCTTGCTCGATTTTCTCCCCTCGGCCATCCGCGAACTCGAACAGCCATGAAGTCCACCCGTTACCGCACCACGAGCGAGGAAGAGACGATCGCCCTTGGCGCGGAACTCGTCCGCGGCTGGACGTTGCCGGCGGTCGTCAGCCTCTCCGGGAATCTCGGAGCCGGGAAAACCACGCTCGTCAAGGGAATGGCCGAGGGACTTGGCGCCGCCGGCCGGAATGACGTCTCCAGCCCCACCTTCCCCCTCATCCACGAATACGGCGAGAACGGCGAGATGGCCCATGTGGACCTCTACCGGCTCGACACGGTAGAGGAAGTGGAATCGCTCGGACTGGAGGAAGTCATCGCCCGCGCCAGCCTGACCGTGCTGGAATGGGCTGAGCGGTTCTCCGCACTGCTGCCTGCCGGGCGAATCGAAATCAGGATCGATCCTGCGGGAGAGAATGAGCGCCAGATCGAGGTGATTGAGCGGCCATGACTGCTTTCGGCGACAAATCGCGCTTCAGCGTGGGCTTCCTGGCCGCGCTCGCCGCGATCGCCGCCTTGCTGACCGCCTGGATCGTCCAGCCGTTCCTGGAAGCGATCTTTCTTGCCATCATCCTCGCTTTCACGTTCCAGCCCCTCCACAGGAGTATTCGCCGCCGGGTACGCAACGACATGCTGGCCAGCCTGATGACGCTGCTGTTTGTCATCGTTCTCGTGTTGCTTCCGATGGTCCTGATTGGCGTCAAGGTCTCGTCCGAATCCGTGGCGCTCGTGAAGCAACTGACTGCCCGCGCGGAGCATCAGGGCGGCATTGGCAAGGCGCTGACCGAACTCGTTCAAGGCCCCATTCAATGGGCGGCCCTCAAGACCGGGATCCCCGCCGCAGAACTTCAAGGCCAAGCCGTGGAAAAGCTCCAATCGCTGGCCGGCGCCATGCTGGGATGGGCCGGGCGTCTGGCCACCCACATAACCTCCACGCTCGGTACCATCGCCATCGCCCTCGTCACGCTCTTCTTCCTTCTGGCCGGGGGAGGTGCGATCCGCGAGGGCTTCCATCGATGGCTTCCGCTGCGGCCGGAAAGACTCGAAGAACTCATCGCCGTTCTTGGAGATTCGATTGTGGCGAACGTCTACGCCATCGCCGCGGTCGGAGCGGCGCAGGGCTTCCTCGTCAGCATCGGCTTCCTCATCGCCGGGCTGCCGTCCCCCCTGCTATGGGGTCTCGTCGCAGGCGTGATGTCCCTCATCCCGATCGCCGGCTCCGGTTTCGTCTGGATCCCCGGGGCGGCCGTCCTTTTGGTCCAGGGAAGCTACGGCAAGGGCGTCTTCCTTCTCGCCTGGGGCGCCTTGATTGTTTCGAGCGCCGATAACCTGATTCGTCCCTGGATCCTTGCCGGACGCACCAACATGAACACACTGGTCCTCTTGTTCGCCCTTCTCGGCGGCGTGCAGGCGTTCGGCTTCATGGGTCTCTTCGCGGGTCCGGTGATCATCAGCGTCACCGTCTCGCTGTTCCGGATTCTGCGGGAGGAGATCGAGGGCGCCGGTCCTCCCCCTCAATGACCGGCGGTTTCTACTTCTTCCTGCCCTCGCTTTGCTTCTCCAACGCCTCTTTCTCGCCCTTCCGGTAAAGCGACGGCTTCTTCTTCTCCGCCGCCCTCTCCTTCTCCTCCTGCTTCCTGGCCTCCGCCTGCCGCTCCGGCGTCATCAATTTCTGCCGTTCCTTCCGAATCTCAGACTCCTGCTGCTCCACGGCCTGCGTCCGCGTCTTCAGATCCACCTCGGACATCTCGATCGAATCCCTCGTCGTGTCGATGGCGTTGTCGAGGACGAACTGATAGCGCTCCAAATCCGCCGGGTTCGATTCCTTGATCCTTTCGAGCTTCGCCAGCATCTCCCGTTGCGCTTTTGTCAGCGCTTCCAGCGAGGTCACGGGTTTCTTCCGCGCCAGCGCGTCGTCGATAAAAGTGTCGATCGCCTCGATGATCTGCGTGTATTGCTCCAGCGTGTCGTGAACGACCCCGCTCCGCCCGGTCTTCTTCTGGCTCAGCAGCTGTTCCAGCATGCTGATCCGCTGCTCGGCGAACTTCTGATAGAACTGGATTCTCAGATCGGGTTCCTGCGCGAGCCGGATCTGGTCTACTTCATCCGCCGTCAGGAAATCGCGCTGCGCCGCCGCCGGCGCGGCGCTCAGGAGAAACAGGCACATCCATTTCGTCATCCGCCACCTCACTTGCCGCTCATGACTCCCAGCAGATACTCTTCGTGCACCAGCGCCACGCGATCCCGCAGCTTCTCCGCCTCCGGGCGGTCGTCCAGATTCAGCGCCGCTGCGATGTCCCCCATCTGTCTCATCATGTCTCGCGTTCTCAGTTCCCCGCGCTTGTATTGCCTGGAAAGCTTCGACGCCTTCTTCCCTGTGTCGCGCAGCGACTTGAGCGACAGCTCGGCGGCCTCCGCCGTCACGTTCAATGCTGCGATCAGCTCCGTCCTGCTGCCGCTGTCTTTGACAATCTTCCTCGCCAGAACGCACGTCGAATCCGCCAACGCCAGCGCCCGCTCACTGCGCTTGATCAGGTCCGGCTCCTGCTTCACCTGCGCGAGCGCCGCGGCCGGATCCGCCTGCGCCAGCCACAGCGCCAGAAGTACGCCAGTCATTTGCTCAGCACCTTCTTCAGAATTCGAATCCGCTGCCTTGCCTTGAACTCCTCGTCGGGAAACTTGCCCTCGCTCGCCGCCAGAAACCGCTCATAGCTCGCCAGGGCCGGCTCGGGCTGCTTCATCGCATCCAGTGTTGTCGCCCTGAAGTAGTGGTATGCCGGAGTCTCGCCGCCCAATTCCCTGGACTTCTCGAGAGTCCGCAGCGCCACATCGTACCGCTCAAGGAGCAATAACATGCCCGTGAGTTCATTCCACGCCTCGACGCTCGAGGGTGTCAAGCGCGCCGCCTGATCGAACTCGCGCGCCGCTTCGGCGTAGCGCTTCTGATCCCGGAGCAACCTGCCGAGAAACAGCCGCAAGTCCGCACGCCCGGGCTCGGCCTTCACCAACTCCTCAGCCACAGCGACGCTTTTCTCCGGCTGTCTGTTGCGCAGGTAAGCCGTCGCCAGCGCATATAGAACCGCCGGCGTCGGGCTCGCCTGCCGCACCGCCTCCAACTGGGCGATCGCCCCGCCGTAATCGCCCTGCGAGAGCAGAATCAACCCCAGCCGCTCTCCCGCCGCCGGGTTGCCCTTCGCCTTCGCGTAGTACTCCGCGGCCTTCGCCGGCCGGCCCGCCTGCTCCCACAGTTCTGCGATCTCCAGCGGCAGGCTCTCGTTCTTGTCATCAAGAACAAGCGCCTTTTCAAGCGCCGCCGCCGCCTCCGCATACTGTTTGCGCGCCGCCAGCGCCCGCCCCAACAAATACTGCGGCTTCGCTTCCGCCGGCTTCTGCGCCGCCGCCTTCTCGAGCCACTCCGATGCTTCCTCGGGCTTCCCTGCCTTGAACAGCGTCTGGCCCAGGTTGAGCCGGGCCTCGTATAGATCTTCCTTCAGCTTCAGCGTCTGCCTATAGCCGGCGATCGCCTCGTCATCCCGGCCCGCTAGAGAATACGCCAATGCCAGGTTGAACTGATAAACAACCTCCTCCGGCTCTTTCTCCGCCAATCCCTTCAGGATTGCGATCGCCTCGGCATACCTTCCCGCGTCCAGGTGAGCCGAAGCCTCCGCCAACGGATTCGGCGGCGCGGCCGGCATCAGGAAGGCAAGCGCTGCAAACGCCCAGGTCATCAATCAGAATTCTACAGGCAACCGCCTGCCGCCGACTCCGCCGCCGCTTTCAGAAAGCGGCCCGTGTGAGACCGCGCGCACTCCGCCACGCTCTCCGGCGTCCCCGCCGCAACCACAGTCCCTCCCCCGTCTCCTCCCTCCGGCCCAAGATCGACGATCCAGTCCGCATGGCGGATCACCTCAAGGTTGTGCTCGATCACCAGCAGGCTCGCCCCGTTCTGAATCAGCCTGTCGAAGGCGTCCAGCAGCTTCGCGATGTCGTCGAAGTGAAGTCCCGTCGTCGGTTCGTCGAAAATGTAGAGGACGCCCTGGCTGGCGCTTTGCGCCAGATACGACGCCAGTTTCACCCTTTGCGCCTCGCCGCCCGAAAGCGTCGTCGCCGATTGCCCCAGTCTCAGATAACCGAGTCCGACGTCGGCCAGAGGCCGCAGCCGCGAGACGAGCTTCGGCGATGAAGAGAAAAAGGACAGCGCTTCCCGGATCGTCAACTGCAGCACTTCGTGGATGTTGAGCCCCTTATAGCGGACGTCCAGGATCGACTGCTTGTAGCGCGTCCCGCGGCACTCCTCGCAGACCAGTTCCACGTCGGCCAGGAACTGCATCTCCACCGTCACCGTGCCATCTCCCTGGCACGCCTCACACCTTCCGCCCGCGATGTTGAAGCTGAAGTGCCCCGCTGTGTATCCGCGCTTCTCCGCCTCAGGAGTTTTGGAGAACAACTCCCGGATTGTGTCGAAGGCCTTTGTATACGTGACCGGGTTCGACCTGGGCGTGCGCCCGATCGGACTTTGATCCACCATCACCATGTCCCTGACGAGTTCCGCGCCGATGACACGCGCGCACGTCCTTTTCCCGGCCGCGCCCTCCTCCTCCTGCTGCTCCTTGGCCAGATCGCGCCGGTACCGCCCCGCCAGCGTCCGGTAGATCACGTCATGCACCAGCGTCGATTTCCCGCTGCCCGAAACCCCGGTCACTACCGTTATCACGCCCAACGGTATTTCGACATCGATGTTTTTCAGGTTGTTCGCCCGGCAACCTTCGAATCGCAGCCGGCGCTTCGCCACTGTCTTCCGCCGCTCCGTCTTGAGCGAGGTCTTCAGTTCTCCGCGTAAATAGCGGGCCGTCAGCGAGCCGTTCCTGCGGCCTCCGGCCATCATCCCCGCAAGCGTGCCTTCGAACGTAAGTTGCCCGCCAAGCTCACCCGCTCCCGGCCCGATATCGACAATGTGATCCGCGGCGCGCATCACGTCCGCGTCGTGCTCCACCACGAGAATCGTGTTGCCCAGATCGCGCAGTTCCGCGAGGATCCCGATCAGCCGCCCCGTGTCCCGCGGGTGCAATCCGATCGACGGCTCATCCAGCACATAGGTCGCCCCCACCAGCCGCGATCCCAGGCACGTCGCCAGTTGAATCCGCTGCGCCTCTCCTCCCGAAAGCGTCGAACTCAACCGGTCCAGCGTCAGATACTCCAGCCCGACGTCGTTCAGGAATTTGAGCCGCTGCTGAACCTCCGCCAGGATCTTGCTCGCCACCGCCGCCTGCTCCGCGTCCAGCTTCATCGAGTCGAAAAAACTCCGCGCCTGCCCGATGTTGAACCTTGAAACCTCGGCCAGCGATTTCCCGCCCACCCGGACGTTCAACGCCTCCTCCCTCAAGCGGGCGCCGCCGCATGCGGGGCACTCCGTATAACCGCGATAGCGGCTCAGGAAGACCCGCACATGAACCTTGTATTTTTTCGTTTCCACCTCGGCGAAGAACAGACGGATCGCCTGCTTCAGGATCTCTCGCTCATCCCGGTTCAAGTCCGCCAGCGGCGCCGTCAGGCGGAACTTCCCCCGGTACTTCTGCTCGAACTGCCGCTGCGCCCATTCGTACTGCGGCTTCTGCCATGGGTCCACCGCGCCCTCGCTTACGGAGAGCGACAGGTCCGGCATGATCAGGCCCGGATCGTAATCGATCGTGTTGCCGAAGCCCTGGCACTTCGGGCAGGCGCCGTATGGATTATTGAAGCTGAACAACGAGGGCTCCGGCGCCAGAAACTCCCGGTTGCATTTTTTGCAGGCGAACCGCTCGTTGAACAGCAGCCGCCGCGGCTCGAGCTCCCCTGCCTGCTCGAAGATCACCTCTCCGGCTTCCCGGTAGCACAGCTCCACCGTGTCCACGATCCGCTGCTTCTCGCCCTGCCGGATCACCAGCCTGTCGGCCAGCACAAACACCGGCTTCGAGAAATCAATGTCCAGCAGCGACTCAGGCGTCGCGAACTCGAAGACCCTGCCCTCCTGGAACAACCTTGTGAACCCGCGCTTCCTCAAATCGAACAGGTGGTCTTTGAGAGCCTCCTTGTCGTCCTCCTTGTGCGTCTTCACCGGGAACAGCGCGTACCATCTCGAACCCTCGGGCTCGCAGAGCACCTTCCTGGCCACCGGGTCTACCGTGTCCCGCTCCACCTTCAAGCCGCATGCCGGGCACCACGTCTCTCCGGCGCGCGCGAACAGCAACCGCAGATAATCGTGGATCTCCGTCGACGTCGCCACTGTCGAACGGGGATTCCGCGTCGTGTTCTTTTGCCGGATCGCGATCGGCGGGGCAATCCCATCCACCTCTTCCACATCCGGCTTCTCCATCCGGTCCAGAAACTGCCGTGCGTAAGCCGACAACGACTCCACGTAGCGCCGCTGGCCCTCCGCGTAAATCGTGTCGAACACGAGCGACGATTTGCCCGAGCCCGACACCCCGGTGATCACCGTGAGTTTGTTGTGGGGCAGCGCGACCGACAGGTTCTTGAGGTTATGGACCCGCGCGTTACGGATCCTCAGCCAATCTGACAAAAGGGACAGCCTTTCTCTTCCGAAAACGGCCTCGGGGGATTCACTCTCATTGTACTTCCGCCGATGATTCAACCCAGTGAGGACGCGCGCCTTCGCGAACGCCGGCGTTCACGAGCGGTCGAAGAGCGCCTGACCGGTTCTCCGAACCGGAGCGCTTAGGCGCGTTTGCGGATATCGAACCTGACCGACTCGATCGATTGGCCTACGATTTCGATGCGCTTGAGATCGCGGGCGCCGACCCCCATCCGCTCGGTGAGTTCGAGCGTGGAATCGCAGCGCTCGAACGGCGCGGTCCCTTTCGTGGCCATTGGGTCGAAACCCATCACCGCGGCGCCGGCGGCATCCGTGCAGACCGGGTTCAGCCCGGCCAGCAATACCCGCGGACGAATGGGCCGGACTCCCCCGCGGTTCCATGGGCCTTCTCCGCCGGCCATGGTGAAGATGCCGTCGATGACGCTCAAGTGGATCGGCACGGCCGCGGCGAGTTCGGAGATGATTCGCGGAATGCGGTAGAAGCCGGAGCGGGGGCTGGAGGGATCGACCTCCTTGGGGCTGATGGCGGCGGGCTGACGGCGCCCGTCGTGCATAATCGTGCCGCGGCCTCCGCGGGCGGCGCTTTCGTCGACGTCGTTTTTCGAAGCCTGATCGCCGTATATGGTCAGCGGGAGGGCCCCGAACATATTCTTGATGGCGAGAGTGATTCCGGCGGTGGCGTGCTCTTTCAGCTTGGCGATGGAGATGAGCACATCGCTCTTTTCGTAGGCCTGGTTCAGATAGTATTCAGGGAAGACGTAGGGCGCGCCGGGGACTTTGTATTTCGCGTAGGCTGGCCAACGTCCGCGGGTATTGGTGTTTTCGAACTCAACTTTGGGGGCGGCGGTCCACAGCGGGGCGGGATCCCATCCGGCTTCGATCATGAACTCTTCGAGCGGCTCGCTGGTGGAGAATGCGCCTTCCAGGATGCGCACCCGGACAGCGCCGGCTTCGCCGCACAGGCGCGCGACGTGCCCGATGACCGCGGGATGCGTGTATTGGGCGAACTCAGCGGGCGTCGTGCCGAGACGCTGAAGCGGGTTGCCGGTGAGGTTTACCTTGATGGCCACGGTCTTGCCTTTGACCAGATGACCCAAGCCGCCTAACTGGTCGAACATCGTCTTGAGGGCGGGGCCGAGGGGCGCGCCGTAGTCCTCACAGCGGGAAATGGCGACCTTGGAGGCCGGCGCCTGTTTGTCTCCGAAGACGGGCAGCGCGGTTGCGGCGGCGGCCGTCGATACCAGAAAGTCTCTGCGTGAATATCTGCAATTCGGCGTCATCATGCGATCTCCAGTTCCACAGAGGCGTGGACCGCGAACCTGGGCAGATAGACCTCCTGATGTCCGGTTTCGCGATGAATCTCCAGTTCCTGCGTTTGTTCGGATGCCGGGGTGTGGAAACGAGCTCCCTTGACTGCCTGCCAAGTCTGCAGGGCCACCAGATTGGCCGAGCCCCAGCGTGAATAATTCACCAAGTGTATCAGCCAGCGGCGGCCGTCGGCCGACGCGGTATGGAACCACTGGATGGAGCCGGCGTTGAAGAGCCGGACGGCGTCGTGGCGGCGGCTCATCAGCAGGTGTGCGTCCTGGGCCAGAAGCCAGGGGTCGTCGTAATCGCCTTTGGACACGGCGAGTCTCCCCTTTCCCAAGGCGAAGAGATCAAAGCGGGGATGCGGTTCTGCCATCGGCTTGCCGCCCTTGAAAGCTTCCGCCGGCTTCTTGAGTGTCAGGACGAGCCCGCCGGCGCGCATGAATTGGTCGAGCGCCTGGACTGCCGGAGCGGGCAGAGGTGTGTCATCCACGTAGAGCAGCGCCTTCATCCCTCCGAGATGGGCGGCGGCGAACTTGCCGGTTTCGACGGGGATGAAGGCCAGGTTCCTGCGTGCGGCCAGAGTCAGCGTTTCGGTGGCGGTGTATTCGTTGGGTCCGGAGAAATCGCTAAGCACGACCATGCGGGCGAACGGCTTCCAGGAGTTCCATCCCCGCCGAGCTTCCACCCAGTTCAAAGTCTGCTTCATCTGGTCCCAGATCTGCGTGGCCTGAGCATTGCCCGCAGCGATGGATTCAGCGAGCTGTGGGGAGAACCAGACCGGACGTTTCGCCCCATAGGTCCAAGCCTCGGCGAGAGCCAGCTGATAGTTGGTGGCGGCCAGGCGGGCGGCGTCTTCGGGGGGATCCGACTTGATCCACACGGTCCGCTGGGGAGCGCGCGCCCGGGCAAGCTGGATCAACCATCCGTTGGCGTCGAGCCACGGCGCGCCGGTGGGTCCGGCTTCCGCGTCAGCGTCCGCTCCTCCGCCCTTGCGGGAAAGCTCGGGCCAAAAACCGTCCTTGATGGCCAGCAGCGGCTCATCCGACTTCCAGTCCAATTCCTTGATCATCCGCCACGGGATCTTCTCCGGGCAGTCCAATGCCTTTGCGGCCGCGGCGGCGCGAATCGCGGGCGGCGCCTCAGGCGGCAGAAGAAGGCAGTTGACAGGCGAACCGTCAAGAAGAGAAAGCAATGCGGGATCCCGCCACGTGGCGGGCCATTCCATGGGTATCCATCGGTGCGGCGGCATGAGAAATCCGTGCCCTCAGTTTATGCAAACGTTCAGCCGGGCGCACTGGTTACAGGGCGATGTTTATACTGACGGATCTATTTCTTCTGGAAACCGGGGGCGAGCGAAACAGCCAGGTAGTTCATGATCTTCGACTCGTTCCGGCAGGCGTCGATATATGCCGTTCGCAGGAGTTGTTCTTTGCGGGTGCGAAGACGCTCGCGGATGTCCTGCTGAACCCTGGGGTCTGAGAATTCGCGCTGCCCGGCGGGCTCGCGAGAGATCAGCTTGAGGATGTGATACCCGTTGCCGAGCCGGATCGGGGGCGTCACCTGGCCGGGAGTCATGGTCAGGATCGCTTTCCGCGTCTCAGGATCCACCTGGCCCAGGGAAGACTCAGGGATGTAGCCCATGTCTCCGCCATTGGCGGCGGAATTGGGATCTTCGGAAAACGACTGCGCCAGCCGGGCGAAATCCTCACCCTGCTTGAGCCGGGCTTCGATCATCTGAATCTTCTTGCGCGCCTGCTCCTCGTTCAGCGCCTTGTTGCCGGAGAGGTTTCTGACGTCGGGGTTGGGCCCGGTGGTCACCGCAATCCGGGAGACGTGGTAGTGGTTTTCGGGGAAGCGGAAGGAGTTCTTGTTGAGCTCGTAGAAGCTCTTGACCTCGGCGTCAGTGATGTTGATCTGGGTGAGAATCTCCTTGTTCCATAGCTTATCGATGGAGAGACTGCGGCGGATCTTCGTCTTCAGCTCTTCGGCAGTGAGCTGCTGCGCGTCGAGCGTCTTTTGGAACTCTTCCTGAGTATATGGCGCCTTGATCTGGTTGAGACGCGTGTCCACTTCGGTCTCGGTGGCCATGAGGGAGAGCTTTTCGGCGCGCTGGAGCAGAATCTCCTCGTCGATCATGGCACGGAGGAGTTCGAGTTTGCCGTACTGCACCTGGTCCGCTTCAACGCCTTCAGGCTGTTGAGGGAACTGCCGCTTGTACTCCTTGTCGATATCGGCATAGGTGATGGGCCGTCCGTTGACCGTGGCGGCCACGTTGGCCGGTACCGTTTGCTTGCAAGCGGCAAAGCCGAGAATCAACGCCGCCGCGGGCACGAAGATCCGAAAGACCGAGATCATGGATGCCGCTATTGTACCCGAGTGGGGACAAGGGGTTTGACTTTGAGGTTGCGAAATTCGATAGGAAAGCCTTCCGCCTCCAGCCCGATGTGCCCTGAATCAACGGTCACCCAGGGGTATTCGCACACGATGTTTCCATTGGCCCAGACGCTCAATCTCGATCCCTTCGCCGTGACCTCGATGGTGTTCCACTCGCCCGCCGGCCTGATTCTGTTTTCAGCGATGCGATCCTGCATCGAGAAGCGGCGCTTGAGTCCGTCGAGCATGATGTAGCCGAACAGCCAGCCGCCCTGTCCGCCGCCGATCTGGACCTGGTACCAGAGGTCGTAATCCGGCGTCGTGCGCACGAAGATGCCGCTGTTGTATCGCGGATTGCCTTCGAGCTTGTGGTAGCGGAACTCTGCATGGAGGACGAAGTCTTCATAGGGTTTGTCGTAGCGGAGCCACTCGTGGCCCTTGTCACCCTCACAAAAGAGCACGCCGTCGCGCACGATCCACTGGCTGTTGGCGGGCGAGGGGTCGGGGAAGATCGGCAGCCGCGTCCAGCCCTGAAGCTTAGGGCCCGGCATGATGTCGGTCCACCCCTGCGGCTCCCGTTCCAGAAGGGAGAGCTGCTGTGCAAGAGCGGCGAGGCTAAGCGAGAAGAGTGCGAACGTTCTCCAGATCATCGGGGGCTCCAAAGTTGGCTGTGAGTATCGAGGGCGCGATCTGTTTGACCAATCCGCAAAGCACTTTGCCGGCGCCGATCTCGACGGCGTGCGTAACGCCTTCGCTTTCGAGCAGCTTGACGGAGTCGATCCAGCGGACCGAGCCGGGGACCTGACGGTAGAGCCCGTCGCGGGCATCGGCTCCGGTTGTGACGATGCGGGCGTCGACGTTGTTGATCAGTGGGATATCCGGATCGCGGAAGGCCGTGGCGTGCAGATCGGCTGAGAGGCGCTCCTGCGCCGGCTTCATGAGGTCGCAGTGGAAGGGTGCGCTCACGGGCAGCGGAACGGCGCGCTTGGCCCCGGCGGCTTTGAGCAACGCAGATGCGCGGGCGACGGCGGCGGCATGGCCGGCGATCACGATCTGGCCGGGCGAGTTGAAGTTGGCCACCTGAACGACTTCGCCCTGCCGCGCCTCTTCGAGAATCCGCTCCAACTCGGACAATGGCGGATTCAGGATGGCAGCCATCGCGCCCACCCCTGCGGGGACGGCCTCCTGCATGTAGCGTCCGCGGTTTCTGACCAGCCTGACGGCGCCGGTGAAAGTCAGACTTCCAGCCGCGACCAGAGCGGAGTACTCGCCAAGACTGTGGCCGGCAACGAGGACCGGCGCGAAGCCGGATTCGGTGAGCACCGTCCATGCGGCCACCGAGACAGTCAGCAGCGCGGGCTGGGTGTTTTCGGTGAGTTTCAACTGATCGTCGGGGCCTTCGAAGCAGAGCCTGGAGATGGGGAACCCGAGGGCCTCATCGGCCTGCTCGAAGATGGCGCGCGCGGCCGGGTACGTCTCGGCGAGCGCCTTGCCCATTCCGGCCGCCTGTGAGCCTTGACCGGGGAAGAGGAATGCGATTTTGGACATACAAACCCTTTATTGTCGCACGAGGGCGCTGTCCGCTCGCCGGCTGCAGGTTAATGCTACCGTGTTTCCAATAGGTTCTCGAAGACGCTCCCCGCGGAGCGCAAGGATGCGACATGAAGATGACGATGACATTGATGATGGGGATGTGCGCGACGTTTGTCCATGCGGCGCCGCCCGCGCCTCCTGAAGTGCAGATCGCCGGCGCCGTCATGGCGGCTCCGGAAGAGTCCCGCGCCGGCGCGGCCGTGCTCGGATACAACGCCGAGGGCAAGCTCGTGAAACTGCGCGAGGGAAGCAACGAACTCGTCTGCCTGGCGAGCGACCCCGCGCGAACAAATTTCAGCGTGGCCTGTTACCACAAGGATCTGGAGCCCTTCATGGCCCGCGGGCGCGAACTCCTGGCGGAGAAGGTGACCGGCCAGAAGAGACTCGATCAGCGCTTCAAGGAGATCGACGAAGGCAAACTCCCGATGCCCAGGGAGCCGAGGACGCTCTACGTGCTGACCGGTTCGAGCTTCGACGCCGCGACCGGAACCGTTCAGGATTCTTATCTCCGCTGGGTGATCTACACGCCGTACGCGACGGCGCAATCGACCGGACTTTCGACGAAGCCCGCTGAAGGCGTGCCATGGCTGATGCACCCGGGCACGCCTGGCGCGCACATCATGATCAGTCCGCCGCGCAAGAAGTAACCCCGGCGGGGCGGGAGTTCGCCTCCTTCGGTATACTGATCGCCGAAAAGGAGTCCCGCCCAATGTCGAGCACAGCTTCGCGACGGATCTTTCTTGGGGCCGCCACCGCCGCATCGGCCGCCCGCGTGTGGGGAGCGAATGACAGAATCAACATGGCCGTTGTCGGCATCGGTGGACGCGGAAGCGGCCACCTGGGCGCATATCTGCGGATACCGGAAACGCGCGTCACGGCGCTATGCGACGTGAACCAGGCCGCCCGCGAGCGCGCGCAGGGTAGTGTCGTCAAGGCCGGCCAGGAGAAGGCGAAGGAATACGAGGACATGAGGGAAGCCTTCGCGGACCCGAATGTCGACGCGGTTTCCATCGCTACGCCCAATCATTGGCACGCGCTTGCCTCCATCTGGGCAATGAGAGCGGGCAAGGACGTCTATTGCGAGAAGCCGGCGTCCTACAACATTTATGAGGGGTTGAAAATGTTGGAGGTGGCTCGATCGACGAAGCGTATGCTCCAGATCGGCTCTCAGCATCGAAGCATTCCATACAAGATCAGAGTGATGCAGGCTTTGCAGCAGGGACTGATCGGCAAAATCTACCTGGCAAAAGGACTCTGCTTCAAACGCCGCGTGTCCATCGGGCGGAAGCCGGACACGCCGGCGCCGGCGGGCGTGAACTGGGATCTGTTCCTCGGCCCGGCGCCGATGCGGCCTTTCAACGAGCTCAGATTCCGCTACAACTGGCACTGGTTCTGGGATACGGGTAACGGCGATATCGGCAACCAGGGCGTGCACGAGATGGGCGTCGCGCGATGGGGGTTGGGCGATCCGGAGTGGCCAAAGACCGCGTTCTCGCATGGCGGCAAGTATGCATACGACGACGACCAGGAGACTCCAAACACGCAGACGGCGAGCTTCGACTTCGGCGGGCGTGAACTCGTCTTCGAGGTCCGCGGATTGCTGACCGGAGGCGAGGGCTCGCTGCCTCCGGCGCGCCGGCCGCGGCCGGCGGAGGGCAAGCAG
>CAYWST010000111.1:0-14701 GCA_964461075.1 uncultured Solibacteraceae bacterium | reverse complement strand
AACCCATACTCATCTGTGACCAGTGTCAAGGGCGGAGTGAAAGTTGACCACTGGGGCGGAGTAAAAGGGGACCACTTTGGGCCGTTGTGTGGAGTAGGGTGATCTGCGTTTTGGGGCCGGCTGGAGCGTAGCCCTGCGAGGCCGGAGGCCGAGCGTTCAGGGCGTAGCGCAAGCCGGCCCCAAAACGCACACGACTCCCTGGCGGCCTATCCGCCTACTTGACCCGTTCGGCTGCCCGCTTCCGTTTGCTGTCCTTGAGCCGGTAGCTATCGCCGTTCATCTCCAGGATGTGGACGTGGTGCGTCAGCCGGTCCAGCAGCGCCCCTGTCAGCCGCTCAGACCCCAGCACCTCGGTCCATTCGGCAAACGGCAGATTGCTGGTCACCAGCGTCGAGCCCCGCTCATAGCGCTGGCTGAAGACCTCGAACAGCATCTCGGCCCCGGTCTTTGACAGCGGCACAAAACCCAGTTCATCGACGATCAGCAGTTCCTGCCGCAGCAGGTGTTTCTGGAAGCGCAGCAGTCGCTTTTCATCCCTCGCCTCAATCAGTTCATGCACCAGCGCCGCCGCCGTGGTGAACCGTACGCGCATTCCCCGCTGGCAGGCCGCCAACCCCAGCGCCAGAGCGATGTGCGTCTTCCCTGTGCCGGAATTGCCCAGCGCCAGCACATTCTCGCGCCGCGTGATCCATTCGCAGCGCGCCAGTTCCAGCACCAGTTTCTTGTTCAGCGATGGGATTGCCAGGAAATCGAACGTCTCCAGGCTCTTCACCACCGTAAACTTCGCCGCCTTGATCCGCCGCTCGGTCGCCTTGCGGTCGCGCTCCAGCATCTCGGCTTCCACCAGCCTCAGCAGAAAGCGCTGGAAGTCCACCCCCTCCTTGGCGCATTGCTCGGCCAGCTTGGCGTACTCGCGCAGAATCGTCGGCAGCTTCAACTGTTTCAGATAATGCTCCAACAGCACTTGAGGCGTGTCCATCACAACCCTCCCGCCTGCATCAGCGCCTGATAGTCAGCGGCCCGCGTCAGCGCCACTTCGGCCGCCGGCAAGTGCGGATAATTCTCCAGATCCAGCTTCGGCGGCCTCTTGTCGATGGCGCACAGCACGAGGTGCTTCACCGCATCGAAGCTGATCGCCTGCAGCAACTGGGCCTGCCGGATCGCCGCGCTCACTTCGCCCATCGAAAACGTCTCCATCAGCCGCAGCACCTGCACGTACTCCCGCCGCCCCCGCTTGCCCATCCGCGCCTCCATCTGCCGCCGCAATTGATCAAACTCCGGCGGCAGCACCCAGCCTTGAAGCGGCGCCGCTTGGTCCAGTGCATTTGTCTTCTGCTCCAGCAAGGCCAGATAGTGCAGCGGATCGAAGATCATCCCTTCTCGCTCGTAACTGCGCCGGTGCCGCGCAATTACTTCACTGCCGTATGAGATGGCGACCTCCCAAACAAACGCTTTCACCAGCACCCGCTGGTGGGCGTAGCCGACCGGCACCGAGTAGTCGTTGGTTTCAAAGCGCACCAGCGCCTGCGAACTGGCTCGAGTAGAACGTTTCCTGCACGCTTCATACGCCACCGCGGGCAGCGGCAACAATCGCTCCTGGTCCCGCTTGAAGCGCTCGCCGATCGTCTCGTTGTGCCCCCACAGCTTGCGCTCCCGCCTCTTCCGGCATTGCTCGAGAAGCTGCGCATTCAACTCTTCCCAACTCGCCGCATGCGGCACCGGCACCATGAAATTACGCCGCGCGTAGCCCACCAACCCTTCCACGTTTCCCTTGTCGTTGCCCTTGCCCGGCCGCCCGAACTTGGCCTCAAACAAGTAATGCGATTCCAGGCGGCTGAACTCCGCAGTCGTCTGGCGCTCCCCGTCGCCGGTGATCTCGGCCACGGCGATCTTCGTGTTGTCGTACAAAAGCGTTCGCGGTACCCCGCCGAAGTAAGCGAATGCCTGGGCGTGCCCCTCGCAGAACGACTCCGTGTTTTCCGCCGGAAACATCACCACGAAGGAATCGTCCGAGTGCGGCAGGTCCACGCACAGAAAGTGCGCCTTCTGCTCCACCCCGTCAACCACCGCCAGCGCCTCGCCGAAGTCGGCCTGTGCGTCGCCTGGCGGATGCACCAGCGGCACGAACACCTCCTTGTGCCGGACACGCGCCTGCCGCACATAGTCCTTCACGATCGTGTAGCTGCCCGTGAATGCGTACTCCTGTTTGAGCCGGTCGTAGATCCGCCGTGCCGTGTGCCGCTGCTTCTTCACCCGCGACTCGTCGTCTTCCAGAATCTGGTCGATGATCCCCAACCACGGACCCAGTTTCGGCCGCCGGACCGGCACCTTCCGCTGATACCCGGGCGGCGCCGAATACTGGAGCATCTTCCGGATCGTCGGGCGCGACAAACCAAACTCTCGAGCCGCCTGACGAACACTCATCCCGTCCACCTGCACCGCCCGGCGGACCCGTGCATACACTTCCACTTTGTACACCCCCCAGGTGTCGCAAAAACACCGCACCTGTACTGTTTGCTTGTTTTGCCCGCGGAGGTGGTCTACTTTTTGACCGCCACCAACCGCCGCTCACGCGGCGGCATGTGGTCTATTATTGCGCCGCCCTTTATAACCAGAGGCGTCGTCCCAACACCCAACGCTCACCTAACTTCCATCGTAAAGAAGCCAATCTCAGGCTCGCCTGGTTTACCTACTAGCAAGGCTCTGTCCAACAGGCGATTGCCTTCTTCGCATGAGGTTTCGGGCAACAAGCAACAACTGTGGCAGGCGGAGAGATTGCAGCTGTCTGCACCCTGTCCGTTGCTCTCAATACAGATGGGATCGGACGAACACCACTTCGCCTTCTCAATGGCACGTGCAACGATTCCCTCGAAGAATCCTTCTTTGGCTTGGCGAACAAGCCCACCCATGGAGCCCTCGGAATCTCCCGACGCGGTGTATATTAGGACTCCGCACATAGGGTTGGAAGGGTCAGTAAGATCACAGTAGAGTCGCTCACGGAGTGCTGCGCTTCCATAACCGCAGTCGTATGCAAGCTGATTAATCACAACGTGCGCAAACGTATGCAGAAGTACGAACTGTGGGGTGATCACGCGATTCGGCTGCCCCTGCACAACACGATGCTGGTTATACCGGAGATGCAGTTGCCTAATACGATCCGTTACTTCTTGCGTCTTGCGAAGCCACGAATCCATTCGGCTGACGTCAAATTCGAGAAATATCCCTTCGCCTCGAACGATGACCGCCGGTAGCCAGTCAATCCGTTGGTCAAGGGCCAGCTTCTGGAGACGCACACTGACGAGATTCCCGTCCGGAGGCAGGATTCGCGTAAACCCTTTGAGGGCTCTAGTTTCGCGAAGTTTATGGACCATCGCAAGATGCGAAAAGCAATTGGAAATGGGTTGCTTGTAGCGGGTCAGCGATGCGGTTTCGACAAGGAGGTCACTTTGTGCGGCTCCGCGTGCCTCTTTGAGTGCATCGTATTCGCTGCGGCGGAATGCCTCTTCCGTCTGACTCATGAGCGTTGCGGGTTCCACGATGCCATCAAGCTTACGTTGCGCAGCCGCAAGGAGTTCGTTTGGGTCCAGGTTTCGTATGGATGCGACCATCTCACAACGATCCAGCGAGATCTTGCCGTTTACCAAGCCTGAGGACAACGGTCCCCAGATTCTCGGATCTTCAAGCGCCTTTACGATCCCGCTGGCAGCGGCTTCTGCCCAGAGAGGCAGATAAATGGAGCTGACGACAAGGGGGAAATAGACATTTGATGCGCCACGCTGGACCACCTGAAGGAATTCGCCGCACCCCGGCGGGTTCTCCCACTCACCTAACCATGGGCGATAGCCTTGGCAATCACATCCAAGGCGATGTAGTGCACCACCAGTCTGGTCGTTGAAATCGAAAATACCTCCTAAACTTCGGCTCTTACCACAGGTGCACGAGATCTTGATACCGGTTAGACCAGCGGATGACCGTCCTGCGAGTAGGCGCAATTGACACTGAGGCGCTGGCGGTTGGCCACGGTGGACCCATTCTCTGAAGGGAAAATCCTGAACATGCCCGCGCTGACATGCCGTCACAAAGCGCACAGGGATGAGCCACGGCTTGACTCTGCGTTGCGAGCAGTTACGGGTTGGCCAAGGGTGCGCTTTGCACCGCTGACGACTACCGAATAGAGACAGTTCCTCCATGCCTCCACAGTAGTAGCAATAGTGCCAGCGTGGAAATCGCACAAACGGGACGTCTTGATTGGGCAACTGAACTCCGGGACCAGGATCGCGGTGTTCGGGAGGAAGCCGAAGATGGGTAACGCCAAGCCTTGCCTCCAGCCTCTCCTCTCGCACCAGCCAGTCAGGAGGGCATTTCTTCTTTGCGTCGGCAGTCCATGCGTCAAGCCCGGCGGTCATGAGCGACTCATCTCGGGGAAATGAGACCATAGCCCCAACGCCAAAAGGTGAGATCAACTGGCCACGTCGGATAGGCTTTTCGGCTGGCATCTACTCATCCTCCGGTTGAGGGAAGCTGCCCAGGACTTTGGCATCGCACGTCGAATCGACGTTACGCATAGAGCTGGGCGTCGGGTATGTCGGTTCGCTCCAATCTGAAAGTTTCTGAGCGCCTGCTGGATACATTAGCGGGGTTTCAGCCGACGGCGGTTTGAAATCTCCATATCTTGGCGGCGGATTACGACGCCAAGCGGTAAAGATCTCATGGATCTGCTGCCGGGAGGCAGCTTCTTCTCCAGGATCAATCTGTCGGATGCGCGATATTATAAGGTCGGTTACGGTGGGCGCGATCTCCGCAATGGAAGCCCACGGCTGCGGACAGCTTCGCGCACCTGAGCTGCCCAGGTATCGGACGAGCGTGATTGCCAAGGCGTGGAGAGCCCGATCCCTCACTGGGATCGCGAAAGGCGTGACGCTGGTAGGCTCCACCCAGCGATATATTGCTTCGTGGTATGAGCGGAAGTGTTCGAAGTGCGATCGGTCCCGAGGCTTTGAGGGGTTGTACACCGTGACAACCAAGCCGGGATGTGAACGCCCCACACGGCTAGTGGCTTGTATATACTCGGACGTCGTCTTCGGTTGTCCAACCACTGTCATAAGCCCAAGCCTGGGAACATCAAGGCCCACCTGAATCATATTGGTTGCAAGACACACGTCAATTGGGTGGCAGTCACGGCTGCCATCCCATTTGACAAAGAGCTGTTGCAGTATCTCCGGTATGTCGCTGCTTTGCACACGGCTAGTCAATTCTCGGTCAGCGTTAATGAACCTACGTGGATCGTTTGTTCCATCCGAACGAATATCCAAGCGGTCCCACATAGCATTCAAGTAATCCGTGATGTCGGCCCGGATGAGGGTTGCAGCATGCCCTAGTTCTCTCAGGCTGTTGAAATAGGCCATCAGCGTCCAGTAAGGGTCGAGCTCATCACAGCCTCGGTCAGTGACACTCTTGACCGCTTGCAGAAGGGCCGCCATAACCCTGATCTGCGCGGTCACATGAGAAGACAATGCGCTTGCGAACACTCCAACGTAGAGACGGCCGGGCGCAGTCCCATCCTCACGGGCGAAGAACGAGTCGCCCGCGCTGAGGCCCTGCGGTGGAAAGAGGAACACCTTGCGCCCATACAGGTTCTGAACCTGCTCTCCTGCCCGGCAGATTGTGGCAGTTGACGCGATGACTTTGGCTGATATCTGTTTCCCGTACCGCTGGTGCGTGCACAGCTGGTCAATGGCGGTTTCGTAATGGCCGACCATTGACCCAAGCGGACCAGAAATGAGGTGCAACTCGTCCTGGATGACCAAATCGGGAGGGGTGACATGAGGGTTCACATCAAGCCCAAAAACACTCCTGGCATCGGGGTACCAGGGGAGCAACGCAAACTTGTCAACCGTTCCGATCAAAAGAGTGGGACGCTCCTTGTAGATTGCCTCATCGACAACATACAGCGGAAGACTGCTGTGGAAATCGCAGTCCGGATCGTCGCACGCGAATTCAACGCGCTTGGGGCCGGAACGAGAACGGTATCCCTTCACCTGGTAGCTGTTACCCCATTCGACTGCTCCCATCTGGGCACCACACCATGGACAATTCAGCATAATGAACGGGTTCTCCCGCCCGTCTGCGAGTAGCCTCTGGTACTTCGTAATGGCGTCACTATGCCGAATGGGAGTGACGTCCCCTCCAACCCACAGACCAATAGAAATCGGGGTCCCCCCTAGATCCTTTGGCATCTGCCGTCGAATCCACTCGCAGGCACAAATGAGCGAGGCCGCCCTCTGATACTGCTGTGTCGTGAGAAGACGAAGGGTATAACGCATCAGAGCCGTGGTGCCATCATTCAGCGGATCTTCAAGCCGCCGCCAAAAAATTGAGAATGCAGTGAGACCAAG
The DNA here is from genome assembly GCA_964461075.1 of uncultured Solibacteraceae bacterium. Taxonomy (GTDB): domain Bacteria; phylum Acidobacteriota; class Terriglobia; order Bryobacterales; family Bryobacteraceae; genus JACADU01. Next base: position 8,306 of record CAYWST010000111.1, on the reverse strand, counting down.
ATAGGCCTCCGTTTTTCCACCTCCCGTCGGAAACCAGATCAGATCGACAACTCTGCGCTCGTCACTCATGCGGTCAGCGATTGAGCGAAGATTCATTAGAATGAACGCTAGCTGAAAAGGCCGCCACCGTCCTCGCTTCGACTCAGGATTGGAGAGATCGGGCTTGGCATAGGGTCTTTCAAGAATCAGCCCACTGCCCTTCTTTATCCACCGGCGTTGCTTTTCAGGAGTGGAGGCGAGTTCATAGTGGAATTGCTGTGCGAGCATTGCTTGATTCATCAACGCGAACGCTTCCGCCACCAAGTCGTTATCTTCAAGTTGAGCAATGCCGTCCTGTATTCGTGCAAGCGCATCAGTGCAGGAATCCAAGTGGCGACGCCCGGCGGGCTTGAGGTGGTCGGGGAGAGCTTGAACCTCAAGGTCCCTTTCGCTTATCCACTCCTTATATGCGTTCGCCAATCGTCGACACAGAGCGATGGAATCACCTCCCGCTGTGGATAGCGCGAGCATTGAAAGGTCGAGTCCTTCGATCTGCCGCGGCACGATTGGTTTGATGTCGAAGGTTGGCAGGGTCTGAGTGTTGATTCTGGAGACACATTCACACTTGCTGTCACTCCAATCCGCAGCGCACCCATGACCGACGGCAAAGGTCCTGCGATGCGAGAACAGCAACTGCATGGATTGTTCTTCGTCGTCGGGGGATACACTGATGCGGTCCGGATATTCGAGAAAGCACGGTTGGTTAGGATGAGTGGCTACTTCGAACTCGCATTGGAAGTAACACTCTTCGTCACGGGGGCGCTGCGCCTGCGCAACGCGATCGTTGAGCAGCGAGAACGTAATGATCCGATCAGACGCGAGGTCCTTCGCAAGAACATGTGGACGGCTGAACACATGCAGGACGAGATGCGTATCGGCATCGCCGTCCTTGACTTTATACCTCCGCACTAACGGTCTTGACGCCCTAAACTCTGCGCAGTCGACGTCTATAATAGAGTCGATGGGATGACGGAGCCAATGCGGCTGCCACTGGCCGTTGGCATCTGGGCGCCCTAGCCCCGGAATTACTTCGCGGATGTATTGCGCTGCTTTGATACGGACCTTGAGGCTATCCGGAAGCCGAACCAGCCCCGAAAGTCCCATCGCACTGGGCAGATACTCATTCGCGCGGTTGACTTCCTGGTCTGTCGGTACTTCGCCTTCGCCTCGATCATCCGCACGGTGATCGCTGATTTGGGGTTCGTCCCCGTCCAGGGTGCCTGCTTCAGAGACCGAGGTAACTTCCATCTCGGTCTCCGCTTCTGTGGCATTCTCCGCGGTAGCAACAGCAGCCTTCTTCGGAAACAGAACACCTGCGCTATAACGAAGCCGAGGGGGGTCTTGGGGCCGGAGGATTTCTTCCCGGTTTAGCTGCTGAGCGGGCAGCCCGGGATCAGGTCCAACCAACTCTCTAAAGAGGAAGCCAAGTATGTCGTTCCGAACGTCAATGCTCACAGCATCACCTCCATAAATCCGAGAGCCGCTTCTTGAACGCATCCTTGACGGCTCCTTTTGTTCTGACATGAAGAAGGACGGTCAGTAAGCTTCTGGCACGGGACATCGCGACATAAAGGAGTGACCGGTCGTCGTCCCCCTCGATACGCTCAATGTCACAAAGAACGACTACCTTGCTCTCCATACCCTTGAATGCCTGGACGGTCGCAAAACGAATAGTCGGAACGCGATGGCGAGAAATATTGGTATCGACAGGTCGAATCTCGTACGAGGGGGAGTCTGGAACTCTTCCCGCAATAGATTGTTCAAAGCGATATCGAGACAGAACGATAATGTCGTCGGGCGTAATATCAGGTTCGAGGCACAATCGTTTAAGAACTGCATCGAGTGCCTCTACCTGAGACTTCTCGTCGGAGTACTCGATGTAGTCAACAGGGGCGCCATCCACTTGACCCATTCGATATGGTGGACTTTCAAACCCGGAGAGGAGAGCGGTCTCCTCACCTATGCGACGAGTATTGCGGCAGTTTTGCTTTAACGTTGCCCTAACATGAAACACCTGCCTAGCCAACAGCTGCTCGTGTGGATCGGCCGTCTTCCGACCTCCATAGATCGCCTGGCGATGAAAATCACCGAAGAACGCCCACCTCCCCTCGCGAAGCCCACCCTCCACCCAACTGTCGAGCAAGTTGAGTACTGAGGGGTGAAGTAGATCCTGCGCTTCGTCCATTACAACGACATCAAAGCGACTCTCCCCTGCTTCAAGGACAAGCTGTCCATATAGTGGGTAAACCGCGTCGAAGAGCTCGGAGTCACCTGAATCTCGTTCCGCGTCAAGAAAATCCTGAGCGATCGAAGAACGTAGAATGACTTCCCTGAGGCACTTATAGAAACGACCAGCAGTGATACTGAGTTCGGATGTGGACGCACCTATTTCCTTTTCAAACCAATCTCCCAGCAACTTGTTATAGCAGATTAATAAAACGCGCTCTCCTGTTCGGGCGCGGCGTCTTGCGAACTCCAAAGCCAGAAGGGTTTTGCCCGTTCCAGCTGCACCTTCAAACAAACACCGAGGGTTTTCGCCAAGGAGGTCCAGTAGGTCGTATTGCTCCTCGGTTAGTTTCAACAGTCGCCGTTCTGAATCTCCGACAATAGTCCCCCGCGCGACGATCCGTTCAAAGTCTGGTCGCAGCACGTTAATAATAGTGCGCAACAACTGCGGCTGCGGTTCGGGTGTTCCCTGGACATAGCGATGCCTCACCCGCTGCTGCTTTGCGGCCTTCAGGAGGAGAGAACCCAGACCACGTCGCAGGCCATTGTCATCGATGATTTCCCACGGCTGCGTGCCAATATCGGCAGGAGGCGCATCAACATCGGTGAAGATTACGGCAAAACCAAAAGGAATCTGATTGAACGCCGCTGTACTTGCAAGTCGCTCTCCCAATGATTTGCGAAGCTCATGCATGCCATCCTGGGCTTGCGCGAACGGACTCCGTTTGAGCTGTGAAGTGGTCCCTGCAGCATCTGTGCTTGTCCAGATTCCGTCCTTGCAGGCTACCCTGCCACCCTTCACCTCAAGACAGATAATCCCAGCAGATGGAATGAGGACGACAAAGTCCACCTCACCGTAAGGCCGCGTTCCGGACTGTTTGAGATTGAGCGAGTGCAGTACTGTCCAGCTTTCGGTCAGGGGATCGTGTTTCAAAAGATTGAATACGCGTTGCTCACTACGCGGCGTTTTGTCGTGCCAGTGTGGCGGTATCATCCGAGCCATTGTTTATGCTCACCTATGGTCTCACTGGTCCCAGAGCAGGACATTTACATACGATCGTGGTCTCAACTCTTCGTTAAGTGCAATATTATCAACCTGAACAATCCAAGCACTGAGCGAGTTGTCAATCTCTATTCGCGTTCTGCCCTCTGCGATCTCTATCAGCCTTTCAGGTAGCTTCTCAAGGAGAATCCGCGACAATTTCATCCCCGCGCTTAGATGTTCTCCCCGCAGCCTGTGGATTGCCGCCCAAATGTCCGGGACTTCGCTAAGAAGGCTCTGGCTCCCGAGGGCATACGCTATCGCTTCCAGATCAGCTTGTGACTGTGGCCCTATCATCGAATCATCAGCAAGCCAACCTCTGACCGTCTGCAGAGTGCGCGGGCAGTTTACATCCTTTAGCTCCTGGACCAGAGTGGTTTCATCGAGGCCGGATTGACGGAGTGCTTTATGCCATCTTGAGGCCATTTCGCGTATAGCGGGAGCATCCGGTCCCAGTTGATCATCCGCCAGAGCTAGAATGATATCCCGTCTCCCCCGCTCACGAAAGACGAGAAGGTCACCAATGCGGAGCTCATTCACGACACGTCGCGGTACGCTGGTGTTCGGGCTCACACATCCTGAGACAAGATCGGTGATGACTCGAACCGTATAGCTCTCTGTCAGGAAAGCATAGGCATCGCCAACGAAGCTCACCAGCTTGGCTGGCACAGCATCTTCCCCTGCGACAGCTGCCAATATGCCCTTTCGAGTCATACGGTCTTCCAGCTCAAGGAGGGGATGAACAGAAGAATGTTGCGGCTGCCCCCCTGTTGACACATGATTAGAACCCTGAGGCCACGGGAACGCAGTATTGATTCCAACCAGAGCAGACTTCTCTTGCGGCGAGATGTCCGGGATACGTTGGGCGGCGCGTTCCTTCGCTCTGAAAGAGGTTAGCCATTGCGACTCATACGGATAGCCGATGAGAGTTAGGCGAGGTGCCAGGTACTTTCGGGCAAGTGGACGAAAGCTTCTAGAGCCCGGCCATGCTGTGCAGATTAGGCGGTCGTAGAACCCGTCTTCAGGTGTCTTCGTTGGGAGGATTACCTCGAAATTCAGATTCTCCTTTGCCAACCATCGGGAAACACGATTCTTGTGAGCAATGGACGATGCCACAAGGGCGAGCGATTTACATGCTTCAGCATTACACTCCGCCAACAGGGAGCGGAGAGTGTCACCTTTAACTTTTCCAAGGGCAGGGTTGTGGAGTGCTTGCGCAAGCGCTCGGCACGCTTCGTTAAGCGCTTCTGCCGACGTGTCATCCAGCCAAATACGACGGTTCGCTGCTTCCTGGGATATCCTTTGAGCTTTGCTAAGAAGCGATTCAAGTTCATCAGCGTCCGGAGGTTCGAGAAGCTCTGAACAGTCTCGGAGAAGCCTGTAGATGTCTCGCAACAGCAGTTGCGTAGCGTCTTCTTTCGATTCGTCAAGAGCTCCTTGGCACTTCACCAGTACTGAGACCAGAGCCTCCAGGTTGTCATCACGACATTCCCGGAGATCAGTTGTGAAGGAGGCTTCATTTCGTGCGGACTGGTAGAGTTCGCTGAAGAACCTGCCATCATGGCTTTGCTGCTCTCCGGCTTCCAAATCGCTGAGCGAAAAGCGCCAGAAACGGCATCCACGGTCAAACAGCAGCCGTAGTTGGTCCTCCTCATCTGGCTCCGCCACGATAATCAGATTTTGAGTGGCGGCAATCGCGTCGAACGCAGCTAGGTCCGTGATTCGCTTTGCACCGTCCACTACGACAACTTTTGAGTGCGGCGGTGAGAGCCTAGAAGCTTCGGCTACGTGGTCGAGACGTGAAGTGATTGCGACGAGAGGTTCGCCCGCGGATTTATGCTGGTCGTGATGCCTGACCTCACCAGATTCACCGATTGTCCCAGGCGCGACAAGGTCGTCGAGCCTGGCCTGAAGGCTTCCAGCTGCATTCCCAAGGCAGGTAGTGGACAGAAAGTCCTCGACGTCGGTGCGCCCGCCAAGATACAGAACGTAATTCGTAGCCAGTGAGTGATTACCGTAGGTGCTGGTGCCGATTAGCCTGTCCAGGTTAGAAAGTGGCGCCTCGTCACGGGTTATGCTGATATCAGCCTGCTTGCCCTTTGGAATTTTATATGTTGTTGGCTCAATGCGAAGGATTTCCGAGATTGGCACACTGAATGCGGAGCGGCGCTTATCATCGAGCAGCTCTAATCGGAAAAACGGTGTTCCCGCAAAATGGCCTGCAAAGACAAAGACCTTGTCTCCAGGAATCAACTTAACTCTCTGCCCTTTCGCAAAGCTGGCAGTCGCATATCGCTCGGCGAGCATTGGAAATTCACACGCAAAGCGACCAATAGCATAGAGGACGGCGCTAAGAGGTGCGATACCGGCTTTTCTTGGAAAAACAAAACAGAAGGAAGAGTCACGAGAACCTTCCATCGTAGCTAGTAATATGCCCATAAAGGAGGCAAGTCCTTCCCTCTCTCCTGAGCCGTGGTGAAGATAGAGCGACTTCAGTAAAGGGAAGCGGCGTTCCAGGGCGCTCTGAAGGTCATCCATTGGCTGCCATCCTCTTCTGTGATGAACGGCTGGACTGCGACGTCACGACACGCCGCCCAGACTGACTGAAAACACGTGCGCTAAGTGCCGCGATCTGCTCGGCGAGAAGCGGTGGTACCGCGTTCCCTACCTGGCGATACTGGTGTGTGCGTGGTCCGCAGAAGAAATAATTGTCAGGAAAAGTCTGAATCCGTGCAGCTTCCCTTACGGTGAGACTGCGGCACTGAGTATCGTCGTAATGAATGAAGTAATGCCCGTCTTTTGCCAAATGGCAAGTGATCGTCGTTGCCGGGCGACCTGCAAGTTGAACACGGAAGCGGTCGTCAAAGTGACCGCGCTTGAGGGCATCATTGAGATTCTTGTGGTCGGGATGAAGCTCCGCAGGAAAATCCCGCAAATCAGGTGAGCGTCCATGCACCTTGGCATAAGCGGCTGCGAAGAGATAACGGTGAAGGTCCGAAGCCATGTGCGGACGGGTGGCGTGGTTGCACACTCCACCAATTGCCGGATCGAGAAACCACTCAGGTCGATAGTCCGAGGACGGCTGACATGCCACAAATTCTGCTCCTCGATCGGCCTTGAATTCACGATCACTGGCTAGCATTTCACGCACCCGCTGCCGGATGAGCTGTTCACTCCCCGTTCGTTGCGACCTCATGAAGTTGAGATCTTTCATCTCGGCGAGCACGGAACGCCATTGCTCCTGACCGTCCTCACATCTGGTTAGCCCACTACGAAGCCTCGGCAGTCCACGCAGTACGGCACGGACCGGAATTTGCGCGGGATGGGGCTCCAGTATCGGAATGTGCGGACAGGAGACATCATCTCTGACACCAAGAATAATCACGCGGTGACGGGATTGTGGGATTCCGTAGTCCTCGGACTTGACTAAGAACCTTGCCGGATCACCGACGTAATCCGCATCGTCGTCTTCCCGCGATACGAGTGAATAGAGAGAGTACGTGGCACCAGACGATTTACGCCCTGCGTTCTTTGGTGCCCGTATGACTGAGCTGGGGAACCGTAGATCCGCAAGCATCTGCTCGAAGAACTCACCACCCTTCACTTGAGACGATAACAGTCCCTTAACGTTTTCCATGATGAAGAGTGGAGGTTCGTGGACGGCCAGAATGCGCAGATATTGAAGGTAAAGGTATACGCGATGATCCGTCTCCGATATTCCACCAGTGCGGGAACGCCCAACAACCGAAAAAGCTTGGCACGGTGGACCTCCACACAACACCCATTGCTTCCTGGATGCGAGAGCAGCGCGGATACGTCGATCAACTTCTTCATGGTCAACGCGGCCGAGTTCTGCCCTCCATGCACATTGAAATGCGGCCGCTGCCGCCTTCGGAAAGCGAGTGACGAGGTCTTCGCGTGTTATCTCGCCACGGAGATGCTCATAGTACGCGTTCGGTGCCTTTCCACGAGGAAAGTGGTGGAAGAAGCTGCGAAGGGAAAGAGTGTGGTGAGCCCAATGGTCCATTTCGATCGATAAAACTATCTGGAAACGGATGTCGTCGTTCCGCGACTGGAATGCTGAGAATCCCTCCCCGAGACCTCCTGGGCCGGCGAACAGGTCGATAATCGGAATGTGATGGTCAGGCATTCTGGCCATTGCTCAGATCTTCTAATAGTCTGCTTGAGAGTTTCGCCTCGTCTCTCAGCTCGCACTCCCAAACAGTAATCACGGTCCATCCTAACTGCTTCAGGGCATTCTCGTTTCTCTTATCCCGCTGAACATTGCCGTTTAACTTGGCAAGCCAGAACTCTTTACGTGTTTTGGGGACTACCGCGTTAGGACACTTGCTGTGCCTGTGCCAAAAGCATCCATGCACGAATATCACAGTGGCATAGCGTGGGAGAACGACATCAGGACGACCTGGAAGGTCGCGCCGTCTGAGAGAGAAGCGAAACCCGAGACGGTGCAGGAGTGACCGCACTCGTTTTTCTGGACCGGTGTCCCGGCCCTTGATACGGCTCATGTTCCAGCTCCGCTGCTGTGTGGTGAGTCTATCCACCTTGTCCACTCCATCCGTTGTAGAAACGCCTGTGATGACCTTAACGTCGCCATCGTCTCCGTTCCGCTGCGGCCAGTTGTGCCATCTTGCCTCTTCACAGTAGGTTTGCTGGATACGGCAGAACCAATATTCTTCCACACCGTTCAATGTGCCTACTACAGGTGAACCACTGAGGCAAAAGGTCTGATGTCTTCCAGAAGCAGTCAAGGCTGCGCGTAGCGCACCGGCCACGGCATGGCCTTGACGGCGGTCTCCCCCTCAGACTGGGGCCGAAGGGGGATGAGCGGCGGCTCGGCATAGCTCATTCCCCCTGCCCGACGGCGAGTCGGGGGAGGTCGAGGAGGGGGAACGCCTCCCGGTTCGGCTGCTCAAGCTCCTCCCCTACCCTTCCGACGATCCCTATGCGCGAGGGAGGACCTCGTGCACAGACTGCCAGA
>CAYWST010000110.1:0-14715 GCA_964461075.1 uncultured Solibacteraceae bacterium | reverse complement strand
CGGCCGCGCAATCACAACCCTGCTGACAGCGCGTGCCGGAAGCCGCGGCGCGCCGCTTGCTGACGCCTCCGGCCCTCTGATCCCCTTCCCGGAGACTGGCTCACGTCCCCTTTGCGCCTTTTTGTCTCTATTTATCAACCATATACGCCAGGAATATCACCAAAGAGCCGAGCCCGTGTGCTAGCACACTCCCGGGGCGGGAACGCCGGCCCCAGGGAGACCGCTGACGCATGGACCACAACCGCCAACGCGCATTTCGAAACGAAGCCGATTTCCGCCGGGCGCTCGCCGCCGGCATCCTCGACCTCGCCCTGGTCGAGCGGCTGCAATCTACCCAGCCCGATGAGTCGGTGCCGGTTATCGTCGAACTCCGAACTCCAATTCGGCGAAACAAAGCCATTTCGAGCCTCATCGAGTCCGCCCGGCCGATTGGACCGCCCGCCCGCGGGCTCATCGCTGCCAGCCTGAAACGCTTTCAAATTGAAGCGCTTGCGTCGGAAATCTCAACCATTTATCGAATCTGGCTGGACCACCCCATCAAGGCTCAGCACTGCGCCCAACAAACCCACTTGCGCACCATCAAAGCCGACGCCGCGCTCCGCGCATTCGGCGCTTCCGGCGAGGGCGTTGTCTGGGCCCTTTGCGATACCGGCGTCGCCGCCCACCATCCCCATTTTTCGAACCACGCCAACCTCGCGCTCCCCGAGAGCCTTGAACACCGCTCCTTTTTACCAAACAAAGCCAACTCAAGCCCCCTTCAGGACCCCAACGGCCACGGCACCCACATGGCTGCCCTCATCGCCGGGCAATCCCCGCAACTCCGCGGCGCAGCCCCGCAAGCCAGGCTGGTCAGTCTCCAGGTCCTCGACGAAGATGCGGCCGGCCTCACCTCCTCCCTGATCGAAGCCCTCGATTTCATTTGGCAGGCCAACCACGGTGGCCGCGCCATCCGGATTCATGGCGTCAATTTGAGCCTCGGCTATGAATTTGACCCGGAGTGGTTCGCCTGCGGTCAGAGCCCGCTTTGCACGGAGGTCAACCGGTTGGTCGAATCCGGCGTCGTGGTCGTCGCTGCGGCGGGCAACACCGGCTACGGCGCCGTCCAGACTCTGGAAGGTTTCCGCCGCGCCCCCATCCCGCTGACGATTAGCGACCCCGGAAACGCCGATCTCGCCATCACTGTCGGCGCCACCCACCGTGACCAGCCTCACACCTACGGCGTCAGTTGGTTCTCCTCCAAGGGACCCACCGGCGACGGCCGCATGAAACCCGACCTTGTCGCTCCCGGCGAACGCGTCCTCTCCGCCTGCGCCCGCACCCTCGAATACGTCGAGGACTCCGGCACCTCCGTCGCCGCCGCCATCACCAGCGGCGCCATCGCCGCCTTCCTCTCCGCCCGGCCCGAGTTCATCGGCCAGCCCCGTGAAGTCAAACGCATCTTCCTGAACTCCTGTCAGGATCTCCGCCGCGATCCGAACTTCCAGGGCCGCGGACTCCTCGACTTGATGAAGGCCCTCCAAACCATCTGAAAGGAAACCGCTTTATGATCTCGATCTCGACTCTCGAATTCGACCGCCACGGCCGGCCGGTTTCACCAAACAAAGCCAAACCTCCTTCGGACATCCTCTTCCTCGCTCATGGCGGCATGCCCGCCTTCGACGACTCTGCCGCCCTGTTTGGCCGCATCCGCCGCCAACTGCAGCGGCTCGACATCGATCTCGCCCTCTGCGAGGTCTACTGGCCCAGCTTGAAATTCGCGCCCCCTTCACAGACTCCGGGCGGCAAAGCCGGCCTCTTCAATGGCATTCGAAGTCTGGCCAACCTTCCCTTCTACGCCGCCATGAAGCGCCGTGCCGGCGAAATCGGAGCCTGCGGCCTCGCCCCCTGGCTGGAAGAGTTCCACCGGGACAACCCCGAAACCCGAATCCACCTCGCCGGCCATTCCTTCGGCGGGCGTCTCGTCACCGCTGCCGCGCAAGCCGCCTTGTGTCCCATTCACTCCATGACCCTCCTCCAGGCGGCCTTCTCGCAGTTCGCATTCGCGCCTCAAGGGGCTTTCCGTGACGTCGTCACACGCCGCAAGGTCTGCGGACCCATCCTCGTCACCCACTCAAAGCGCGACCTCGCCGTCGGCGCCGCCTATCCCCTGGCCTCCTTCGCGCTCCGCCAGAATGCCGCGCTTCTCGGCGCCAAGGACGACCCCTACGGCGGCCTCGGCCGCAACGGCGCCCAAGGCATGCTGCCCGGAGAGTGCGCTCAACTGAACCTCGGCGACCTCGACCTCGATCGCCCCGAGCCTGTCATCAACCTCGACGCCAACCGCATCATCGCCGGACACTCCGATCTCGGCCACCCCGAAATCGCGGCCACCCTCGCCGCCGTCACACGTAGATCGTGCCCTTCAGGTACAACACCCCTCGGCCGGCGATCCTGACCCTCTCTCCCCGGTCCTCGCAATGCAGCACTCCGCCCCGCGGGCTCACCTGATGCGCCACCATCGCCGTCTTCCCCAATCGCCTGGCCCAATACGGGATCAGCGTCGAGTGCGCCGACCCGGTGACCGGATCCTCGGGCACTCCCTGCGCCGGCGCGAAGAACCGGCTCACAAAATCCGCATCACAAGGGGACAGTCCCCCTTTAGTCCTCTCGCCGTCGGGAGTATTACCTGGACTAAAGGGGGACTGTCCCCTCTTCGTGCCCGGGGCCGTGACGCTTACCGCGAACCGGTCGACCTCCATCAGCCCCGTCATCGCCGGCTTCAAACGACGCACCTCTTCCTCGCTCCCGTAAACCACCATGTAATCCCGCGACGCCAGGACCTCCACCGGCTCTCCCCCAAGCGATTCCACCAACCCAGGGCACGGCTCCACTGGTTGTGGCGGCCGGGAAGGGAAGTCGAGCGAGAGCAAATCTCCCTCTCTCTCCACCCCCAGCACCCCGCTCATCGAGTCGAACTCGATCCGCGATCCCTTATACCCCAGCAGATTCCACAACACCCACGCCGACGCCAGCGTCGCATGGCCGCACAAGTCGACCTCCGAAGCCGGCGTGAACCAGCGAATGTGATACCCGCCAGGCTTTGGCACGAAAAACACCGTCTCGGCCAGGTTGTTTTCCATCGCGATCTTCTGCATCAACCCGTCGTGGATCCAGCTCTCCAGCGGCACCACCGCCGCCGGGTTCCCCGTGAATACCTCGGACGCGAACGCGTCCACCTGATACAGCGTGAGTTCCATCCGTCCAGCCTACCGAACCAGCGCCGCCGCGACATCCCCTCGCGCCCGTGCCAGCCGGACCTCGGCTCGCAACCGGTCGTATCGAGCCTGAATCTCGGTCTCCTCGCTCGCCGCCAGTTCCGACTGCGCCGTCACCAGATCCAGATTCGTCGTCATCCCCGCTCCGTACCGGAGCTGCGCCATCTCCAGCGCCTCTCTCGAAGCCTCCACCGCCCGCCGCGCCGATTCATTCACCTGCTTTGCCGCCTCCCTCTCCGCCACAGCTTGCGCCACTTCCTGAGAAATCTGCAGCTCCAGCTTCCGCTTCTCCTCACGCCACTTCTCGATCCTCACCTTCGCTCCCTGAATCCCGCTCTCGATCCGCCCGCTCGTCCAAATCGGCAGCGTGATGCTGACCCCAACGGCGTAAGTGCTCACCCCGCTCGTGAACGACGAACCCAGCGCCCCGTAGTCTCCGAAGGCGCTCACCTTCGGAAACCGCGCCCGCTCCGCCTTTTTCAACTCCTCGGCCAGAACTCTGCCTTGCGCTTCCAGCGCCTCCATCTCCGCGCGCAGCCCCGCCGCGACCTCCTCCGTCGCCACCACCTGAGCCAGCGCCACCTCCTCCTGCGCCACGCCGATCGCCCGCAGCAACTGCGTCGCCAGCGTCTTCCTGTCCCGCTGCGCGACCAGCAGCGATGTCCTCTCCGCCTCCACCCGCTGCGAGGCCCGAGCCACGTCCAGGCGGTTCGCCGTCCCCGCCGTCCAGGCGTCCTCCGTTTGCTTCCGCAGCGTCTCGGCTTGTTTCAATCTCGACTCCGCCGCCCGCGCCCGCGACTCCGCTTCCAGCGCGTCGAAGTACAGCTCCGCCACCGCCAGCTTCGCCGCCTCCCGTCGAACGCGCACCTCTTTGCCCGCGGCCTCAGCCTTCAACTTCGCCGCCTTCCACGCCGACCACTGCGGAAGATCGACCACAGCCTGTTCGAGCCGCGGACGTCCGTCCAACACTCTGTAAGGTCCGATCCGCAGCGGGAACGACGGACCCTGCAGCCCGATCGCCCCCAGACTCGACGTCTGATAACTCGCCCCCGCCTGCACGTTCAATTGCGGCAACAGAGCCGACTTCTCCATTCGAGCGGCCGCCGCCGCCTCGTTCACCGAAAGCTTTGCCAGAACCACATCCGGATTCTGCGCGTCCACCATCTCCATCGCCCGCTGCAGCGTCAGCGACTCCATCGCGAACGCGAGCAACAACAATGAGAAACTCACTTGGCCACCTCCAGCCACGCATCCACGCGCAGGCCCACCGGCAGCGTCTGCCCCGCGTCGAGTTCCACCAGCGTCTCCAGAATCTTCGTGTCCACTCGTTCGCTCGGCTCGTCCGTCCGCACGTTCTTTCTGCCAAGCGCCTGCCCGATCTCCACCACCTTGCCCGTGAACTTGCGGTCGCCGTAGGCGTCGGCCCTCACCCAGGCCGCCTGCCCCAGCCGCAGCTTCGCCACGTCGCGCTCGTCCACGTCCACCCGAACCCGCAGCGCGCGGAAGTCTCCCAGCGAGAGCACCGCTGTCTCGCCCGCTGTTACCGGCTCGCCCGTCTTCTTATACTTCCTCAGCACTCTGCCGTTCAGCGGCGAGCGGATGAATGTCTTGTCGAACGCCGCTTGCGCTTCGGCGATCATCGCCTCGGCGTGCGCCACTTCAGCCTGCGCGCGTCGCAAATCTTCGGCGCGCGTCTGCCGCTCCACCAGCGCGAGACGCTGCCGCGCCGCGTCCACCCGCGCTTGCGCCGTAGCGGCGTCCCGATCCGCGAAGTCGTACTCGCTCCTCGAAACCGCCCCGCGGTCGAGCAAGCTCCTGCGACGATCCCGCTCCGCGCGCGCCGTCGCCAACTGCGCCTCGGCTTCCCGCAGCAGAGCTTGCGCTTCAAGCTTTTCTTCCTCTCTCGCGCCGTTACTCATTCGATCCAAATAGGCTTGCCGCTCTGCGAGCGTCGCCCGCGCCGTCGCTACGCGCGCTGCGAAATCCGCGTTGCGCAGCACCGCCAGAACTTGCCCTGTGCGCACGGCGTCGCCTTCCTCCACCAGCACCTTCTCCAGCTTGCCGTCCAACTCCGCGCCCAGTTTCACCTCTTCCCCGTAAGGCTCCACGCGGCCCGCCGCGACGACGAATCCGCCCGGCTTCGGCTTCTCCACCGCCGCCACGGCCGTCTTCGCCTCCCTCGGCAACAGCGCCAGCGATCCCGCCGCCGCCGCCGCCGCGATCACATACACCCAGATCCTCTTCATGCCGCCATCTCCTCTTCTTCCACGGCGATCTCGCCGTCTTCGATCCTCACAATGCGGTCCGCGTAATGGAGAACACGATTGTCATGCGTCACCATCACCACCGCCCGCTTCCGTTCTCTCGCCAACCCGGCGAGAATCTCCATCACCGTCTGCCCGGAGTGCGAATCCAACGCCGCTGTCGGCTCGTCGGCCAGGATGATCGGCGGATCGCCGGCCAGCGCCCGCGCGATCGCCACACGCTGCTTCTGGCCGCCGGAGAGATCCCGGGGGTACGTCCTCCGCTTGTCGCCAAGCCCCACCCGCTCCAGCAACTCGGCCGACCGCGGCTTCAAACCCTTCAGCTTGAACGCCAGGTCCACGTTCTCCTCCGCCGTCAGGGCGGGGAAGAGATTGAAGCCTTGAAACACGAAGCCGAAGTTCTCCAGCCGCACCGCCGGCAGTTTCGATTCCGCCAGGCCCACTGTCTCCAGCCCGTTCACCTGCACGCTGCCCGACGTCGCCTGCAAAATGCAGCCCATGATCGAAAGCAGCGTCGTCTTCCCGCTGCCCGACGGGCCCATCAGCATCAGGATTTCGCTCGCGCTCACGTCCAGGCTCACGCCGCGCAGAGCCTGGACCTCGGCGTTGCCCTTGCCATAGCTTTTTACGAGATCGCGGATCTGAATCATCGTCTATCCCCTGAAGACCATCGCCGGGTCGATGGTGGTCGCCTTCCGGATGGAAATCACCGACGCGCCCATGCACATCGCAAGAGCCAGCGCCAGAATCCCCACTGCCACTTCCGGCGGCAGCGCAATCGGCGCGTTGCCGCTTTCACTTCCCTTCGAAACGAACCATCCAATCAAGATCGCCAGCGTGTAGCCCATCACCGCCGACATCCCCGCCTGCGCCAGAATCACCTGGTAGATCCGCGCATTCGCCGCCCCCATCGCCTTCAGCGTCCCGAACTCGCGAATGTGATCCACCGTCGCCGAGTAAATCGTCTGCGCCACCACAACGACGCCCACGATCAGCCCCAGCGCCGCGCCCATCAGCGTGGTGATGCCGGCGCCGGTCGAAAAGACCCAGTAGTTCTGCGTCTTCCGCCACATCTCGTGGTTGGTGAGGACATCCACCGAACCCAACTGAGTCTTCAGCTCCGACCGGACCTTTTCGATGTCTGCCCCCGGCTTCAATCGAATGAGGAGAAAAATGGTCTCATCTTCCTGGATTTGCATATAGTTTTGCGAGTTCTTAAACGAGGTGAAGATGTACGGCGAAGTCGTGAACGAGCGAATCCCCTTGGTGAACCCCACAACCCTCGCCCGTCGTCCGTTGATCTCCAGCGTCTCCCCAATCCTCTCTACGCCCAGCTTCTTCGAATACAGCTCATCCACGATCACCGTGTCCTCGCCGTGAAGATCGGCCACGGATCCCGACGTGATGTTCCATGGCCCGCCCATCTTCCCCGTCAGGTCGAAACCCGCGATCTGAACGGCCTCTGTCGATCCCGTCGGCAGCTTCCAGTTCACGAAGAACAGACCATAGGGATCGGCGCGTTCCACTCCATCTACTGCCAAAGCTCGCCAGCGCTGCCGCTCCTTCAGCGCCGTCCCGCCGTTGACATGCGGAATCCCCGGCGCCGAAACCCAGAGATCGGCTCCGGACTTCTCAACGATGTTTGCCGATGTGTCCAGAAACCCCAGGAACAACCCGAACTGCACGATGATCAGAACCAGCGCAAAAACGATCCCAACCAGCGTGACCATCAGCCTTGTCCGGTCGTGGATCAGATTCTTCCAGGCCAATGTGAACATTCATTTTCTCCTGAACATTGTTCACTGAACACTGTTAAGTTTGCCCTGCGGGCTCTTGAATGTCAAGAGGAATCTGAACGGTGTTTATTGTTTTTACGCCCGCAACCCGCGGGCCAGTGTTTCCAGGTGAGTCTTAATCAGGACATCACGGTCGACAAATGGGAACGTCGAGGAGGTCACCAGTCCGGCTGTAAGTCCATGAATGCTGAGCCATGCGCTCTGCGCCACCACCTCCACATCCGCCTCCCGGAACTCCCCGGATTCGATACATTTGCGCACACACCGGCGCAGGTGGTCGAAAGCCCGCATCGCCAGCGCATAGGTCTCCGAAAAGGCTTCGAAGTTCAGTTGCTCCTGTGCGCTCTCCTCTGGTGTGCACATCGTGAAGATGTAGTGCGACGGATGCTCCAACCCAAACCGCACATAGGTCTCGCAGCCTTTCAGGAACCCCTCGACCGGTCCCATCGGCTCCGCGCTCAGCGCCTCCAGGCGCGCGTCGAGCTCGGAAAACGTCTCCGCGCAGATGCTGTTGACAAGCTCGCTTTTGTCCTTGAAATACAAATAGATGGCGGCCGGCGAGTACTCCACTTTCTCGGCGATCTTGCGCATCGAAACATGCTCGATGCCCTCGTTGACGAACAACTCGGAAGCCGCCGCCAGGATCTTCCGCCGAAGCTCGTCTTTTTCCCTTGCGCGCCGTTCCTGGACTCCCATGATGACCGCCCTCATCTTACTGAACAGTGTTCAGCCTGTCAACCCCGTCACCTCCCTTGCCCCCGAGCATCCCAGATGATAGTTTCAATCTCGACGGAGCCATTCGCATGACCAGACCCCTAGCCCTCATCCTGATCCTGGCGGCCGGTATGCTCACCGCCGCCGACATTCCGGAAGGCCGCCTCCGCGCTTTCCGGCCCCTGCCCAAGACCATGGAGTCCGCCCAAAACCCGTCCACCAAGGCCAAGGTGGAACTCGGCCGGATGCTCTATTACGAAAACAGGCTCTCCAAGGGCCACGACCTGTCCTGCAACTCCTGCCACATGCTCGACAAATATGGCGTCGATAACGAGCCGACCTCCGGCGGCCACAAAGGCCAGAAAGGCGACCGCAACTCTCCCACCGTCTACAACGCCGCCCTGCATGTCGCCCAGTTCTGGGATGGCCGCGCCAAGGACGTCGAAGAGCAGGCCAAAGGCCCCGTGCTGAATCCCGTCGAGATGGCGATGCCCAGTGAGGCTGCCGTCGTGGCTGTCCTCAAGTCTATCCCCGAGTACGTCAGCCTGTTCAAGCAGGCCTTCCCCGGCGAGCGCGAGCCGATAACCTACGACAATATGGCCAAGGCCATCGGCGCCTTCGAGCGGCTCCTGGTGACTCCTTCCCGCTGGGACAAGTTCCTCGCCGGCGATAAGAACGCGCTCACTGACGCCGAGAAGGAAGGCTTCATGAAGTTCTCCAATGCCGGCTGCGTCTCCTGCCACAACGGCACGCTCGTCGGCGGAACCTCTTATCAGAAGCTCGGTGTGGCCAAGCCCTGGCCGCACTCCAAGGACCCGGGCCGCTTCGCGGTCACCAAGGTCGATCACGACAAGATGGTCTTCAAGGTTCCCTCGCTGCGCAATATCGAGAAGACGGCGCCTTACATGCACGACGGCGCCACCAACAGCCTGGAAGAGGCCATCACCATGATGAGCGACTACCAACTCGGCGGCAGGATCTCCAAAGCCGACGCCGCTTCCATCGCCACTTGGCTCCGCACCCTGACCGGCGAGCTGCCCCCGGCCAGTCTCATCTCCAAGCCCAAACTGCCGCCCTCCACGGCCAGTACTCCCAAACCGAATACCACCGAATGAACCTGACGCTGTTCTCTCTTCTCTTGCTCGCTGCTCCCCCGCCGGAGGAGGAGCAGCGGGCCCGCGAAGCCGTCCGCGACCTTGGCGCTGTTCTCAAGCAACTCCTCGGCGAAGAGCTCAAGCGCGGCGGCATCGAAGGCGCGGTCCGAATGTGTTCGGAGAGCGCCCAGACCGTGACCGCCGAGTTCGCCAAGGAACGCGGCCTCGAGATCAAGCGCGTCAGCCAGCGATATCGCAACTCGAACGATCGCCCCGACGAATACGAGTTGCGCGTCCTCGCCGCCTGGGCCAGGACCGGCAAAGCGGAGACTCACATCGAAACGGTCACCGAAAACGGCCGCCCCTGGCTTCGCCTGATGGAGCCCATCCGCATCCAGCCCATGTGCTTGGGCTGCCACGGCTCTCCGGATCAGATCCCGGCCGAGGTGAAGGCCGTGCTCGACGAGCGCTACCCCCGCGACAAAGCCACCGGCTACAAACCCGGAGACCTCCGCGGCGCCTTCAGCGTCCTGCTCCCCGTTGGTTCTTCTCGATAGCCTCTTCCTCAGGCTTTGCTTCCTGACGCCGGGACCCGGTGTCGCAAGTGTTCGACATTCAAGTCGGGACGCCCGCGGCGGGCAGCACCCACCGCATGATCGCGATGTAACCGGCGATGAAGAGAACCGGCATCAGCCATTCAGGCATAAGACTCATGTCCTTCCCCCGGAGGAATCACCATCACCGGGACGCGGGCTTGTTCAATGGTGCGGGACGTGACGGAACCCATCCAGACCCTCCGCCATCCCGTCCGGCCGTGCGTGCCCATGACGATGAGCGCCGAGTGCCGGTGCGCGGCGGCGATGATCGCCTCTACCGGAGGCGCGTCGGACACTTCGTAGTGAACCTCGCCGCCCAGTCCGCACACCTGCTCGCACCACTCTCTCAGATGCAGCGCAACGTCGGTCCGCGCGTTTTTCCAGTGTTCGAGCACCTTCGATTTGGTGTCCTCGCTCAGATAGTGGGGCATGTCGAGATGAACGGCATGGATCAGATAGAGAGGCTTTTCGCTGACCTTCGCCATCCATGCCGCGGCCACGAGCGCGTTTCGGGAGCAGTCGCTGAAGTCGATGGGACAAAGGACGGATTGGAACGAAGGCGGGATGGGCGTCATGAGAGCCTCCAATACTGACGATGCACGTTTTGAACTGTGGTGACAAGGGCCTTCCGGTTTCGATTCTCCCGCTGACGCTGCCCGCCTCAGGCCTGCCGTTCCTCCGGCCGGGACGGCGTACGGCTGGACGCCCGGCGAAAACCTCAGGTGGAAGCCGGCCGAGCTTCTTGGATGAACAGGGCGATACACTGAGTGCGGTATGAAGATCCACCACTTGCTCCTCATCGTGTTGGCGCCGCCCGCGGCGGCGGCGGATTTCAAGCTGGTCTGGTCGGACGAATTCAACAAGCCCGGCGCTCCGGACCCGGCAAAATGGACTTATGAAAAGGGACGAATTCGCAACCGTGAGGCGCAGTATTACACCGAGGCGCGCCAGGAAAACGCCCGTATCGAGAAAGGCAGGCTGATCCTCGAAGCCCGCAAGGAAGCCTGGGAGAACGCCGAGTACACGTCAGCCAGCCTGACCACCGAGGGCAAAGCCTCCTGGAGCCACGGCAGGGTGGAGGTCCGGGCCAAGTTGCCCGGCGGCCGCGGAACGTGGCCCGCAATCTGGATGCTGGGCGTGAACCGGAAACAGGTTGGTTGGCCGAAGTGCGGCGAGATCGACATCATGGAAAACGTCGGGTTCGAGCCTGAGGTGATCCACGCCAACATTCACACCGAAGCCTACAACCACGCGAAAAAGACGAACAAGGGGAACAAGATCACGGTCAAGTCGCCGGACCGGAAGTTCCACGTCTATTCGGTCGAGTGGGACACGAACGAGATGAAGTTCGCCGTCGACGGCAAGGTCTACTTCACCTATGCGAACGAGAAAACCGGCGCGGCGGCGTGGCCTTTCGACGAGCCCTTCTACCTCATTCTGAATGTGGCCATCGGCGGTACGTGGGGCGGTCAGAAGGGGATCGACGAAACCATCTTTCCGCGCCGCATGGAAGTGGACTGGGTGCGCGTGTTTCAGAAGTAGACTTTTAAGCCGAGTTGAGTGACTCGGGCAGGTTTGGCGCTGGTGATCGTCCCGAAGTTCGGGGAGCTGAGGGCCGTGCCGGGGATGCCGAAGTTGGTGTGATTGAACGCATTGAACATCTCGGCCCGGAACTGGATGCGGAAGCGTTCCCGGAGGACGAAGTTCTTCATGATGCCGGTATCGAAGTTGGCCGTGCCGGGCGCACGGCCGACCGAGCGCGCGGCGTTGCCGAACAGGAATCGCGCCGGTTGTTCGAAAGCGGTGGTGTCGAACCATCGCTCCGGCGTGCGCTGATCCGCGGGCAGGGCTGGGTCGCGGAGGATGTTGGCGCGCTGCGGACCGGCCGAGGACGCTTCGGTGGTGTTCTGCTGGGTGGTGACGCCGTAGACCGGGCCCGACAGCAGAGTGGCGAGAGCGGAGAGCTGCCAGCCGCCCAGGATCTGTCCGGCGGCGCCCGAGGTCAGCCACCGGCGGCCGGGCCCCCACGGCAGGTCGTAAACGACGTTGAAGCTGACGTTTTGTGCGATATCGAGCGGGCTGATCGCCTTGTCCAGCCTGCGGTTGTAGTAATCCTGATAGCCCGATCCAGGAGTTCCGCCGAAGTCCGTGAGGCCGTCAACGTTGTCGATGAACTTCGAGAACGTGTAATTGAACAGGAATTGCAGCCCGCTCTGATAGCGCTTTTCGGCGCGGAAGAGGAAGGCGTGATAGCTTGAGTGACCCAGGTTCGGCGAGTTGAGTTGGACGTCGGTGAATTGGGGAAAGGGGCGCCGCGACTGGATCGTGCCGGCTTTTCCAACGAGCTCGGGGGCCACCTGGTTCATGCTCAGATTGCCTGCCGTCAACTTGCGCCCGAGGTTGGCGACATATTGGCCGCTGAGCAGAATCGCTTTGACTTCCTGCTGGAGTCCGAAGTTGTACTGGATGGAGTAGGGAGTTGCGCGATCTCGCTGGTAGAAGTTGATGGGGCTGTTCATGCCGAAAGCGTCGGTACGATCTTCCGGTCCGGGAGCTTTGACTCCGGTGAAGCCATCCTTGAGGAGCATAGCCGCGGTCTGATTCTGGTCGGGGCTTACCTTTTGCGCTTCCGTCGAGAAGCCGAGGACCGCGCTATTGTTGAAGCCCTGATCGTCGGGATTGCCGAAGAATACGCCGAAGCCGCCGCGGACGACCGTGCTCTCGTTGCCGAGCGGGCGCCATGCGAATCCGAACCGGGGGGCGAAGTTGTTCCTGTCGGTGTCAAAGATCCGCGAGGGCTCGGTGACGCCGGCGAACGTGACGACGCCGGGGCGGCCGGCGATGGGATGAATCCGGTCGATCGCGAAGCCGTTCTGCGTATCGTCGTCGGCGGTTCGTCCGGGTTCGACATCGTAGCGGAATCCAAGATTGAGAGTGAACCGAGGGGTGACCTTCCAGTCGTCCTGAACGAAAAAGCCGAGTGAGTAACTATTGAAGGCGAGCAACGGCGAGTCGTTCAGGGTGGCATTGGTGGCGAAGCCGGTCAGCATCGTCGCCAGGCCGTCGCCGGTGAGCGTGTTGCCCTGCAGACCGGTCCCCTGGACGGCGAATGTAAACGACCCCGAAGGTTGGCGGTCGAACTCGTCGGTCGTTCGGTTGCGGCGATACTCAAAACCGGCCTTCACGCTATGCTTGCCGCGGTAGTAACTCACCGTTTCGAGGATCTGCCAATAGGGATTGGTCTGCGCGCGGAAGACATTGGCCGACCCAAGCGACGTATACCCCTGCGGCGAGAAAACGGGGAAGGCGCGGTCTCCGACTCCCTTCAAGCCGAGTTTCGCCGGCCAACCCTGATCGACGCTGGCGTGGAGAATGGAGCGGTCCTGGTTGGTGCCGCTGAACTTGAAATCGTTCAGCACGCTCGGGCTGACCATCCGGACCCAGGAGGCGAGGTAGGTGTGCGCTAAATTGGACACTCCCCTGGATGCGTTTCCGACTCCGAAGCCGGAAGCGGCGGGCTCGGGGAATGCGCTCGCCTGAGGAAGCTCGTTGAACTGGGCCACGTAGCGGCCGAAGAGCCGGTCCTTGTCAGTCAAAACGTGGTCGACACGGGCGGTGCCGTGGTACTGGGTGCGGAACACCGGCACATTGACGTTGTAGTTGTTCGCCTCGACCGCGTTGCCCTGCTGGTTCGGGTCCGGGTAGTACTTCAGCGCATTGACGGCCACAGGGTCGAAGAGGCTTTGAGGGATGATGTTGCCGGGGAACGGGTCGCGGAGCTTGAGGGTGGGGTTGGAAGGATCGTTCCGTGTCGTAAACGGGTTGTAGATGGCGAGCGCGCGTCCCGCGGCGTTTCGGAGGTTGCTGAAGTCGCCCCTCTTGCGCGCCACAGATGGCACAGTGCCGACAACAGTTGCCCCCTGCGTGACCTTGGTGGTCTCGAGCGCCGTGAAAAAGTGAGTCTTGTCTTTCCGGATGGGGCCGCCGAGGGTGCCGCCGAACTGGTTATACCGGAGCGGGGCCTTGCCGATGGCGAAGAAGTTGCGCGCGTCCATCGCATCGTTGCGGAAGAACTCGAAGAGATTCCCCCTGAACTGGTTCGTGCCGGACCTGGTGACGGCTGTGAAAACGCCGGCGGCGGTGCGGCCGTACTCGGCCGCATAGTTGTTGGAGATGACCTTGAACTCCTCGACGGCGTCGACCATTGGAGCGAGTTCGGCCTGTGCGCGGGCGAGGCCGGATTTCTGGACGGACCCGCCGTCAAGCATGATGGACTGCGACCAGGTCCGGCCGCCGGAAAAAGACGCCGCGACGACTTCACCCGCATCGCCCGAGCCGGAGACGTATGCCGCGCCTCCCACCAGTTTCGAAAGGTCCCACGCGTTCCGGCCGTTGAGCGGCATCTCGACGATGTTCTTGTTGTTGATGACCTGGCCGAGGTTCGAGGTTTCCGATTCGATCAACGCCGCTCCCGCGCTGACCTCCACGCTTTCGGCTAACTCGCCGACCTCCAGGGTGACGTCGATGCGCGCTGCCTGGTCGACCTGAAGGACGATGCCGGTGCGCAGCGCGCGTTTGAACCCTCCGGATTGGACCGCGATCTGGTAACGCCCCGGATCGAGGCGGGAGACCGTGTAGTAGCCTTCCTGGTTGCTGGATGCAGTCCACCGGACGCCGGTGCCGGCGTTGGTGACCGTGACCTCGGCGCCGGGAATCACCGCGCCGCTTGGATCCGTGACGCGGCCCGTAATCTGGGACGTCTGCGCCCGCGCGGTGGTGAACGTCAAGAGCGTGAGTGACAAAACGAGGACGATTCTCATTCAGCCGGCCCCCCTTGGCGGCGATTTCACAAAGGACCATATCCAAGCGAGACGCCGGACACAAGGGGGGGAGGTCAGAAGATCAGCTTCGCGCCGAACGTGAGTTGCCGCTGGCCGTGACCCTTCTCGGCGGTCACCGTGCCGAAGGCGGTGTTGGCGGGCGCGGTGTTGGGCGCA
>CAYWST010000109.1:0-14774 GCA_964461075.1 uncultured Solibacteraceae bacterium | reverse complement strand
TCGCGCCCATTTTCATTGCTCGTTGTGACCCGCACGGTCATGGGCGACTCCTTTGGAATGTGCGGCATTGCCGGAGTATTCGATTGGCGTGGCCTGGATTCGGTCTCCATGCGCGAATCGATGGCCTGGATGGTGGGCGCGATGATTCACCGCGGACCTGATGAGCAGGCGGCCGTTGCATTCGACGGGCTCAGCGGCGCGTTGGGCGCAGCGCGTCTTTCACTCGTTGATGTAGCCCATGGCCGCCAGCCTGTCTCAAACGAAGACGGGCGCGTCTGGGCGGTGCTGAACGGCGAGATCTACAACTACCGGGAACTCGGCGAGAGCCTGACCAGCAAGGGACATCGGCTGCGCTCACAGAGCGACACCGAAGTCCTGGTTCACCTCTACGAGGAGTTGGGCGAGGCGATGTTCGCCGAACTCTATGGCATGTATGCCGCCGCGGTGGTGGATCTGCGGACCAGGACCGTGGTCGCCGCCCGGGACCATGCAGGCATGAAGCCGCTCTACTACCTGGAGCGTGGCGGCGGCCTCGCCTTCGCCTCCGAGATCAGGGCGCTGATCGCGGGCGGTCTGCTCGTCCCTGAAGCCGACTGGGAGGAACTCTCCAGCTACTTCAACTACGGATATCTGCCCGCGCCTGGATGCGCCTTTCGAGGCGCGCGAAAGCTGCTGCCGGGCTGCTATCTCCGCTGGCGGGACGGCGCGCTTGACGTGCGGCGGCATTGGCGTCCGCCGGAGGAGATCGAGCCGTTCGACGCGCAGGCGCCGGAACGGCTCGAAGCCCTCCTGCGCGATGCAACGCGAAGTCACTTGCAGGGCGATGTCGAGGTGGGCTGTTTCCTCAGTGGCGGGTGGGACTCGTCGATCGTGGCGTCGATGGCGGTTGAACGCCTCGGTTCGCTGCGGACCTTCGCGCTGGTTCTTCCGGAGTCGGAAAAGGTCAACGAAGCCAAACATGCGCGGGCGGTCGCCTCGGCGTTGGGAACCAGGCACGAAGAGGTGGAGTTCCGCGCGGCCATGCTGCCCCGGTTGCTTGAGGAAGCGGCCTGGAGACTGGAAGAGCCTTCGAGCATTACGCCTTACGTGCTGGTGGGGTTGCTCTCTCAACTGGCGGCCCGGCATGTGAAGACGGTCGTTGGTGGAGAAGGTTCCGACGAGCTATTCGCCGGGTACGGCTGGCTCAGGCCGCGGGCGCCGTATCTGCTGAACTCGTGCGTGCCTGCGTGGGTGGCGCGCGCACTGATGCCGTTTGCGCCGGACTGGCGCTGGCGGCGCCTGTTCCGCAATGTCGCCGCCGCCAGCCAGGATGACATCGACTTCGAATATGTTCGCCGCGCCCATCCGGATGATTTGCCGCCCTTCGATCTGGCCTCCCCCGGCGATCTAAGGGGCCGTGATGCGTATGCCATGGTGGAGCGTCAACTGGGTTTGACGCCGCGGGCCGCGGGCCGGGACCGCCTTCCCAAACGGCTGATGCTCGAGTACGGCGGCCGGCTCACCGGGGCGATCCTGTTCTGCGCCGACCGCATGTCGATGGCCGAGAGCCTCGAGATTCGGATGCCGTTCCTCGACCGCCATGTCGTCGAGTTCGCCATGCGGCAGCCTTCGGCCTGGAAGTTGCACCGGGGGCAAGAGAAAGCGATCCTCAAGCCCATCGCCGCCAGGCACGCTCCCGCGGTTGCCGGCCGGCGCAAGCTTGGACTCCATGTGCCCGAATCCGTGAGGAGCGATCGGCCCTTCCGTGAATTCGCCTTTCAAGTGCTTCTCGATGAAAGCTCGCTGTTCAAGCGGTCCCAACTGGAGCCGTGGCTCGGGGCGCGGCCGCGGGATTCGCGATTCGCCGGTTTGTTGCTCCGCCTTCAACTGTGGTGGAATGCGTTCCTGGCGCCCGGTTGCCGGGGCGCCAGCCTCACCCAGGACTCCTCGATTCCCGCGCGGCGGGCGAAATGGCTCCCGTGGCCATGAAGCGGCGTCGCGAAGGTGGTATGCTTCACCGACATGGGTATGATGCAGGAGTTCAGAGAATTCGCCCTGAAGGGGAATGTGATCGACCTCGCGGTCGGCGTCATCATCGGCGGAGCCTTCGGCAAGATCACCACTTCGCTCGTGGAAGACATCATCAATCCGGTCCTCGGGATCTTCCTCGGCAAGGTGGATCTCACCAACAAGTTCTACGCCCTTGATGGAAACACCTACGCCACCATCGCGGACGCCAAGAAGGCGGGCGCCGCGGTTCTGGCTTACGGCAACTTCATCAACATCGTCATCCAGTTCATGATCGTTGCGTTCGTGATCTTCATCGTGATCAAGAACGTCAACCGGATGACGCGGCTGAGCGGGGATAACTTGCCCAAATAGACTTCATTCCGCCGGCCGGCTAAAGATGGGCGCTGCGCCCGACGATGGCCGGGAGGAGGTCCGACGATTGGCTCTTCTGGCCGCCGCGGTTGTGGCGGGCGCGTTCTGTTTGTTCCTGGTTCAGCCGTTGTTGGCGAAGCAACTGCTGCCGCTGTTTGGCGGAACGGCGGCGGTGTGGGCCGTGTGCATGGTCTTCTACCAGGGGCTGCTGTTGGCCGGATATCTCTACGCCCATGCGCTGGCGAAGTACCTGCGGCCCAGAGTGCAGGCGCAGGTCCATGCCGCCCTGATCTTCGCGAGCCTGCTGGCTCTGCCGATCTCGCTTCCTCAAGGGGGGCAGCCGGTGGCGGGGCGGGAGAATCCAGGCGGGCAGATTCTAATCATTCTCCTACGAGCCGTCGGGCTGCCCTATTTCGTATTGAGCGCGACGAGTCCGCTGATGCAGGCGTGGGCGGCGCGGCTGGAGGCGGGGCGCCGGGCATACCGCTTGTTTGGCTGGTCCAACCTTAGTTGCGCAGCGGCGCTGCTCAGCTTTCCGTTCGCTCTGGAGCCGTGGATCCCGATTCCGCAGCTCAATCTCCTCTGGAGCGGCGCGTATCTGGCGTCGGCGGCAGCGCTGCTGGGCGCCGCGCTGTTCGTCATCGTTCGAAACCCTCGGCTGGGGCACGAGGAGAAGCACGGCGGCGCGGCGCCATCCGTCGCGGACAGGCTCCGATGGATCGGGTACGCTGCGCTGGGCACGACTCTGCTGGTGGGGACGACGAATCACCTTTGCCAAATGGTGGCGCCGATTCCCTTTCTCTGGACGGTCCCGCTCCTGGCGTATCTGCTCACCTTTGTGGTGGTGTTCGAGCGCGAGTGGTACCGGCGCCCGGTTGTGATGAGTCTGGCGGGAGCGGCCGCGGCCGGCATGGCGTGGTCCATTGTCTATCTTCCGGCGGGAAAGATGATCGGGCTGGGCGTTCCCGTTTTCGTCGGCGGCTGCTTTCTGGTCTGCCTTTACTGCCATGGAGAACTTGCAGCTCGGAAGCCTGAGCCCGCTCACCTGACGGAGTTCTACATCCTGATGGCGGCCGGCGGCGCGCTCGGCTCGCTGTTCATCGCCTTTGGCGCGCCCGCATTGTTCCGGAGCCACGCTGAGCTGCCGGTCGCGCTGGCTATGGTGGGGCTGTTGATTCTCTTCTCGGCGTATCGGAGACACTCGACGGCGGTCGATATGGCCGCGGCCTGTTGTGCGGTGATGACCCTATCTCCGGCTTACGCCTACCTCAAACCTCAGGCGGGACACGTCGAAGGAGGCAGGAACTTCTTCGGCGCGCTGCGGGTGAAGGACGAGCCTGCGCGAGACGGCTTGCAGGGTTTACGCAAGATCTACCACGGCGGCACTTCACATGGCGCGCAGTTCCTCGACCCCGCGAGAAGTGGTGAACCGGCGGCCTACTACGGTCCCCGTTCCGCGCCCGGCGTCTGGTTCAGGCACACCCAGGGGCCGCGGAATGTCGGCGTGATCGGGCTCGGCGCGGGAACGCTGGCCGCCTACGCTCGCGCGGGCGACCGGATGAAGTTCTATGAGATCAACCCGCTGGTCGTCGATTATGCCCGCAGGCATTTCACGTATATGGCGAAGTGCGCCGGCACGGTTTCGGTGGTAGTAGGCGACGGGAGAAAACTGCTCGAGAGCGAGCCGCCGAACAACTTCGACCTCCTGATTTTGGACGCCTTCTCAGACGACTCGATCCCGACGCACCTGCTGACGAGGGAGGCGTTTGCCTTGTATTTGCGGCACCTGAAGGCGGGCGGCATGCTGGCGTTCCACGTTTCGAACCGGTATCTGGAGTTGCAGCCGATGATCTGGCGGCTGGGGCGCGCCGCGGGGATGCGCTCAGTGGCGTTGCTGGAGCCCGGCGATCCGCGAAGGGCGTTGCTGCCCGCGTCCTGGGCTCTCGTGGGCCGCGAGAAGGAACTGCGGGCGCTGCCGGTCAACCCTGACGCCTACCCCGAATTCCGAGTCGATGGTCCAGTGTGGAGCGATTCACATTCCAGCCTGCTGGCCGCATTGAACTAGACTGGGGGAGTCTGGTTGTTTGCCGCATGCTTCAAGCCAATATCTTTCGTGAGTACGACATCCGCGGGGTCGCGGACGTCGATCTGCCTTCCGATGGCGTCACCGCGCTGGGCCGCGCGCTCGGGACTTTCCTGCGGCGCAACGGCGTCCGGACGGTCAACACCGGCCGCGACGTCCGGCTCAGCGGAGCGCGCCTCAATGAGGCTTTGACAAATGGTCTCCGGGCCGCCGGCCTCGACGTCGTCGACCTCGGGCCGGCGCCCACCCCGCTGCTCTATTATTCGGTCCATCATCTCGGCTCGGAAGCCGGAGTGATGATCACCGGGTCGCACAATCCCCCCGAGTACAACGGCTTCAAAACAATGCTCGGCAAGGGAACCATTTATGGCGCGCAGATTCAGGAGGTCTACCGGATTCTCACCGAGCGCGACTTCGAGTCCGGTGATGGAGCCAGGCGCGAGTTCGACATCATCACGCCCTATGTAGAGGAGATCCCTTCGCAGTTCCGCTTTGCCCGGCGCGTGAAGGTGGTGTTCGACGCTGGCAACGGAGTGGCAGGGCCGACGCTCGGCAGGATGCTCGAACGCCTGAACGTGGAAGCGGTCCCGATGTACTTCGAGCCCGATGGGAGTTTCCCGAACCATCATCCCGATCCGACCGTGGAAGCCAACCTCGAACCGCTGAAGCGGGCGGTGCGCGAACATGGCGCCGAGATGGGGCTCTCTTTCGACGGCGACGCCGACAGAATCGGTGCGGTGGACGAAACCGGCAGCGTCATCTGGGGCGACATGCTGATGCTGATCTTCGGCCGCGAGATCTTGCGGCGCAAGCCCGGCGCGACCTTCATCGGCGAGGTCAAGTGCTCCCAGGTGATGTACAACGAACTGGAGCGGTTGGGCGGCCGCCCGATCATGTACAAAACGGGCCATTCGCTGATCAAGGCCAAGATGAAGGAAGAGCGCGCAGAACTCGCCGGGGAGATGAGCGGGCATATGTTCTTCGCCGACCGCTACTACGGCTTCGACGACGCCCTCTATGCCGCCTGCCGCCTCATCGAAATTGTGGCAGGCACAAATAAGCCGCTTTCGGCCCAGATGGAGGGGGTGCCGCGGATGGTGGTGACGCCGGAGTTGCGTTTCGACTGCCCGGACGCGGCGAAGTTCGCCGTGGTCGAGAGGGTGAGAAAGCACTACGAGGGCCGGCGCAGGGTGATCGGCGTCGATGGCGTGCGGATGCTGTTCGACAAGGGCTGGGGTTTGGTCAGGGCGTCCAACACACAGCCGATTCTGGTTCTTCGCTTCGAAGCGGAGACGCCGGAACTGCTGGCCGAGTATCAAGCCGAGGTCGATGCTGTTGTGGCTGAGGCGGCCAGGGCCGAAGGTCTGGGCTGATTCAGCGGTGCGGTGAATCGACGCGTCCGGCTAGCGGGCGAACGACTCTTGGACCGCAAAGTCCCACTCCGGCTCCGCGCAGAGCGCTGAGGAAGTTGAACAGCACGGCGTAGACGACCTTCTCGCTCGCCATCTGGCGGCCGGGCAACCGGAAGTGAAGCGGGAGTTCCTTGCGGATCTGAATCCAGAGAGCGCGCGGATTCAAGCGCCCGCTCCGGTCGGCCTGATTGGCGACGGTGAACGGCGTCTGCAGGACGTCGCCCGTCAGCCCGTCGACATAGAAGTAGCAACGCGAGAACCAGCCGGTATTGGCGGGATCGGAGGCGTCGAACAGCAGAATGGGGCCCTCATTCTCTGGGGCGGTGAGGTGGAGGACGACGCTGCGCGGAGTGTCGCTGGCCTCGCAATCGAATCCGGCCTCGCGTGCGCCCTGAACGAGAAGATCGTGGTCGAGTTCGAGCAGGATGAACTGGGACGTGCCAGCCTGGAAGAGCTGCATGGGGTGAAAACACTATTGTGGCACTTGCGGCGAGGGACGTGCCGGTAGACTGGAAGTGTGCCGCAACAATACCGTGCGCTCGTGCTGTTCGACATCGACGGAACGCTCCTGAGCAAGGCGGGCCCGCATCACCGGCGGGCGCTCGAAGGGGCGGTGGCGGCGAGGACGGGCAAAGCGGCGACGACGGATGGCATTCCAGTGGCGGGCATGCTCGATACCGACATCGTGATGGCCATGCTGGCTGCGGCGGGGGTGGCGCGGGCCCGTGCGGCGGTTTTGCTGGCGGGCATCCGGCGGGATGCGTCCCGGCGATACCACAGCCTCTGCCCGGCGCTGCACGACAGGGTCTGTCCCGGCGTGAGACCACTGCTGCGGATGTTGAGGAAATCCGGAGCGCTGACGGGGCTTGTGACGGGCAATTTCGAGCCGATCGCCTGGAGGAAGCTCGAACGCGCCGGCCTGGCGCGCCACTTCCGGTTTGGCGCTTTCGCGGGACAGGGCGCCACGCGAGGCGCGTTGGCGCGCCGCGCTGTCGCGGAGGCGCTCCGCAAGGGCTGGATTCAGGAATCCGCGCCCGTCAGCCTTGTGGGCGACCACATGAACGACATCCTCGCCGCCCGCGAGGCCCGCCTGCGCAGCGTCGCCGTTGGGACGGGTGTCGTATCATTGGAAGAACTGGCAGGTCTCGCGCCGGACATCCTCGTTCCGGATCTGCGCTCCCTGACGGCCGAACAGTTGTTCTCTCGTAATGGAAGCCCAATCTCTTTCAGTCAAGCGAGCTGAGGTCGAGTTTCACAACTTCGCTTCCTTCGGCGAGCCCGAGCGCGCCATCGCGGTTTACGCCGAGGAAAACGCACGGCGAGGCGCGATTCTCCGGCGGCACATGGATTTTGTCCAGTGGATGACGCCTTATCTCGAGATCGGCGCCAACGCGGGCCACTCCTCCTACATGTTTTCTAACGAGTTCGGCGAGCAGGGATTCGCGCTCGACATCTCGGCCGACGCGCTCCGTTACGGCAAGCTGCTGATGGACCGCTGGCAACTGGACCGCGCGCCCGTCCGCATCGCCGGCGACGCGCTGAACCTGCCGTTCGCCGACAACTCGCTGCGGACGGTGGTTGCGTTTCAGATGCTCAGCCAGTTCCAGGACATCGAGGCGGTGTTCCTGGAGGTCAAGCGTGTGCTGCAGCCGGGCGGCATCTTCTACTTCGCCGAGGAACCCGTCCGGCGGATGCTTTCGCTGCGGCTGTATCGCGCACCCTACTGGGAGCAGATGAAACCCTGGGAGAAGAAGCTCCATCAGTGGGGACTGCTGGGCTACCTGACGAAAGACGTGATCGGGGCGCACCAGGAGGAGTCGTTCGGCATCCGGCAGAACCACCGGATGACGCTCAAGGACTGGCACGAACTCATCCGCAAACATTTCATCGATCACGAGTATCAGTTATTCATCGCCGAGCGCGGCTGGGGCGAGCGGGTTGTCAAGAACCTCGGCCGGAAGATCGACCGGCACGGATCGGACTGGGTTCCGGCCCGGCTCCTCGGCGGCACTTTGGCGGCGTTTTGCCGGAAGGAAGGACGCACGGCGTTCCCGGCGGGCGGGTTCCCGCCGATTGAAAGCTGCTTCGAAACCTATCTCCGCTGCCCGGATTGCCACGGTGCGCTGCGGCGCGGCGAATCGGACACTCTCGAATGCGGCACATGCCGATATGCGGCGCCGGACGAAGCGGGCGTCTACAATCTCCTCCCCTCCGCCGAAAAGAAAGAGCTCTACCCGGGACCTCGGGCGGACGTGATCGACTTCTGCCAGGGGGATTGCGCTGACCGTCTGGTTGAAGGCTTCTATGGGGTGGAGGGGGTCTACGGCAATAAGTACCGTTGGATCGGCCGCCGCGCGGTCTTCACGCTCGAGCCGCAGAGTCCATCCACGCGCACGCTCCGCATGCGGGGCCACGCTCATCCGCAGATGCTTAGCATGGGCGAGCCGGCCCGGCTCGGGATCAAGGCGAACGGACAGCATGTGCTGACCTATCAGATCGACCGTCCGGGGCTGTTTGTGGTGGAAGCGCCTTTGCCGCAAGCTATCAGGTACACGATCGAGATCGACGGATCGCCCAGTTTTCAAGCTCCGCCCGACGACCGCTGGTTCACGGTGAACCTGAGCTTCATGCGGTTGGTGTGACAAGATAGCCCCATGACCGCGGAGGAGTTTGTTTCAAAGTGGAGCGCGATCCTCGCGAACCCACTTCAAGGGGCGGCCGAAAGAGCGCTCGCGCAGCAGCATTTCCTCGACCTCTGCGAGGTTCTTGGCCATCCAAAGCCTTCGGACGAATCGTTCCGGTTCGAG
The DNA here is from genome assembly GCA_964461075.1 of uncultured Solibacteraceae bacterium. Lineage (GTDB taxonomy): Bacteria > Acidobacteriota > Terriglobia > Bryobacterales > Bryobacteraceae > JACADU01. The sequence continues at coordinate 6,111 of CAYWST010000109.1, read as the reverse complement.
AAGCCGGCGGCTAAGATCGCTGGGGACCGCGGATTTGCCGACGTCTGGAAACGCGGCTGCTTCGCCTGGGAGTACAAACGCCCCGGCGGCGACCTGACGGCCGCCTACCAGCAGATCAAGAGCTACGCCGACGGGTTGGAGAACCCGCCGCTCTTGATCGTCTCCGATTTCCGCCTGATCCGGATCCACACCAATTTCACGGCGTCGGTGAAGCGCGAGCACGACATCGTCCTCGAACGCCTGAACGAGCCCGCGATGCTGGGCGTCTTGCGCTCCGCGTTCTTCGACCCCGAAGCTCTCCGGCCGGATGCCACGCGCGCCGCCATCACGGCGAAGGCGGCGGAGAAGTTCGCCGAGCTGTCAGAGCTGTTGAAGGAACGCTATCCGGACCCGCAGGTGCGCGCCCACTTCCTGATTCGCGTCGTCTTCTGCCTGTTCGCCGAGGACGTGGGCATTCTGCCGGAGTCGGTCTTCACAAAGCTGCTGGAGTACAGCAGGTATCAATCCAACCGTTTTGCTCCCGCCTGCCAGGAACTGTTCGACAAGATGGCGACCGGCGGCAGGATGGGTTGGGTGAACATCGCACACTTCGACGGGGGATTGTTTGACGGCGGCGAAGCTCTGGCCGTGAGGATGCCCGAGTTGATGATCCTCCGCGAGGCGGCCGCTCTCGACTGGTCTTCGATCGAGCCGGCCATCTTCGGCACCCTCTTCGAACGCTTCATCGATCCAGCCAAGCGAACTCAGCTTGGCGCGCACTACACCGATCCGGCCACGATTCTGCGTCTCGTCCATCCAGTGGTGCTTGAACCGCTGGAACGTGAGTGGGCCGATTGCCGCGAAAGGATTGCCCAGTCGCTCGCGCGGCCAGGCGCCGCGGGGTTGAAGAAGGCGAAGCAGGAGTATGAATCCTTTCTGGACCGGCTGCACCGGTTCAGGGTGCTCGATCCGGCGTGCGGTTCCGGCAATTTCCTGTACCTCTCGCTGAAGACGCTGAAGGACTTCGAACGGCGCGTCAGAGTAGAAGTTCAGGATTTGGGCATGGAACCGGGCTTCGCCTTCGCAACGGGGCCGGCCAATTTGCGGGGGATTGAGCTCAATCCGTTCGCCGCCGAACTGGCGCGCGTGTCGATCTGGATCGGCGAGATTCAATGGATGATGGAAAACGGCTACGGCCACCCGCCGGAGCCCATCCTGGGAAAGCTCGACGAGGTGGAGACCCGCGACGCGATCCTTGCGCCAGGCGGCGGCGAACCCGAGTGGCCTGAAGCGGACGCGATCGTGGGAAACCCGCCTTTCCTGGGGGGCAAGTTCATGCGGGCCAACCTCGGTGACGCTTACGTCGAGGACCTGTTCCGGTTGTACGAAGGAAGAGTCGCCGCCGAGGCGGATCTGGTGATCTACTGGTTCGAAAAGGCGCGGGCGCAGATTGAAGCGGGCAGGGCCCGCTCGGCGGGACTTGTCGCGACCAACAGCATTCGCGGCGGGGCCAACCGGAAGACGCTGGAGCGAATCCGGGAAAGCATCGGGATTTTTGAGGCTTGGGGCGACGAGGACTGGGTGAACGAGGGTGCCGCCGTTCGCGTCTCGCTCGTGTGTTTTGGGCAGCCACCCCAGGCAGTGGTGAGATTGGACGGCCGGCAGGTTCCTGAAATATTCGCCGATCTGACAGGAACGGGCGTCGACCTGACGCAAGCGAGGAGACTCAAGGAGAACCTCGGCATCTCGTTCATGGGGGATACCAAAGGCGGCGCGTTCGATATCCCGGGCGAGCTTGCGCGCGAGTGGTTGGCGGTAGGAGGGAACCCGAACGGAAGACCGAACAGCGACGTGCTGAGACCGTGGATCAACGGGATGGACGTTGCGCGGCGGCCTCGCGGTATGTGGATCGTCGACTTCGGGACCGAGATGAGCGAGGCGGAGTGCGCGGGCTACGAAGCGCCGTTTGAATACGTGCTGAAGCACGTCAAGCCTGAGCGGGATAAGAACCGCCGGGAAAGCTACAGAACCTACTGGTGGCGGCATGTCGAGCCGCGGCAGGGAATGTGGAAGGCGCTGGAAGGCAAGCCACGGTATATCGTAACCCCGAGGGTTGCCAAACACCGCCTCTTCGTTCGGCAGCCGGCAGTCACAGTGCCGGATTCACAACTCATCGTCATCACCCGCGACGACGATGCGTTCTTCGGCGTTCTTCACTCCCGCTTCCACGAAATTTGGGCGCTACGGTTGGGCACGAGCCTTGAGGACCGGCCACGCTACACGCCCACAACCACCTTCGAGACCTTCCCGTTTCCCGAAGGGCTGATCTCCTCCGGGGCGGGCAATACGGCGCTGGATGAGGTAGCCGCTGCCGCGCGGCGGCTCGATTCGTTACGGGAGCTATGGCTCAACCCGCCTGAGTGGACCGGCAAGATCGGCCACGAGCGGGAACTCAGCCGCCGGACGCTGACCAACCTCTACAATGCGAAGCCCGCTTGGCTGGTTCACGCCCACGAGGAATTGGATCAGGCCGTCGCGGAAGCCTACGGGTGGGCCGGTTACACGGCCTCGATGCCAGAGGATGAGATCCTGCGGCGCCTGCTTGACCTGAACATGGCGCGCCCGGCCTACGGCTCCTAAGGCTGCTGAGGCGGCTTCTCCTGGTCCTCGGGCAACGGCGCCGAGTTGACGTCGAACGTGATGGTGGCTTCGGCGCCGAACTTGCGATAGTTGCGGAACTCGACCTGGTTCTTCACGAGGAACCGGCCCTCCCTCATGCGGATTTCGGCGCGCAACGGCAGCAGGAAGGGCTTGTCGGCGATGTCGGAGAAGTCATAGTCGAGCATCGACTTAGCCTCCTGAATCGGGAAGCTGGCGGGCATGTCCTCGGCCTCCAGCGTCAACCTGTAGACCATAGGCACGTCCTTGTCGATGTAAATCAGCCCCTTGTAGCCGGGGACGACTTCCATCTGGCGCTGCCAACTGACGCGCCATTTGGATCGCGACTGCCTCACCCGGTAGCCGTAGACGTGGACAAGCTTGCCGCGCAGGCGCGCCCATCGTTCCCACCAGAATTCGGCTTCCGTCTCGGGCAGGAAGACTTCGCGCATCATGGTGCCGAACTCGCCGGTCGACGTTGCGCCGCCGAGACGTTCGTAGGTAGTGCTGGCCATCTGCCCGTTGACCGAGATGAGCTTGTAGTCTTCCTTCTGGTCGAAGTAGCTGAGCCGGTTGGCGATGGTGTCGGAAAGCATGTACTGCTCCAGCCCTGACGGGTCGTAATAGCGCCGCGTCACCTGAAGGCAGATGAAGTCGGGCAGGCGCTTGGTATAGCCAAGCGCCAGCTCACGGGCCTCCTCGATGATCTTCTTCTGCGCTTCGGCGGACGGAGGCGGCATCGGCGGGGGAGCGGCGGCCGGCTTGGCGGGATCGACGGGCGGCTTGGGCAGCGCGGTGGTGGCGGCGGCCAACTCCTTGAGCGCATCGGCCGTCTTCGGGCCGAGCCCTTCTGCAAGCAGCTCCTGAATGTCCCGCTCGGTGAGCTTTTCTGTGAGGCGCACGTTCTTCAGATAGCTGGCGACCTGTTTGTCGGGATGCTGCAACTGAATGGAGGAGCGCAGCATGCTCTTGAGCTGGCCCACAGTCATCTTCATCTGCGCCGCCGCGGGCAGGCACAGGGCGAATACGGCCGCGGCGATGCGGAGCGGCAAACCGGTCATGTCACTAGAATAGACGCCGCTTCTTCGGCGCGGGTTGTGCCGGAGTTTGTGTTTTCTCGATGGCGGCGAGCAGGACGGGGGAAATCAGCCGGTATCCGTCGGCATTGAGGTGAAGGCCGTCGGCGGTGAGATTGGCCGCCAGGCGGGTGTCCGTCGACAGCGTCGCCTGGTAATAGTCGGCGTAGACAAACCCGCGCTCCGCCGCGAGTTTCTGAAGCCAGGAGTTCATGGCGATGATGGCGGAAGGCGGGCGCTGAAGGGTGCGCTCGTAGGAGGGATTGACGGCCTTGTAATGATCGTTCACCGGGGTGATGCTCGCGAGCACCACCTTGATCTTGTGGAACTCCGCCAGATCGCACATGGCGGTGATGTTGCGCTGGATGACCGCCGGATCGACAGTGCGGGCGATGTCGTTGGTGCCGCCCCAGATCACGACAGCCTGCGGTTTGAGCTCGATCACATCCTGGGTGAAGCGGGCGAGCATCTGGGAGGTGATCTGGCCGCTGATGCCGCGGTTGATGAAGTCCTTGCCGGGGAAGTGCTCGTTGAGCCGCCAGCCCTGGGTCATCGAGTCGCCCATGAAGACGACGCGCTGGCCCTTCTGTCCCGGGGGTGGAAGGGCGCTGTTGTCGTCGCGGAAGCGGCGCGTATTGTCGCGGTCAGGGTTGCGAAGTTCGCGCTGCAGGGATTCGATCTGGGCGAGGAAGTAGCCTTCCAGGGTGACGCTGAGGTCGCGCAACTCCGTCAACTGGCGTTTGGCGATTTCCGGGAACTGGGCCGGTTTGGGCACCGCGTCGCTGATGAGCAGGAAGGCTCGCAGGTTACCCAGCATCTTGTAGTGCAGATGAGCGTTTCGCGGGCCGAGGAAGCGGATGCTTTCGAGCGTTTGCCGCATATTCTCCATGAGCGGCGCTCCAGCGCGCCCCATTTCAGCGGAGACGAGGCCGCCGGCTTCCATGAGTTGAAGACAGCGTTCATAGGCGGCCAGCGCCTGCGCATCCGTCATCGGCGCAGGCTTATCCTGCGCCACGCCGGCCAGGGAAACGAGAACGAGAACGGGCAGCAGTCTCATATCAGGGCTTTTCCAGTTGGATGGTGATGGTACCCACGTAGAAGGGGAGTTGGATCTTGATCTGCACGGGGACGCGCCGGTCGTCGTCGCTTATCCACAGAAACAGGCGTCCCTTGCGTGAGTAAACGACTCCGTTAAAGAGAAACGCCTCGTATTTGACGCACTCGAACTGGCCGGCCGAAGTGGTGACGCGCTCACGCCCCAGGGCCTCGACTTTGGCCATGACGACTTTCTTCCCGTCCGAGAAAGGAATCTCGACGCTCTTGCCGGGCTCGACGCTTAACAGGCGCAGCTTCTGGAGACCGCCGGCGGCGTCGTGCACGCAGGCGGGGATGTCGATCTCCTTGGACAGCACCACGGAGTCCTTCACGAGGTCCTTCTCGAGGTAGGAGGCGGTCTTCTTTTGGCTATCGAAGACAATGCGCGTGTCGCGCCGCCGCCGCCCTTCCTGGGCTTCCAGGTGCGTGGAGGCCGCGCAGTAGCCGGGGCCGAAGGAGGCCTTATAGACGTCGTTGACCTTGTAAAGGTTGTTCAGCAACCCGACGCTGCGTACATGGATCTCGGCCGAAGTTGGATGATTCAGGGTGAATCGGATTTCGCCGGCGCGGATGAATCTCCATTCGGCATGAAACTGGAGGATCTCCTGAGTCGAGGCCGCCTCAGAAACCGGCTGTGGGAAGACGAATGGGGCACAGACGAACAACAGGAAGCACGCCAGCCCGGGCGGACGAAGTACGGACATCAGAGTTCAGTCTGTCAGAGTGCGCGGAGCCGGGGCAAGGCGGCTCCGGCCAGGGCGTCCCGCTATTTTCTCTCATACCGGCCCAGAATGCTGGTCTCGGCGAGGATACGGCCCTGCAAAGCGCGATTGAGCGCCGGACGCGCAGCGCCGGCCGGCAGCGCCAGAGAGGAGACGTTCAGAGCGTAGAGCGTGAAGAAGTACCGGTGTGAGCCATGGCCGCGAGGCGGACAGGGGCCTCCGTAGCCGGGCTTGCTGAAATCGTTCAGGCCGCTGACTCCAAGACTCCCCGGGACAAAGCCTTCCGGGATGGAGCAGACGTCCGGCGGGATGTCCCACAAAAGCCAGTGGTTCCAGGTACCGGCCGGGGCGTCCGGGTCGTCTGCGATCAACGCGAAGGAGCGTGTGGAGGGCGGCGGGCCGGACCACTCCAGGGCAGGGGAGAGATTCTCACCGTCGCAGGAATGGCGGCGCGGAATCCATTCGCCCCAGGCGAACGCCGGGGACCGGAGCGTGAAGGACATGGCGGCTCTCCGACGTCATTGTAGACCACTGCTGTACAAATTAGCCGCGGCCGCCAAGCGGGTGCATTGAGAACATAG
>CAYWST010000108.1:0-14790 GCA_964461075.1 uncultured Solibacteraceae bacterium | reverse complement strand
ACCAGGTCTACCCGGCGAAGCGCCAGGAGAGAGTGATGAGCATCCTCGCCGAGGGCAAGTTCGAGTTGGAGAAGCTGATCACCCATCGATTACCACTGAGGCGATGGCGGGAGGCGTTCGATCTTTGCGAGAACAAGCAGGGCGTAAAGGTGTTGTTGACTTATGACGAGACTTAGGGGCGCGGTTGTGCTGGTGACCGGGGCAAGTAAAGGAATCGGGCGGAGCCTGGCCCTGGGAGCGGCTGGCGAGGGTGCGGACGTGATTGTGAACTACAATTCCGACGCACGGTCTGGAGAACAAGTCCGAGATGAGATCCTCGCCATGGGCCGCCGCGCCTGGGCGGTGCAGGCAGATATCCGGAAGCCGGATCACATTGGACGGATGTTCGAATTCGCGCGAGCACAGGCCGCGAAGCTGGATGTGCTCATCAACAACGCTGCGATCACCGGTTGGACGCCGCTGTTCGAAACGACAGCGGAGATGTGGGATGCGGTGATCGAGACGAACCTGCGAGGGACGTTCCTCTGCTCGCTGGAGGCAGCCCGTTGGATGAAGGACACGGGAGGGGGCAGCATTGTCAACGTCTCCACGAACTGCGCACAACTCGGTGTGCGCAATCTTGCGGCCTACGCCTCGAGCAAGGGCGGAATACACGCCCTCACAATCCAATTGGCAGTGGAACTCGCGGCGTACGGGATCAGGGTGAACACATTTGCGCCGGGGCCGACGCGCGTGGCACGGAACCTGAAAGACGATCCTTCATACGACAACACTTGGGGCAAGGTTGTGCCGCTCGGCAGGACGGCCGACCCTGACGAGATGATCGGTCCTGCGTTATTCCTGGCCTCCGCGGACTCCAGTTACATGACAGGCCAGATCTTCTTCGTCGACGGTGGCTGGACGGTAGCTGGAAAACTGCCCGAGGAGTATTTCGACAGAGCGGCAGGGCTCAACAGGCTATGAGAGACGAATCAGACAGAACGGAAGACTTGGCAGCCACAGCCGCCCGCCTGCGGCAGAGTATCGTCCGCATGATACTCAATGCCGGTTCAGGACATCCTGGGGGTTCGCTGTCGGCGATTGATGTGATTGCCTATCTCTATTTCCGGCACATGCGAATCGACCCTGGCGATCCGGATTGGCCAGACCGCGACCGCTTTGTGCTCAGCAAGGGGCACTGCGCGCCGGCTGTTTATGCGGCGCTCGCCGCGAGAGGATACTTCCCGGCTGAGGCGCTCTCCACGCTTCGAGATATCGGCAGCATCCTTCAGGGCCATCCCGACATGCGAAAAACGCCTGGAATCGACATGACCACGGGTTCCTTGGGCCAGGGATTCGCCTGTGCGGTCGGAATGGCACTCGGCGGTAAACTGCTGCGACGGGGCTTTCGCGTGTACGTGATGGTGGGTGATGGCGAGATTCAGGAAGGGGTGGTCTGGGAGGCAGCAATGGCGGCTGCGCACTATGGCTTGGACAATCTGGTGGCAATCGTCGACAACAATGGTCTTCAGACAGACGGCAGAACGCACCAGATCATGGCGGTTGAGCCCATTGAAGCAAAGTGGACCGCATTTGGATGGGACGCCCAGCGGATCGACGGACACAACTTCGAACAGATCGGCGTTGCCTTCGAAACGGCGAACCGCCGGCCGGGGCGCCCCCACGTGATCGTGGCGGACACGGTGAAGGGCAAGGGCATCCCGGCAATCGAGGATGACGCCGGTTGGCACTCATTGCCAGCGACGCAGCCTGAACTACAGGAGTTCCTTGCAGCCGCTCCGGCGGGAGTCTTCCAATGATTGAAGCCCAACCAAACCGCGTGATGTATGGCCGTACTCTTGTTGAACTGGGCGCCTCCGACGAGCGGGTGATCGTATTCGAGGCCGACATCGCCAAATCGACCAACACCTATCGTTTTCAGGAACGGTTTCCGGGGAGGTTCTTCCAGGCTGGCGTGGCGGAGCTCAATATGGTCTGTATGGCGGCAGGGGCGGCCACCGTGGGATTGATCCCGTTTGCGAGCACCTTCTGCGTCTTTGCCAGCATGAGGGCCTGTGAAGGGATCCGGACCTCAATCGCGTATCCGCGGCTGAATGTGAAGATCGTGGCTACAAACGCAGGCGTCGAGATCGCGGGCGACGGGGTAACTCACCAGGGCGTCGAGGACATCGCGATCATGCGGGCCATTCCCAACCTGACCGTGCTTTCGCCCTCCGACCCGGTGACGACGAGGCTGGCGACGCTGGCCATCGCACAAAGCGAAGGCCCGGTGTATATGCGGTTGGGACGGCAGCCGGCCGCAGTCCTGCACGCCGAGGACGTCGATTTCGAGATCGGTCGCATGATCGAACTGCGGCCCGGACGCGACGTATCGATCATCGCCACCGGCAACATGGTCCGGGAGGCGGTCGAGGCGTCTGTAGCATTGGCTGCCGAGGGTATTTCGGCAAGGGTCCTGGACTGTCACACAATCAAGCCCATCGATAGCGAGGCGATTGTCCGGGCAGCGCGGGAGACGCGGGCCATCATCACGGCCGAGGACCACAACATCGTGGGCGGCTTAGGTGGTGCAGTATCGGAAGTGGTCAGCGAACGGCACCCGTGCCGCGTATACCGGGTTGGATTGCGGGATGTTTTCGCGAGTTCGGGAAGGGATTCCGGGCGGCTGCTGGCCCACTACCACATCGACAGCGAAACCATCGCCGCCTACGCCCGCGAGGCCATGAAGCCGTGACTGTACCGCGCGAGCGGCTCTATTCACTGGACGCCTTCCGCGGATTCACGATGATCTGGATGATCTCAGAGGGCTTCGGCCTCCAGCCTTTTCTGCAGCATCCCTTAGTCGGCCCGCTGGCTCGTCAATTCACGCACGCCGAGTGGGTTGGCGTCCACGCCTGGGACCTGATTCAGCCGTTCTTCATGTTCATCGTCGGCGCGGCAATGCCTTTCGCGTTCAGCAAGCGGTGGTCCGCAGGGGAGCGGTGGACGGTGAGCCTGGGCCATGTCCTCAAGCGGTGCGCGCTGCTGGTTTTCTGGGGACTGGTGGCCCGCTCGATTCGGGCCGGGGAACCGACGCTGGACCTGATCAATGTGCTCGCCCAGATCGCCTTCGCCTATCTCGTCGCCTTTCTGGCCCTGCGGTGGCGCTGGCAGGCTCAATTGGTGGCGGCCTTCGCTCTCCTGGCTGGTCATTGGGCGCTTTACTGCTTTTCCTCGGCGCCTGGTGTCACAGGCCCCTATGACATCACGGCAAACATCGGGTGGTGGATCGACAGGACCCTGCTTGGCCGCAATTACGGCGCCTACGCCACGATCAACTGCGTATCCTCGTCCGCCAACACCCTGTTCGGCGTGCTCGCGGGGCGCCTTCTGGCCAGCTCGGCGAAGGACTCCCGAAAGGCCGCAAGTCTGGCGGCGAGTGGGATTGGCGCCGCGGTGCTGGGGTTGATTCTGAGTCCCGCGATACCGCTCATCAAGCGGATTTGGACCGCCTCATTCGCGCTCTATAGCGCCGGCTTCGCATTGCTTGTGCTCGCGGGCTTTTACCTGGCACTCGATGTATGGCGCATGCGGCGGGGAACGGCTCTGATGGCCGCCGTTGGAGCGAATTCCATCTTCATCTATCTCTTCCACGAAATCCTGAAGCGGTGGATGTACGCAACGGCGCCAGTTTTCACCGGCTGGGCGATCGCGCTATGGGCCGACTGGGGCCGCATGGTCAGCGCCTGGATGGTGTTCAGCTTTGAACTCTACGTTTGCTGGTGGCTGTACCGGCGAAAGATCTTCTTCAAGCTTTGACCGGCCGGGCCGCCGCGCTCTTTTTCCTTGGCAACTTGAGTCCGGGCGGGGCGCCACCGGACGAGTTGAACTCCCCAAGAAAGTAGGGTTCCATTCGCTGGAGCACTTCGTCCATTCCGTGACGGACATGCAGGCGCATGGCCCGGTCGGCCTTTTCGGAGTCGCCTTCGTTGAGGGTGCGGATCAATTGCTGGTGATAATCGGCCGGCTCGCCCTTGTACTTCGACAGGGCGGCGAATTGCCAAGTGCGCACCAGCACGTTGGTCTTCTCCACGGCATCCACGAGCGCGGGACAGCCGGTACACTCGGCTATACGCCGGTGGAGCCTCGCGTGAGCGGTGAAGTAATCGAAGTAGTCGGCCGCAGGGTCGGCATGCATCCGGTCGATCATGGTCGCCAGATGGAGAAGTTCCTGGCGCTCCGACGCGCTCGCTTTCTCCGCGAAGAGCCTGGCGGACTGTGACTCCAGCGCTTCGCGGATGACGTAGTTGCCCCTGACGTCCTGCGGTGTCGGTACCCGGACACGCGTTCCGATCCGGGGCCAACTCTCGATCAGCCCGTCGTACTCAAGCCGCTGAAAGGCCTCTGCCACCGGTACCAGGCCCACCTGCAGCTGCTGAGCAACTGCCCGGCGCGAAAGAGAAACGCCGGGCAGGATCTCTCCGCGCAGGATCATCCGGCGGATGGCCTGGTAAGCCTGTTCAGAAAGAGAACCGCGTAGAGCGTGTGCATTCTTGGGCGAGGCCATGATAGCGTGCAAGTCCTACCAGCATTCTGTCTGTCCTTTTGTGATATGTCAATAACGCATGTGTTGACAACGGGGGACGGGTCACGTACGATCAGATCTAGTTCTGATATGTCACACGTCATTATGCTGCTGTTGCTCCTGGCGTTGCCAGGCCCGGCGCTCCATGCCCAGACCCGCTGGACCTGGCTGGCCAGCGATCGCTGGCAGTTGCCTCGCCCCGCCGCCGCGCCCGAGCCCACAGCCTCTCTGGCCTTGGATGTGGACAACGACGGAGTGTCCGATATGATTGTCGGATCGCGGCTTTACGGACCCGCTGTTGCCTGGTACCGGCGGCTTTCGAATCACCGCTGGGAAACCTACGTCATCGAAGACTCGGTGATGCCGGTGGAGGCCGGCGGCGCATTCGCCGACATTGACGGCGACGGCGACCAGGACATCGTCTTCGGCGGAGATGCGCGCAGCAACGAGATTTGGTGGTGGGAGAACCCATACCCGGACTACGCGCCCCAGAGGCCCTGGAAACGTCGAACCATCAAGCGCACCGGCGCTAACGCCCACCACGACCAGATGTTCTTTGACGCCGACGGCGATGGGAGGTTGGAACTCATCTCGTGGAATCAAGGCGCGAAGCGCTTGCTGCTGTTCCGAATTCCGCCTGAGCCCCGCAGGTCGGATCAGTGGCCGTCGACGGAGATTTACGGATGGAAGGAGGGCGACCCTCACGAGGGTCTTGCCGCCGCAGACATCAATCTCGACGGCAAGGCCGACATTGTCGGAGCGGGCCGGTGGTTCGAGCATGTCGGCGGAGACCAGTTCCAGCCGCACCTGATAGACGACCGATACCGCTTTTCCCGAGCCGTGGCAGGCAACTTCATCAAAGGCGGACACCCGGAGGTGGTATTCGGTCCTGGCGACAACCTGCTGCCGTTGCGCATGTACGTCTATGACGGCAAGCAGTGGACGGGCCGGGATCTCTTGCCGCAGCCGGTCGATCATGGCCATACGCTTCAGGCCGGCGACATCGACCTCGACGGTAATCTCGACCTGCTCTGCGCGGAGATGGCGCAGTGGAGCACCCGGCCTGACAACCGGGATGCCAAAGTTTGGGTCCTCCATGGCGACGGCCGCGGCGGGTTCAAGCCTCAGTTGGTGCATCGGGGATTGGGAATGCACGAGGGCCGCCTCGCCGATCTCGACGGCGACGGCCGGCTGGACATCTTTGCCAAGCCGTTCCGCTTCCGGGCCCCGCGCCTCGATGTGTTCTTGAACGATCCGGAGGGCCGGGTGGCGGCAGTAAGTCCGGTCGAGGGCATGGATCCCTCCATCGAGATTTGGCACGGCGAGGACTACGACTTCGGCGCGATGGGTACTCCCCAGCAGTGGGTAAACCTGCTTGGCCGGGTCAGGGACCGCTATGGAATCGGTCTTCTGACGGTCTCGCTCAATGGCTCCGAGCCTGAAGTCCTCACCGTTGGGCCCGATGCCTGGCGGCTGGCTGGCGAGGGCGATTTCACCGTGGAGTTTGAAATAGCCAAGTTGCGTGAGGGCGAAAACACGGCCGAGATTGTTGCCACGAATCTCCTGCAGAGGCAGAGCCGCCGTACGGTTCGCTTCCACTACCGTGGAGGGCGCACCTGGCCATTGCCGTTTTCCGCCAGCTTCGCCCGCATGCGGCTTCAGGCCGCGCCCGTGCAGGTTGTCGATGGCCGCTGGAGGTCCGACGAAACGGGCATCCGCCCGGTGGAGCCGGGTTATGACCGGCTGCTGGCGGTTGGCGACCGCACGTGGAAAGACTACGATGCACGGGTTCGATTCACCTTGCACGGTTTCGACAAGGCGGGCTACTATCCCATCGCCTACGGTCCCGGTCTGGGCGTGCTACTCCGTTTCCAGGGGCACCGGGATTGGGGCGGACTCCAGCCGCGTCATGGCTGGTGGCCGATGGGTGCGCTGGCGATGTACTACTGGTGCTGCTCGCCGGCGGTGACCCCTGTCAAGGACCAGAGAATGATCTTCATGGGGAACGCAGCTCAAATCTTGTGGGCCGATGAGTCGGCGCGCAAGTTGGAATTCGGCGTCCCTTACTTCATCCGCGTTCGCGCCGAATCCCGGCCCAACCAGCTTTCCCTATACTCTCAGAAGGTCTGGCGCGCTTCCGATCCCGAACCCGAAATCTGGGACAGCGTAGCCGGCGGAGCCGCCCGTGAACTCGCCGCCGGGTCGCTGCTGTTGGTTGCCAACTACGCCGACGTGACGTTTCATGACATCTCGGTCGTGCCGCTAGAGGGAAAACATGCTCGCTAAAGTCCTGCTGATTCTCCTCGTCCCAGCGTTGTTATCCGCGGCAGGCCCCCAGCCGGGCGATGTGTACCGGGAGTACCGGCAGGTGATGCGCGGCAACCGCGACTGGCGCGTCACTGATCCCGACTCGCCGGAGAAGGGGGCGCGGGAGTTCCTGCCGAACCCAGTACTGGAGATCACGATCGGCGACCTTCAGGGCGCCGTCCGCGCAGAGGCCCTGATTGACCGCTGGGGCGGCCATGACGGTACAACCGCCAAGCGCATCCGCTTCAATCACAACGCGTGGATTGACTTGCCCGAGTTGACCACCACGCCCAGGGGCGAACCCTCCATCTACTGGCTGTCGCAGGACAACCCCGTCGTCGAAATCCCGCTGCCGCATCTGCACGAGGGCATCAACAGCTTCGAGGGAACCTGCGGCCCGCAGACGGGCCGAAAGACCTTCAACTGGGGCCAATGGGGCTGGACCTCCATCATCGTGCGGATCTACTACGGCCCCGCCAAGGAACATCCGCGGGGCAGGATCACGTCGCCGCGGTCAGGCTCGGCCTTCAGCGACAATCCAACATTAAAGGCGGAGGCATCCAGCCCCCACGGCATCGCGCGGGTGGATTTCCTTGCCTGGTATGACGGCCCCGACGAGAACGGCGACGGCGTCTACCGCGATTGGCACCACGCCTATTTTCACAACATCCGCCAACCGGGGCGGCCGGGCGAGCCGGAAATCTCCGGCCACGCCGCATCGGCCACCGCACCCCCGTACACAGCCGAGTGGGTGACGCGATGGGTCCCCGACCAGAAGCCGAAATCCATGAAGCTCATCGCCCGGATCCGGGATAGGCAGGGCATCTGGTTCGTCACCGCGCCAGTTGAAGGCTTGACTCTGGCCCGCCGAGGTGAGCATGTCGCCTACTATCCGGCGTCCGATGTCCCGGCCCGGTTCGCTGTGCGCAACAAGCGCGGCATGAGTTCGATGATTCAGATTCCAGACAGCTTGAGGCCGGAGGACGCTCTCGATGCGGTGCTGGTGCTTCGCACTTGGAACGGGATCGGGGAGGGGTTCAGATTCAATGGCGTGGAACTTCCCATCCATGGCGAGAACCACGCCTACCGGATCTCCTATGAGCCGATGCCGCGCGAAGCCCTGAAGCCGGGCAAAGCCGCCGTCTCCTTCTATTCCGAAACGGTCCATCACGGCGTCGAGGTGCTATGGCCGGGTCCGGGCTTGCTGGTGCGCTACCGGCGGAGCGAGATATGAAGCTGGAGCCCTGGCGTAAGTGGTCGACGGTGGGGCTGCTGGCAGCGGGGATGGTGATCGCCTACATCGACCGGACAAACCTGTCGGTGGCGCTTGCGGTCCCCGAGTTCAGGGATTACTTCGGCTTAAACGACTCCGACCGGGGTCTGTTGAACTCCATCTTCTTTTGGACTTACGCCGCGCTGCAGGTGCCGGCGGGTTGGCTGGTAGACCGATACGGAGTGAAGCGCCCGTATGCCATCGCATTCTTTGCCTGGTGCCTGATCTCCTCGGCGACAGGGCTGGCTTGGTCGCTGCCGTCGCTGGTCGCGCTGCGCCTGCTGCTGGGGGCGGGAGAGGCGCTGGTGGCCCCGGCGAGCCTGCGCTGGATCGGGTTGCACTGTCCCGAACGCGAGCGCGGCCTGGCTGTCGGAATCTACCTGACCGGCACCAAACTTGGCCCGGCGATCGGCGTCCCGCTCACCGCGCTCCTGATGACGAGCCTAGGCTGGCGGGCCACCTTCATCGCTCTCGGTCTGGGCGGGCTGGTGTGGCTTGGTTTCTGGATGGTACTCGTGAGGGATGATGACCGCGGCGAATCCCGAGAGAATACGGCCCAGTCCCTGCAAATGTCTATGCGCGACCTGCTTTCGCAGCGCACGGTCTGGGGCATCCTGCTCGGCACGTTCGCCTACAACTATTTCGTGTTCTTCTCGGTGACCTGGCTACCGGCCTACTTTGTCGAGCGCCGGAATCTCTCGCTGAACTCGATGGGCTTGTACTCCATGGCCAGTTTCGGCGGCATGGCGGCGATGGCGATGCTGGCTGGCGCGGTGGCGGACAGCTTGATCCGGCGAGGCAAAGATCCCGTTGGCGTCCGGAGAGGGTTCACCATTGCGGGCCTGTTGGTCGCCTCGACCGAAGTGATCGGGAGCCGCGCCGCATCGCAGGAAACCGCCATGTTTTTCGCTGTGTTCTCGCTGGTGGGATTGGGCCTGGCGACGGCGAACTACTGGGCGCTGACCCAAACGCTGGCGCCCGGTGCGGCTCTCGGCCGCATCGCCGGGCTTCAGAACTGCGCCTCGAATCTCTCCGGCATTGCCGCCTCGCTGCTCACCGGATGGCTGAAACAGGCCAGCGGAAACTACGAGGCGCCAATGCAGTTCATGTGGGTCGTGCTGGTGGCCGGAGTAGCCGCATACACATTCATGGTGCGGACTCCATTGCGCCCACCGAAACTTCCGGATCCTTCGCCAGCGATTCGATGATGGCGGCGGCGCGGCCGTAATGCCTCGTTTCGGCGAAGCCGAAGATGAAACGCGCCGGAGACCGGTCCAGATAGGCCTGGCAACACTTGTACTGGCGGCCAAAACCGAACACCGTCATGTTGACCTCCATCTGGTAGAACTGGTCGGGTTCAGCGTCAGCCTCATGGCTCGCCGCAAACAGCACCCGCGGCGACGATGGATCTCCGAAGAAGGCCCATTGATGGCCGCTCAGAACCCCGGCCCAATCGGCGTCCGCCTTCCCGATGACGCCGTCGCTGAGTGCGTAGAACGTCTCCCGCGGATCCAGCTTTCCGGCGGGCGTGCCCTCGTAGAGAAACCAGTAGGGCGCCGCGTGACGAAGCAGGGTCATCCGGGCATGGCTTGAGAACAGATCCCATCGCACGGCCCAGCGCCGGTCGCGGCTCACCGATTCGATGCGCACCCTCAACGGCCCTTGCGAAACCACGCGGCTCGATGACCCGCGCTCGCCGGCGTAGCCAGGGTGGGCAAACCCCGGGTGGAGGTTCGGAATGCCGCGGTACTCGCCCGCCGATCCCTTCGCCTGGCGATAGCCGATCCACTCCTTGCCGTCACGGTCGCGCAGGCTCGCGAACCCTGCGCCCTCGGCGTGGTACGTGTATGCCACCTCTTGCGCCGAGACCCGGATCGAAGCCTGCCCCTCATACTCAAAGCCGGTTTCAACCGCCATCGCGGGCGCCTGCTGTTTGCCAGTTGCGCCTTTGCCATCGAAGTAAAGGAAGTAGCGGCGAGTCTGGCCGGGCTGAGTATCGCCTCCCAGCAAAAAGACAAGTTCAGAGGATCCCCTCTCCCCCTCATCCAGTTGTGACTTCACGGCGGCGTCCACCACTCTGCCTGCTGAGTCGATCTCCACCAGTTGATAGCCTCCGGCCTCAATCTGCTGCCGGCTGATCGCCATGGCCGCTTCGACGGGCCGCTCGAAATGGCCGCCTGAGCCCGCCTCGACCGTGAGCGGGAGCCGCCGGCGCCACCGCCGGTCCAGCCATGGCAGCCGAGCCGCGGATTCCGGCTTGGGCCGCCCATACTCGATCAGCAGAACCGGCCCCGGCCAATTCACCTCGGCGGCATGCTCCTGCGTTGCCGACACGATGGCGAACTCGTTCGCGCCATTCCGGATCAGGCGCGCAGGAACCGGGATGGAATCGAAACTGAAGTTGTGGATCACCCCAAAGGCTGCTGTAAGCGGCTTGCCATTGAGTTCAATCACTCCATCGTGCGCCGCCGACCATGACGAAAGGACCAGCCTCGCCTGGCGGATTAAGGAGAGCTCGCCCTCCACCGGGATCTCGCAGGTTTTGCGGCGGCCGGTTCGGACCCCGAAGTTCTCCGGTACGCCTGCCGGCTTGTACATGCGGACTGACCGTCCAATTCGCTCCAGTGTCACTTTGACCGGCCGGGTGAGATAGGTCATGCCCATGGTGTCTGTGATGCGTGCGGCGATCTCGACCGGCTGATCCTGGTCGGGAACCCAGGTGGTGTCCCACGAGACGGCATAAGGCTTGGATAGGGCCGTGCCGGCGTGATTCCTCAGCCTGCCACGCTCCAGGCGATAATGCCACTGGCGCCACACCCCATCGCCTTCCCAATTGAAATCTTCATAGCGGGCGATGAACTCGACCGAGCTGATGGCCGCCTCCTTCCCTTCCGCTTGCGCGACAAGCAGCGGCGAATCGCTGATCGTGGCGCCATCGAACGGGGCGAGGATCTCCCCGGCCGGGTGGGCGCGAGTTGAGTCATAGTAGACCCGCACCGTGAAACCATAGACCCAATAGAAGCCCCAATCAAAGCTGTGGCAGATCTGCGGTCCGGCGCGGAACTGGAACCGGTTCGCCCCCGCGCGCAACCGCTCGAAAGGAATGGAAACCGTGGCCCGGCTTAGAGTTCTGTAATAACACTGAGGCTGCGCCGGCGTTCCGCGGGGTTGAGGGATGTCGATCCAATCGCCGTCATTGACCCGGAACTGCTGCGATGCCGTGCCGATGTGGCCGCCCCAATACTCGACGACAACTTCCGCCCGTATGGCTTTGCGCAGATCGTGGATATCGAGTGTCCGCGTGAGTTGTGACCCCGCGCGGAGGCCCTCCACCCCCGGCCGTCTGGAACCCGAATCGAGCTCCGCGAACCGTTGCGAGTAACTGTACTCACGGAAAACCTCACCCGGTGATGGTTCTGCGGTGACCAGCATCGGAGCGAGGATCGCAATCGCCAACAGCCGCATGGGTCACCTTTCATTTCCAGCTCAAGGAGCGGAGGTAGTTGAGGCTGAGAGGGATCTGGGTTTCGGCCAACGGGCTCTCATCCTCGATGTAATACCTCTTCACGCCCGCCAGGCGGGCCGCGCCGAGGATGGCAGGCAGATCCAGCGAGCCGGCGCCCAATGCCACGCTGACTTCGTCCGGCGCCTTTCCGGAGTGGCTTCCCTCGGTGGTGCCGCGTCTCATGTCCTTCAGATGCATCAGCGGAAACCGGCCCGGGTAGCGCCGGAGGTACTTTACTGGATCCTGACCGGGAAAGGCGATCCAGAAAATATCCATCTCGAAGTCGGCGACGCCCGGCTCCATCTCGCTCGCCATGACGTCAAAGACGGTTCCATCTCCCTCGCGCTGAAACTCGTAGCCGTGGGGGTGAAAGCAGAACGACAAGCCTTGCTGCCGCAGTCTTTCTCCCCAGGAATTGAAGAGGCCAACCTCCTGGCGCGCCTGCTCTACCGTGAAGTCGCCCTTGTGCGGAATCCAGGGACAGATCACGTATTTCGCGCCGAGTGCGCGCGCTTCTGATGCGACCGACGGCAGTTCGTCACGCAGTTGGTCATATCGAGGGATCATGGCGGTGCAGCGAAGCCCGGCCTGATCCAACTCCGCGCGGAAGCGCCCGGCATCCAGTCCGTAATAGCCCGAGACCTCGACCTCCTCGAAGCCCATCTTGCGCGCAAGCGCAAGCGTTCCAGGGACGTCCTTGGCGAAGTTACGCCGCAGGCTGTAGAGCTCGAGCCCGACGGGTCCTTCGAAGCGGCTCGAACCGGGCCAGGCCGCCGGCGCCATTCCGCTGAACAGTGAGCGTCTCGTGATTCGGAACATGGTATCTCCTTTGCGCTTATTGCCGGCAGCAAGCGCCGATGGCGCGCCGGATGGTGATGTTTCGGAACTCCACCGGTCCATGATCGCCTTGCAGCATTAAAGGGCCGGGCTGATCTTCGCTGCTGTCGAGCGTGCCTCCCGTCGGGCCGGGGATGCTTTGCTTATCGATCAGGAGGACGCCGTTGATCCGCACCGCCACGGTGCGGCCCACGAGTTCGACATCCAGGCTTTGCCACTCTCCGGGCAGCCGAGACGGGGACCGGACCGGCGCCAGGAATCCGTACACTGCGCCGTGGTTGAGTTCCTGTTGCCGCGAGGCCGCCTGTTCTTCGTCCTCGAGCTGGATCTCATAGCGGCCGCGAAGAAACACACCGCTGTTGCCGCCTCTTGGAATCCTGAACTCAAGGTGCAATGCGAAGTCTTCGAACTTCGCCGCACTAATCAGGTTTGTTCCCTTCACCGGATTCGCCAGAATGCCGTTTCGCGCCAGCCAGTGTGACCTGTCCGGTATTTTGGGCGCCCAGCCGTCCAGGTCGGCGCCATTGAAAAGCGGCTCAGGGCGATCCCAGCACTCCGGCTGTTGCCTGTCGAGGGCTGGCGCGGGGGCGCCCTCCACTCGGATCAGATCGCCGCTTTCTCGCAGTGCCGTGCCAGAGATGCGGCCGCCGGTGAACTCGAGTTGGTAGGTGAGTTTCTCGTGGCGTCCAAACCAGTCAGTCGTTTCAAATCGCAAGCCTGCCGCTCCGGCCTCGAACCGTTTGATCTGCCTCGCCGCTCCGGCGCGGCCGACCAGCCGCAGTTGAAGCTCCCCACGCGCCTGCGTTAGCTCCAGCCATCCCGCATACTCCGGCAGCGATGAGGTGAAGCTCAGATTCCAGCGGCCCGGCTGGATCGGCGCGCCGGCCTCAGCCGTTCCGGGAACCAATAGGAACCAGGCCAACAGAATTCGACTCACGCTGGTCATACCCGCGACCTTTGTTCTCCGGAGAAGCGGAGCGTCCGGCCTTCCCGCAGCGACTGATTGGCCCAATGCCCAACCCGGGCGGCAGCCAATCCTGCCTCGATGGACGCCGTTGGGGCCACGCCATCCCGGATCGAGGCGACAAACGCGGCGGCATGTGCATAGGTCGCATCGCGGCCTCCCGGCATCTGGGCCGACGGCTTCGGCAATTGATTGCTGCCCCGCGGCAGTTCGGCCTCCGAATACACTTCGAAACCGTCACGGCGCAGATTCATCGAAGCCTTCGTGCCATGCAGCATCAGCCCTCCGCCACACATGCCGAAGCCCATTGAAGTGTTGAAGACCACCTGGAAACCGGGAAAGTCGAAACTGGCTTGCACGGTGTCGGGCAGGTCAGTCCCGGTCATGAACCTCCGCTGACCCATCGCCTGGAACGTTTCCGGAGTGCGCACGTTCGTGTACCATTGCACGAGGTCGATCCAGTGCGACAGCAGGTCGGTGAGCAGCCCCCCGGAGTAGGCCCGGAAGAACCGCCATCGTTTGAACCGGATCACGCTGAACTCCGCTGCCGCGGCGCGGCCCTGCCAGCGAGCCCAGTCCAAT
Organism: uncultured Solibacteraceae bacterium; assembly: GCA_964461075.1. Lineage (GTDB taxonomy): Bacteria > Acidobacteriota > Terriglobia > Bryobacterales > Bryobacteraceae > JACADU01. Next base: position 758 of record CAYWST010000108.1, on the reverse strand, counting down.
CGCAAGGTGTCGATTGGCCATGCCTCAGGCTTGAAGTCATACAGGTTCTGATACCAGTGCATCCGCACCACCAGCAGCCGTCCAAGCGCGCCCTCGCGGATCAGCTTCCCGGCTTCGACGAAATGCGGCGCGCTGCGCTGCTGAACGCCCACTTGCACCACTCGCCCGCTTCGCCCGGCTTCCGCGGCGATTGCGGCATCGTCGTCTGATTCATGCGTGACAGGCTTCTCGACATAGACGTGCTTGCCCGCGCGCAGGGCGTCAAGCAGGACCGGCACATGCCAATGGTCGGGCGTCGCGATCACGACGGCATCGATATCGGAACGATCCAGCACCCGCCGATGATCGCTGCAGATCTGAACGGACGGATTCATCGTTCTCGCTGCTTCCGCATTCGGTTCGTATACGTCGCAGGCCGCCGCAAGTTCGACATTGCCGGCCGCGAGAACTGTGGATGCGACATGTCGGCCACGGCCCCCGCTGCCGATCAGCCCCAGGCGCAGCCTCGTCGAGGCCCCCCCAATACGCTGCGCTGCCAGCGCCGTCAGCGATGGAGTCACCGCGAGCACCTGACGTCGGTTCATGGAATGCCGCCTTCCTGTTCCCGGAGGATTGAGCAGGATGCAACCGGGTCGGCTTCATTGTGACATATCAGAATGCAGCAGAGCAATCTCTGATAGAAGAAGGTATCGGCTATTCAGACGTCCAGAACCCGCCATCCCCGGTCGCGTACGCCTCCAGCCGCATCAGAACCACAT
>CAYWST010000107.1:0-14797 GCA_964461075.1 uncultured Solibacteraceae bacterium | reverse complement strand
ATCATGCCGCACCCCGAGAAGACAGCCAGTGAGATTAAACAGAACCAGCGCATCGGCATCCCCCCTCTTTGTCCCAGAATTTTATTATGCCCGAAAGCGGCTATTGGTTGCGAAGAGTTTCGACGGGGTCCGTCAGGGAGGCGGCGCGGGCCGGGGCGTAAGAAGCGGCGAGGCTGACGGCGAGGGCGACGGCGACAATCCACAGGGCGTCGAACGGGCGCGGGTCGAAGGGGACGAATGAAAGCGAGTAGATCTCCTGGTCGAGCGAGATCCAGCGGCCGCGATCGGCGGCATAGCCGAGAGCGTAGCCCGCGATGAGGCCGAGAATGGAGCCTGCCGACGCGATGAGGAGCCCCTGCAAAAGAAAGAGGCGCGCGATCTGCAGGCGGCGCGCGCCCATGGAAATCAGGATCGCGATGTCGCGGCGCTTCTCCATGACGCTCATGAACAAAGCGGTGAGGATGTTCAGCGCGGCGACGAGCTGGATGAGTCCGATGGTGATGACGCTGACGGTCTTTTCGAGGCGAAGCGCGCCGAGCAATTGCCGATTCTGCTCCATCCAATCGGTGGCGGCGAACTCGGGACCGGCGGCCGCTTCGGCGGCGCGGGCTGCCTGCGGCGCGGTTTCGAGATCGTGCAGTTTCAGCTCGATGGCGTTGACGACATCTCCGGTCTGGAAGACCCGCTGGGCCTCAGGCAGGAGGACGAAGGCGAACTGGTTGTCGAGATCATAGAAACCGGATTCGAACAGCGCCGCGACGCGGAAGGCGAATTCAGCCGGGCGGAGGCCGAAGGGAGTCATTTCGCCTTGGGGCGAGAGGAGCTTGACGACGCTGCCCTGGGCCATGCCGGTACGGCGCGCCAACTGCGCCCCGAGGACAACTTGGGGGAAGCCTTTGTCGCGTTCGGGAACGGGAACCGGAAAGGCGATGACGCCCTTGAGAGTGGCTTCGGCTGGCTGCAAAGGCGAGGCCACCAGGACCTTGCCATAGAGCGCCGGCGCGGCTGACGCGACGCCCGAAAGATTGGAAAGCTTCGCCGCGAGATCCTTCCAGCCGGCGATGCCGGTGGAAGGGTTCTTCTCAAGGACGGCGACGTGGGGCGTCGCGCCCAACAGGCTCGACTGCAGGCGCTGCCTGAAGCCGTTGTTGATCGCGAGCGCGAGAACGAGCGCCATCACACCCGCCGCCACTCCCAGCACGCTGATGAAGGTAACGATGTTGATGAAGGCGTGGCGATGGCGCGCCTTGAGGTATCGCCCGGCGACAAACCATTCGAAGGCGCGCGTCACGGAATTACTCAGCCGCTACGTGGCCGGCCTGGCGAAGCCACTCGGCGATGCCGATCTCCCCTTCGGGCCGCAGGAGGGGGAAGAGGATCACGTCGCGGATGGACTTGGAGTTGGTCATCAGCATGGTGATGCGGTCGATGCCAAGACCCTCGCCGCCGGTGGGCGGCATGCCGTAGCAGAGCGCGCGCAAGTAGTCTTCGTCCATCTGATGGGCCTCTTCGTCGCCGCGCTCTTTCATCGCAAGCTGCATCTCGAAGCGGCGGCGCTGCTCGTCGGGGTCGTTCAGCTCGGTGAAGGCGTTGCCGATTTCCATTCCAGCGGCGTAGACCTCGAAGCGGTCGGTCATGGCGGGCTCGCCGGGGTTCTGCTTGGCGAGCGGCGAGACCTCGACAGGGTACTGATGGATGATGGTGGGTTGAACGAGAGCGTCTTCGCAGTGGCGCTCGAAGATGTCCACCAGACACTCGCCGGGTGTGAGCTTGCCGGCATGGCGCGAGAGCCACTCGGGGTCGCGGACGTCGTCCATAGAGGGCTTTTCCGGCCCCTTCCAGAATTCGCAGACCGCTTCGCGCATCGTGTAGCGGCGGATGGAAGAGAAATCGAGCGTGAGATCTCCGTAGGGGACGCTGGTGGAGCCTGTGGAATCGAGCGCGACATTGCGCAGGAGTTCTGCGGTGAGGTCCATCAGGTCGCGGTAATCGGCGTAAGCCTGATAGAACTCGAGCATTGTGAATTCAGGGTTGTGGCGGGTGGAGACGCCCTCGTTGCGGAAGTTCCGGTTGATTTCGAACACCCGCTCCATGCCGCCGCAGATGAGGCGCTTCAGATAGAGCTCGGGTGCGATGCGGAGATAGAGATCGATGTCCAGCGTGTTGTGGTGTGTGACGAAGGGGCGCGCCGCCGCGCCGCCGTAGAGCGGCTGCATCATCGGCGTCTCGACTTCGATGAAGCCGCGCGCTTCAAGCTGCCGGCGGAAACTGGCGACGACCTTGGCGCGCGTGGCGAACGCGCGGTGGACCTCGGGGTTGGCGATGAGATCGAGATAGCGCTGGCGGTAACGGATCTCGACGTCCTCGAGGCCGTGGTACTTCTCCGGCATTCCAAGCAGGTTCTTGGACAGGAAGGTGAGCGTTTCGACGTGCACGGAAAGCTCGCCCGTGCGCGTCCGGAAGAGGTAGCCTTCCACGCCAACGATGTCGCCAAGATCGAGCAGCTCCCAGAGCGACCACTCCCGTTCGGTGACCAGATCCTTTTTGACGTAGAATTGCAGGCGCTCGCCCGACTGCTGAAGGTGAGCAAATCCGGCCTTGCCCATGCGGCGGATGGTCTGAATGCGGCCGGCGATCCGCAGGCTGATCCTCGAGGCTTCGAGTTGCTCTCCGGTGGCGCCGGAGTGCTCGCTGAGAATCGCGGGAATGGCGTGCGTGAAGTCGAACCGCTGCCCGTAGGCCCGGTAGCCGAGCGCTTCAATGGCGGCGATGCGCGAGAAGCGCAGGTTGAACAGTTCCTGTTCTGTGGACAAGGGAGAATCCTCTCGGGAAAACTTCATTATACTGAGGGGTTGTTATCGCTCTCGATCGTCATCCCCGCCTATAACGAAGAACGCCGGTTGCCGCAGACCCTCGACAGGATTCGCGAGTTCATCGAGCGAAGGGGATTCCATTTCGCCGAGATCATCGTTGTGAATGACGGATCCAGAGACAGAACAGCGGAACTGGCGCGAGCAGCGGCGTCCGGCGATCCGCGGGTGAGGTTGCTGGAGAACCCGGGCAATCGCGGCAAGGGCTATGCCGTGCGGCACGGCATGCGGGAGGCGCGCGGGGAGTGGGTGCTCATGACCGACGCCGATCTTTCCGCCCCCATCGAGGAGTTCGATAAGCTCTGGGCCGCGGTTTCAAAGGAGAACAGCGATGGGGCGATCGGGTCTCGCGCGATCGACCGGTCGCTCATCGGCGTGCGCCAATCCGTCTTCAGGGAGTTCAGCGGCAAGGTTTTCAACTTCGCGATGCGGATGGTGACAGGCCTGCCCTATCAGGACACACAGTGCGGTTTCAAGCTGCTCTCGCGCGAGGCGGCCCGATGTGCGGCGTCCCGCCAGCTTTCCGACGGGTTCGGCTTCGACGTCGAGATTCTGTACATCGCGAAGAAGCACGGCTATCGCATCCTTGAGGTGCCGGTGCGCTGGGACAACGTGGAGGGGACGAAGGTGAGCCTGTGGAACGGGGTGGCGGCGTTCGCGGATCCGCTGCGGGTGCGGTTGAACGATATGCGGGGACGGTACCGCTAGGACCGTCCCCCCAAGAAAGCGGGTCTCAGGATTTTGCGCGGCGCAGGAAGGCCAAACCGGCCAGCGCGCTGCCCAACAAAATGTAGGTTGAGGGTTCAGGAATCTCGCCGCTGCCCCTTTCTGTGACTGCGCCGCCGATGACCCAATCTCCGCCTCGGAATTCGTTGATCCAGGCGAGTCCGGCGGCATTGAGGTCGACAAGGAGGCTTGTCCCTTCCGAGGCGTTCGTCGCGATCACCGAACCGAAAACGATTCCCGAGCCCAGGTCGTTGTAGACGGGGAGGCCGCCGCTCCCGGCGACGGTCGATGGGGATGTTTCGACGTCATAGGTCGTGTAGGTGAGACTCGGGTTGGGGCTGATGTAGCCATCCGGGCTCGGAACGTAGAGTGAGAGCGTCGCACTCGTGATCTGCGATTGGATTCCTTCGAGGTCAAAGAGGAACCAATTCCTGTAGTCTGCGTCATCTCCTAAGCATTCGTCACTGGATCCACACACGCCGGCGATGTAGTTGTTGTCAGCAGATGCACCATTGTCGCTTCCGTCCGATCGGTACCAGCCCCGCGCTGTGGCTGTCAAAATGACTGAGTTGTTTAAGGTCAGAGTGGTGACCTCAGTTCCCGAGTTGGTGTAGGCAAAGATCGCATTGCTCGGTGCGGCCTGCAGTGAGAGGCTCGCCATGGTGAAGAGTGAAAAGCAGGCGCCCAACCGGGCTGCCCTGCTTGAGATGATGGGGAGAGAATTCAACATACTGGCCTTTGCATCCTCCTGAAACAGTAAACTGCGCGGTGTGACTGCCCCGGCTGACCCAGCAGCCTCGTTGCACAGCTTCATCAGTTTAAGCGTAAGATTGAAAAGCGCATCTAGTACAGAAGAGTACAAAGTACCAGTGAAATCAGTGAATTGTACTAGATCGCCAAGACTGCCCAGCTTATCAGTATGGCCGTGTACAGATTTGCCATACTAAAGGCGTATGGCCTATCCGGAACCTCTCATCATCCCCATGCGGGAAGACCTGACTCGCTTCGGCGTCGTGGAGACGCGGAGCGCAGCGGATGTAGACAAGGTGATTGCCGGCAACAACACCGTGTTGATGGTGATCAACAGCGTGTGTGGATGCGCGGCGGGCAAGGCGCGGCCGGCTGTCGGCCTGGCGCTGAAGCACGCGCCGGTGAAGCCCGACGTGACAGCGACCGTTTTCGCAGGCGCGGATGTGGAAGCGACGGCCCACCTGCGGGAGAATCACCTGCCGGGCGTGCCCTCGTCCTCGCCTTCGATGGCGCTGTTCCGCGATGGCAAGGCGGTGTGGGTGCTGCACCGCTTCGAAATCGAGTCTCGCGTAGCGCCGCAGATCGCCGAGGTTCTCGTTGAAGCCTTCGAGAAGCATTGCGCGAAACAGTCGGTGTAGCGCACGGCCGCGGCTCCTATAATGAAGAGCGGAAGGGGATGAGGCCATTCGCAAGACGATGGCGCCGCTGTTCGTGTTGTTGATTGCCGGCGTCTGTGGCGCGCAATATCCGCCAGGGCAGTATCCTCCTGGCCAATACCCTCCTGGCCAGTATCCCCCCGAGCAATACCCGCAGGGCCGTGTGCCCGGTGGAATCCAGTTGCCGAAAATCCCGTGGCCGAAGAAGAAGCCCAAGGAAGACAAGAAAGACGAGAAGGGCAGGGAAAACGAAGTCCGCATGGAGTTGAACTCCATGGAGGGGACGCTGCGGGAGCTGAGCTCCAAGCACCTGCTGCTGGCCTCGAACTCCTCGATATTCCGTTTCCGCCTGCTGTCGAAGACCCGCTTTCTCGACAAGGCGGGTGAACCGGTTCGAGATTCGCTGCTCGAACCTGGCGATCTGCTATCGATCCAGGCGACGCGGGAGGATCCGGAAACCGCTCTGCGGGTAACGCTGCTTCGATCCGGTTCGGCTGAGGACAAGGTGGAGGCGAGGAAGCCGGTGGACCCGGGATCGGTCCGTACGCCCGAGCCGTCCGACCTGGGCGGCGGCTCGGCGCCGGCCCCCGAGAGAATTCCGTCAAAGAAGCCCGGCAAGGAGAAAGAATCGGAGGAAGACGAGACGCCTGCCGTGCGGAGCACGCACGTCGCGCGGGACGAGTCGGCGCCGCGTAACGCCTCCGGTTCTACCGCTGGGCTATCGCCGGACATGCAGGTTCTGGCGGACGCTCGTGAATCCGCGGCGGCGTACGCCAACGACCTTCCGAATTTCGTCGTCGAGCAGGCGGCCACGAGGGCGCAAGGCGGCCTGGATCCTCCGGACTGGCGCGTCCTGGATGTCGTGACGGCCGAGGTCACGATGCTGAACGGCAAAGAGCAGTACCGGGATGTGCGGGTCAACGGCCGGCCGGCGGACCGGCCGGTGGAAAAGAGTGGCGCGTGGTCGACGGGCGAATTTACGGCGACGCTGCAGGAGCTCTTCTCGCCGGCGACAGACGCGCGTTTCGAGCGCGACCGGGACAGCCGCGCGGCGGGGCGGCCGGCCTATGTGTTCAGGTACTCAGTCCCGGCGGCAAACTCGCACTGGACAATCGTCTCGGAGAGCGGGCAGCGATTCAATCCAGGCTACAGCGGCGAGATCTGGATCGATAAGGAGTCCCGCCGCGTGTTGCGGATCGAGCAGCGGGCCGATCCTCTGCCTCCCTCCTTCGGCGTCGGCATGGCCGAGACGCGCATCGAGTATGCGTTCGTCCGCATCGCTGGCGGGACGTATCTGCTGCCGGTAGAGAGTGAAACCACCGGCTGCAGGGAGATTGGGCGCCAGTGCGTTCGCAATTCGATCCGGTTTACCAACTACAGACGGTTCCCGGTGGAATCGAGAATCAACGAGTAGTCGTCAGGCTGACCAGAGCTCGAGCGGGCAGATCGAGCTTCGTCGCTTGGGGCGAGGCCGCGACCTGCTGTCTCTCCGCAAAGCCCTCCGTTGGCGATGTGACGATACGCCGGTAGGAACCCGCGGGGAGGCCTTCCAGGGTGAGCTGGCGCGATGGGCCGAGGTTGGCGATGTGGACTGTGAGGCCCGCTTCGCCCCGGAACGCCGTGACGCGCACGCGCTCACTGGAGCTCGACGTGACGAGGTTGTCGGAGTTGCGCGGTGTCAGGTTGGCCCAATGGCGCATGAAGTGGAAGCGGGCGGTGGGTTCGACGTTCTCCTGCCCGCCGTCGCGGCTGACTTTGGCGAGGCCGTAATCGTTCGTGTATTCCCAAAAGATGATGCCCTGCGGACGCGCGTACTCGAGCAGGTCCTGATATTGCTTCACCTCACGCAGGCCGTAGTGATAGCTGTCGTAGCGGCGCTCGCGGTGGGCGAAGGCGTCGACGCCCGCTTCGGCGACAAGCAGCGGCAGGTTCAGCCATTCGGCGACCTCGCCCCAGAGCCGGTAGCGCTCAGGAGTGGTTCCGCCCCAGGAGTGGAATGCGACCGCGCCGCAGTATTGGAGAGCTTCGGCGTCGTTTGCGGCCGGTAGCGCATACGTGTGGGTGCCGTCCGGGCCCGTTGCGTCGGCAAGCAGCATCTTCGTCTTGAGGCCGAGCTTCTTGAAGCGCGCGCCGAAGCTTTTGATGGCGTCGCGGTGCTCCTCGGGCTCGAACAGAATGTAGACGCCGATGTTCGCCTCATTAAAAGAAAAGAGATCTGGCTCAGCGCCGTACTTTTTTCGGGCATAGAGAAGATATGAGCCCGCGCTTTCGAGCAACTCGTCCCATTTGCCGACGCCGACGCGCCGCTTGTGCTCGCTCCGCGGCTTCATGTGAGGGTCGGCGAGCATCCACTCCGGCAGCCACCAGATGCTGGCGGCATAAGGGACGCCCTTTTTCTGCAGCGCCTGCATCATTTCGAATTCGCGCCGCAGATTCGAACCCGGCGTGTCGCGAGATTCGAAAGCCTGCCAGTTGATGTTGGAAGAATCGGAGTCGTCGTTTTCGGGCTCCCATTCGGCGAGGGTCATTTCGGTGCGGGCCCAGGCGTGCTTGAGATTCTCGAGCGTGTAGGCGGCGACGGGGCTCTCGATGCCGAAACAGTAGTTGCCTCCGAAACCGTGGAGTTTCCCTCGCACTTTGCCGGGTTCTATGCGTGCGGTGACGGGAGATGCATCCGGAGTGGCGGTGAAGACGAGCCGCACATCGGTCCGCGGGCGCAGGGGCGCTTCGACGATGTAGCGGCGCCCGGCGCGCGCATCCCAGCGCTCGACGAGCCGGGCGCCCCCAGGGGGAAGGAATACGGCGAGCTTGCGAAGCGGCGTTTCGAGAATCCACTCAGCGGCGGGGCCTGCGTAAATGGCGTCCCCCGCTGCGCGAGCGGGCGTGATGACGCCCGTTTGCGCACCAGCCCGGAAGGAGCCGCCAACGAAGAATTCTCTGGGGACCTCGACACGCACAACATCCACAGGGCGCGGATTGCGCGCCGAAATGACCGCGCGGATGGAAGGCCCTTCAACGGCGAATTCCATCTCGGAGGAGAACGCGTTGGTGGTCACGCGCACCGGCAGTTCGTCGTCGTTCGAGAGCAGCATGGCGATCCGCCCGTTGCTGTCGAGCGCCATGCGCTCCTGCGCCAGGCAGAGGGATGAGAGAAGGAGCACGAGCCTTCGCATGGGAGTTACTCCATTTCGATTCTCACGGCGATGTCGTCCACGAACGCCGGTGTGTTCAGCACGAGAACGCCGCCTTGATGCGGGACGCGGGTCTCGTTCAGCTTCATGCCCGTCTCGGGCGAAAACCATTGGACTCGCCAGGCGCCTTTGGCGAGGTTGAGCTTCAGGGGCAGCGGGCCGCGGCCCTTGAGGTGCAGCGCGTGCAGTTTGCCTGGAAGGCTCGACGCCTGCGCCAGCGCGCCGGGCGAATGCGCAACCAGGAGCGGGTCCGGTTCCATCTTCAGGAATGGGAGTCCGTTCATAAACTCGGCCAAAAATTTCAGTTGCCTGCGGAGGTTGACGCTGCCGCCGCCGGGGCTATCCGGCTGGAAGTCGGTTCCATCCTCGAAACCGGGGGAGAAGGAGTAATCCAGATTGTTGAACAGCGCGCCGCCTGCGAGCATGAAGCGCCAGGCCTGCGCGCGATAGTCGGCGTCGAGAAAGCCGATGAATCCGGTTTCGTCGTAACCGATGGGGAGGTTGAGGGCGCGATTCCAGATGGCGGCTTCGGGATAGGCGTAGTGGAAGTTCAGAATCTGCGCGCCGGACACGAGCGACGGGACGGAGTCTCTGAAATTGGACCAGTTCTGGGCGATCAGGTGCTTCACGCCGAGCCGGTTCTCTTCGTCCCGAATCCACTCCGCCACCTTCTGCTGGAAATCGATGGATCGGACGTTGGCCCGGTCGATTGAGTTGGGCCACTGCCTCTGCTGAGCCCCCCGGATAAAGGGGTTCAGAACGTCCACCACGACAGGCGAATCGGCCCAAGGCTCGTTCTGAATCTCAAAGAAGACGTTGTCGTAGGGTGCGAGTTCGCGAACGATGCGGCGCGTGAGCTTTTCCTGGATTTCGGCCAGGCCATTGTTTTCGGGCGTATTGAGCCGCTTCCAATCCTGAAGCGGGCGTCCATTGACGTTGTTGGAAGGGTTGAAGGGGTGGATCTCCCACTGAACCTGCGAGTAGGTGGAGCAGAAGAGCGTCACTTCGACGGCGATGCCGCGCTCGCCGGCCGCCGCCACGAAGGCCTTCAGCTTCTCGAAGAAGGCGGGATTGAATTGGGCGAGATCGAAGCGGTTTCCGCCGAGACGGTAGCCGGGCTCGGAACTCCGGGCCCACGGGGCAAGGAAGCGCCCCGGCCTGGGCGCGAGGGTGTTTCGCGAGATGCCGAAATTGCCCGGAGCTTCGACATAGGAACCGGTGAAGATGCGGGTGTAGTTCATGCCGGCGGCGGCGAGCGTATCGAGGTACTTTTTCCAGTCGAAGTCCTCGTTGATGACGGCGCCATAGTGCTCGGCGGAGGTGATCAACAGCGTGGGCTTGCCTCGAAAGAGGAAGTAACGGGGGTTTTCGGGATGAAGCCGGATCGGATCGGCGCTTTGAAGAGCGGCCGCGGCGAGCAACAGCGCGGCCGTTTGTTTCAGCAGCATGGATTCACAGTAACGTACTCTGAAAGACGAAGACTTTGGCCGGATTCGTCGCGCTTCTCAAGAACAACCGGAACTACCGCAATTCGTGGATCGGGCAGATCGTCAGCGAAGCTGGCGACCATTTCAACTCGATCGCGGTATTCAGCCTGGCGCTCCATCTGACGGGCAGCGGAGCGACCGTCGGTTTCGCGATGATTTCGCGCGTTCTGCCGGCGATCCTTGCTGGCCCAATCGCGGGCGTGGCGCTGGACCGGATGGACCGGCGGAAGGTGATGATCGCGTCGGACCTGTTCCGGGCGGTGATCGCCGTAGCCCACATCCTGTTGCTGACCTATCGCAGCGAGTGGCTTCTCTACCTGCTCAGCGGTCTGCTTATGTTCGCGTCGCCCTTCTTCAATAGCGGGCGTTCGGCGATTCTGCCGCGGATCGCATCGCCGGAGGAGTTGCACGCGGCGAACGCGTTGACGCAAACCACCTCCTGGCTGACGCTGGCGTTCGGCGCGCTGCTCGGCGGAGTTTCCACGACGGCGCTCGGCTACGAGGGAGCGTTCGTGATCAACGCGATGTGCTTCATCGTCAGCGCGGCGGCTGTGTGGAGCCTGCGAGTTCCGGAAGGTCACTTCAGACCGGATCGATCGGCTTCGAAGCGCCGTCCTTCAAGCGTGGCGGAGCTCCGCGAAGGCATCGCGTACATGAGAGCGCAGCCGTTGATTTTCGCGATCGCGATGCTTGGCGTGGGCTGGTCGACCGGCGGCGGCGCCGCTCAGATTCTCTTTACGCTCTTCGGCGAGGTGGTGTTCAAGCGAGGTCCGGCGGGGATCGGGCTGATCTGGGGCTTTGCGGGGCTGGGTCTGGTGATCGGCGGAATCGCCGCGGTCAGAAGCGGAAAGCTGCTGACGTTCACCGGTTACAAAAGATTGATCGCCCCCGCTTTTCTGATTCACGGTCTGGCTTATGTGGCCTTCAGCGTGATGCCCGACATCTGGGGCTCGATCTTCTTTATCATGCTGTCGCGCGCGGCGATCGGCATGTGCTCGGTGATGAACCGGATGATGCTGCTCCTGCACGTCCCGGACAGGTTGCGTGGCAGAGTCTTCACGACGGTGGACACGATGTTGAACATCGTGATGATGATCAGCATGGGCGCAACCGCGGTGGCTTCAACGCGGTATTCGCCGCGAGAGATCGGAGTGGTGGCCGGTTGCCTGTCGGCTTCGACCGCGGTCTTCTGGTATTGGGCGGATGCGCGGGGCGTGCTGGTGGAACCGGCGCAGGACTGGACGGAGCCGGATCGCGAGTTCAGCGAGCCGGTCAAACCCGCCTGAGGATCATTTCTTCGCGGCCAAGCCGCAGGAAAGCATCTCGTGCCCGCCGCCCGGCGGCTGAACTTCGCGCGCTCCGCGGGAGTGGCCGGCCCCGCCAATTTGTAGCGCGGCCTTCCATACCGCAGAAATTGTGGCAGCCACCATTTTAATTGTGGCAGGCACCATTTTCGGCGCGTGAGAGTCAACCGGTGGAGGCTTTGAGGCCGGCGCGGACCGCGGCGATCAACGCAGCTTGTGAAGGCTCCAGATAGAAATGCCCGCCTTTGAACTCGCGGCGATCGAATGGACCGGTGGTCTGTTCGCGCCAGGCTTCCAGGTGCTCCGCGGTGACGTTCGGATCGGCATCGCCGCCATAGGCGTAGAGGGCGACCGGGAGAGGAGCCTCGGGCACGTAGGAGTAATGCCTATAGAGTCTTGCATCGGCGAGCAAACAAGGAAGAGCCAGTTTGAGAAGCTCGGGGTTGTTCAGCACGCTCGGGGGAAACCCTTCCAGGCGGCGCATTTCCTCGATGAAATCGCGAAGCGTCGGCTCAGGCGGCGGGTGGTGGTTGAGCCGGAATTGCGGGGCGCGCGCGCCGGAGACATGGAGGCTGGCCGGCAGTGGTAATCCGGCGCGGCGGAGGGCTCGGGCGAGTTCGAAGGCGATGCCCGCGCCCATGCTGTGCCCGAAGAAGTGGAAGCTCCCCTTCAGATAGGGCTCAATTTCGCGGGCGAGCGCTTCGACAAGCGCCTCCATCCGTTCGATGGGGGGCTCGCTCATGCGGCTTTCGCGCCCTGGCAGCCTGACCGGGATGACCGCGGCGCGTTCGGCGAGAGGCTCGCGCCAGGATTTGTAGGGGAGAGCGCCGCCGCCCGCCCACGGGAAGCAGAACAAAAGCGGCTTCCCGGGCGCGGCGTCTTCGATGCCCGGGAACCAGCGGTGGCGGTCGAGCCGGGCTCCGGCCTGCGACCGCTGCCGCGCAAGCACCGCAATCAGCCTCTTCTTGTCCTCGGAGAGCGGCGCTTTCGCCGTGTGCACGGCTGCCGCCCGTTTGGGCCGCTCCAACACGCCGAGCAGCAGCTTCTCGAACGGGAGAACGTTGAGGTTGGCGGCATATTCAAGCGCCGCCCTTCGGCTTGCCGCGGCGATCTCATGCCAATGCGCTGTGTCGCTCCACAGCCGGGCGAGGACCGCCTTCCAGGGCGTGATGTCCTGCTCCGGGACATCGGCCACCGGGACCATGCTCGCGTCGAGCGAGGGCTTGTAGCTCACGATCGGGTTGACGCGAATCAGATAGGGCACGCCAAGCTTCGCTTCGTGCAGGCCGCCGACGTCGCTTGCCATGACGGGAATGCCACGCGACATGGCCTCCAGCACGATGCGGCTTCGCGCCTCCGCCCAGACGCTTGGCACCAGCATGACGCGGGTCTTCTCAAGCAGACGGTCGATATTGTCGACCCGCGGCAGCAGTGTGATGTTCGGCAGCCGCGACATCGCCTCGACCTCCGCCTCCTGCGTGCCCCATGTCGGGATGGCCGCGAACTTCACCTCGGGCATGGCTTCAGCCAGAGCGGTGAAGATGGAGATCCCCTTCACCGCGCAAGGATTGACCATTGCGACATAAGGGTTCTCGAATCGGCCGAGCAGCGGGAATTCCGTATCCGGCTCGAGCAGGGATATGGGAACGTGCACGGCGTCGAGCCCGCTCCACTCGCGGACGTATCCCGCCACGTAATGGCTGACCCCCACCACTGCGTCGGCGCGCTTCAATCCCTCAGTCTTTGACGCGCTGACCATAGCGCTGTCGGGGCCGAATGGAACCGCGATCGTAGCGCGGACCAGATGAACCACCCGGGCCCGCGGCGCGCGCACCGCCAGATCGAACAGAATCTGCCCCGGATCGTCGGTGGACGTGATGATGATTTCCGGATCGAACTCGTCGATCTGAGATTGAAAAAAGGCGCGTAAATGAGGATTGGCGGTCAGCGCCCGAACCTCCACGCCGCCGAGCGTATAGCTCAGGCTTTCGTCCCCCCGGCCCACTGCGGAAATTCCGCGGGATGCGAGTTCGTCCTTCAAGCGTTCATGCGCGGCGGGCCCGAAGGCCTCGACGCGGGTCACCACGCGGACCGAATGGCCGCGTGCGGCGAGACCTTCCATGAGCAGCCGGTTCGATTTGTCGCCTCCGCCCAGAGCGGGGAAGTAGGTGGAGTTGTGAGCCAGCAGGATTCGCATCACTGGCTCTTCCTCGCCTTCAACAGCGCCGCGAGACGCGCGCGCTGCGCCGGGTCGAGCGTTTGAATCCGCGATTGCATTGAGGGCGTTTCGGGCCTGAGCGAACTGAGCCAGCGCTCAAAGTCGGCCGCGTCGAGTTTCGAAACAAAAGCTTCGGCGGCAGCTTTTGACCGGGCCGACTCCTCAAGCCACGCCTGCCTGTCGAGCGTGAGCTTGTCCAGAGCCGCCACCCACGGTTCGATATTCGCCTCGGGGGCGATCGCTCGCGGCATCCCGGTGTCGTCCACAACCGGATCGTAACGCTCAATGGGTCTGACCGGAACGATGTAGCTGGAGCCCTGCATCGCCTCAGCGAGGCCGCCGGAATCGCTTGCGATCACCGGAACGCCCCGCAGCATCGCTTCCATGGTGATCAAACCGAAGCCTTCATACCAGAGCGACGGCATCATCAGGACGCGAGTCTGTTCGAGAACCTCCTCGATCCGCGGGACGTTGGCGAGCAGTTGAACGTTAGGCGCCCGCTCGATGGCGGCCCGGTCGGCCTTGGAAGTGCCCCAACCGTTGAGGGCGGCGAAGCGAACGCCGGGACGCCGCGCGGCGACCTCGAGAAAGATGGGGAGGCCCTTCACCGTACAGGGATTGATCATCAGCACGAGAGGCGCATCGAAGCGGCCCAGATCCGGCCAGGGCGGGGAACCGTAGATCGGCGGATGAATGACGGCCGGTTCGCGTCCGAGGCGCCGCTTCACGTATTCCGCCATGTGGCGGCCGATCGTGACGATGCCGGCGGCGTGGCGGAGGATGGCCGCCGCCGCCGCATCGGGATGCCAGGACTCGGGGCCGAAAGGCATGAACTGCGGCGTGTGCGCCAGGTAGACCAGACGGGACGGCGCGGCGCGCGCCGCTTCGCGAAGCAACACATGGCTCAGGTCCTCGCTCGAGACGAGGACCCAATCGGGACGGAAGGCCGAGATCCGGGACGACAGAACCCCCGGGCGCAGCGACAGATCGCGATAGCTCTCCACCTCGACGCCGCCGTCTAGAGAAGTGCGATCCTCCTCTCCGGGCGCCACCGCCACACACTCATGACCGTTCGCCGCCATATGCCGGAGCCACGCCAGATTCGAGCGCGTGGAGCCTCCCTTGGGCGGGGCGTGGCTTGCGTTGGAGGTGAGCAGGACCCTCATCGCTCTTCGCCGGCGCCCGCCTGCTCAAGCAGCGCGCGGACTTCCTCATCGGAGAGCCCTTCGATCTCCGCGAGAAGCGCCTCATACTCGCCCGCGCCGGCCAGGCCCATCTGCTGCGCTTCAATCCGCCTTGCCAGTTCGCCCAAAGTCAGCGAACCGGAGTAAACCTCGTCGACCGGCAACTCGACCCCAAACTCCTCCCGCACACGCATCAAAAGCATGACGGCCAACAGCGAGTGGCCGCCAAGGTCGAAGAAGTTCGCTTCCGAAGAGTTCACGGGCCGTTCGAGAATCTCGCTCCAGATGGTTGCCAGGCGCAGTTCGAGATCGCCGTTGAGACCTTCCGAGCCTCCTCCTCCAGCGGGCGCCGCGGCCGCACGGCGGATGGCGGCCAGGATCTCTTCCGGTGTGCGAAGAGAGGAAGCGATT
>CAYWST010000106.1:0-14881 GCA_964461075.1 uncultured Solibacteraceae bacterium | reverse complement strand
CAGCATTTTCGGCCAGTTATTGGAGTTGTTCCCACGCCTGGCGTTCAAAGCCGCCGTTCGCCGGCCTAAAGCCGATCGCCTGAAATCATTGTGTCCTGACGTTGTTGAGGCCCGCCGCGCGCGCCCACGCGATGGCCTGGGCGTATTCGCGCGAGGTGATGCGGCGGGAGAGTTCAGGAAAGTTGCGCGCGCGGTGTTCGGGGCGGTATTGGGCCATCAGGTTGACGTAGGTGGCGGGGCCGAGGCGTTCGGCGACCAGCTTCACGAAGCGGTCCGTGCCGGCGATGTTTTCGGGCAGCACGAGGTGTCGGATCATGAGGCCGCGCAGGGCGACGCCGCGTTCGTCGGTCACGACTTCGCCCACCTGCCGGTTCATCTCCTCAATGGAGGCCATGGCGTGACTGGGGTAGCCCACCGCGCCCGACGAGTATTTCTCAGCGTGGCGCGACTCGGCGTATTTGAAGTCCGGCAGATAGATGTCGACGACGCCGTCGAGAAGCTTCACCACGTCGACAGATTCGTAGCCGCCGCAGTTGTAGACCAGCGGAACGCGGAGCCCGAGGCGGATCGCCTTGCGGACGGCGCCTACGATGGAGGGGACGACATGCGTGGGCGTGACGAGGTTGATGTTGTGGCAGCCCTGGTTCTGGAGGCCGGTCATCATGCGCGCCAGTTCGTCCTCGCTCACGAAAGAGCCGTCGCCGCGATGGTTGATCTGCCAGTTCTGGCAGAATTCGCAAAGCAGATTGCAGTTGCTGAAAAAGATCGTGCCAGAGCCACCCCGGCCGACAAGTTCGGGTTCCTCGCCGAAGTGGGGGTGCGCGGAGTAGACTTTGGCGCGGGCGGCTGACTGGCAGACGCCTTTCTCCCCCTTCGTGCGGTTGACGCCGCACCGGCGCGGGCAAAGGCGGCACTCGGAGTAGATCGCCTTCAGTTCCACTTCGCGCCGCGCCAGTTCGCCGCTCTCTTCAGAGCGGATGTAGGTCGCCTTCCACTGTGCGCGGGGCACGATGAGCGACGCCGCGAATTCACGCCGTGTGGCATCCATGGAGAGAGTTCCCTCCCGGCTTCATCATACGCCCGATGTATAGTGGCGCTATGCGAAGACGGTATTTGCTCCAAATGTCCGCGCTGCTGGCCACACGTTTTGCCGCCGCAACGGGCTCGCGGATCCAGCGCGTGGAGATCGTGCGCTGGAAGAACGGAAACTCGGCCGCCGACCACCTGGAGATTGAGGCCGGCGGCAGGATCGGCGTCTTCGGAACACTGGGCTGGGGGCTGCCAAAGCTCCTGGCGGAAGACCTGCCGAGACTGCGCGAGCAACTGCTCGGCAAGGATGCGCTCGACCGGCGAGTGGAGTTCGAGAGCCTGTGGAGCGCGCTGTATCCGGGCAAGGATCTGAGCGCCTATGCCAAGGGGGCGGACCCGCTGACGGGCCAAAACATCGAAGGCACGACGCGCGGGGGCCGGCACTCGCCGACCGGACTGAGAATCATGGCTCTGAGCGCGGTGGATAACGCGCTGTGGGATCTACGCGGCAAAATCATTGGCCGGCCGGTCCACCGCGTGGCGGGCGGGGTTCAGAATCGCCGGACGCTGGAGGTCTATTCGCGCGTGGGCGAAGGCAGGGACATCGCCGAGGCCCGACGGCAGGCTCGCGAACGATGGAACAAGGGACAGAAGAAGCAGAAGTGGTATTTCGTTTTCGGCCCCAAGGACGGGCAGGCAGGGCTCAAGGCGAACATCGAGCTCGTCCGCGCCATCCGCGAAGAATTGCCTGAGGCCACTCTCATGTTTGACAACCACTCGATGCGGTTCGAGATCGGTCCGCAATGGGTGGTGGATCTCTGCAAGGAGATCGCTCAGTACAAGCTCTTCTGGCTCGAAGAGCCGACCGCGCCCGAGGATACCGAAGGCTACGTTCGGATCAGAGGTGAAACGGGGCTGACGATCGCGGCGGGCGAGCACCACTTCACGCGCTTTCAGATTCAACGGCTGCTCGAGCGCAAGTGTATCGACTGGGTGCAGTCCGATCCTGACTGGTGCGGAGGAATTTCAGAGTGGCTCCGGATCGCGCAGATGGCGAGCAGGCATAGCGGCGTGAAGGTGATTCCGCACTGCGACAACTTCATGACCAACGTGCAGTGCGTGGCGTCGCAGCCGGTTTCGTTGTGCCCGATGGTGGAGTACAACGACGGGCTGACGGAACGGAAAATGGCCTACCGGACGAGAATCCTGCGGCCGGTGAACGAGGTGATCGAGACGCCAACGGAGCCGGGTTTGGGTCCGGATCTGGACCGGGCGCGGCTGCAGAAGGACGAAGTAAGGTAGCTCCGCGGTTACGGCCGCGGCGACACCTCGAAAACGGAATTGGGGCGCGCCGGGTACTCCTCCCGCGCAGGCAACGTCCGGCCGTTGAGTTTGACCGCAACTGGAATCGCGCTCCGCAGCCGCAGCGGGTTGCCGCGATGGCTCGTGATCCGCGCATGCTTGAGGTTTCCCCGCTCCCACTCGATGTCGACCGTGAACGCCCCGCGCGCTTTGAGCCCTTTCACGCTCCCGGTGCGCCAGGCTTTGGGCAGCGCGGGGAGCAGGTTGAGTTCGCCCGCATGGCTCTGCAGCAGCATCTCCGCAATGCCCGCCGTGCCGCCGAAGTTGCCGTCGATCTGAAAGGGCGGATGAGTGTCGAACAGGTTCGGCAGCGTGCAGTTTTCGATCAGCATACGCCAGAGGCGGTATGCGCGCTCGCCGTCTTCCAGCCGCGCCCAGAAGTTCATCTTCCAGGCGGTGGACCAGCCGGTGGATTTGTCGCCGCGGGCTTCGAGCACCTTGCGGGCGGCGGCGGCGAGATCCGGGGTCTTGCGCAGGTCGATTTGCGTGCCGGGATGCAGCGCGAACAAGTGCGAGACATGGCGGTGCTGCGGTTCAGGTTCGTCGTAGTCTTCAATCCACTCCTGGAGGCGGCCGGTGCGTGGACTGATTTGAAGCGGAGCGAGGCGCGCGAGGGCGGCTTCGCATTCGCGGCGAAACGGTTCGTCAGTCTTCAGGACTATCGAGGCTTCGATGCAGTTCGACAGCAGGTTGTGGATGATTTCGAGGTCCATGGTGGCGGCATAGGTGAACATGGCCTCGGTTCCGTCTTTCTTGCGGAACTTGTTCTCCGGCGAATGAGACGGTGAGGGAACCAGCTTGCCGGCGCAGGGCGTGCCGGGCGGCGCTTCCACGAGAAAGTCGAGGATGAATCGGGCCGCGCCGCGCATGAGCGGCCAGCCGCGCTTTCGCAGGAACTCGACGTCTCCAGTAAACAGGTAGTGCTCCCAGGGATGCTGCGCGAGCCACGCGCCGCCCATGGGCCAGACGCCCCAGATGCCGTCGGCCGGAGCAGTCATGCCAAAGATGTCGGCGAGGTGATGGACCACCCATCCGCGGGCGCCGTAGTGGACCTTGGCCGTTTTCGCGCCCCATTCGGCGAGCATGTCCATGTAGTCGATCAACGGCGTGTGCATTTCGCTGAGCGCCGCAGGTTCAGCGGGCCAGTAGTTCATCTGAAGGTTGATGTTGGTGTGATAGTCCGAGTTCCAGGGCGCCTTCATCTGATCGTTCCACTTGCCCTGAAGGTTGGCCGGCAGCGAACCCGGACGCGAGGAGCTCAGCAGCAGGTAGCGGCCGTACTGGAAGTAGAGCGCGGCGAGCGATTCGTCCGCGGCGCCCTGCTTGACGCGCGTCAGGCGCTGATCCGTGGGCAGCGAAGCCGAGGCGTGGTCTTCGGGAAGCGTAATCGAGACGCGCCGGAAGTAGACCTGATGATCCGCGGTGTGGCGGCGCTTGAGGTCGTCGAAAGCGGTCAGCGCGGCGGCGGCGAGGGTTTTGGCGTTGGCGGCGCCGGGCTGCGAACCGCGCCAGTTCGTGGCGGCCGCGACTCTGATTTCGAGCAGCTTGCCGGGCGCGGACGCCGCGTCGCCGCGCATCTCCGCTCTCGCCTCGAATTGAACGCCGTCGCCGTTCACCTGGCCGCGCAGGATGATCGTCTGCGGATTTGCCGGATCGGGATCGGTGCGTGCGTGCGCGGCGCGCGCCAGCCTGATACGGACCGGACCGAACGTCCCCTGCAGCGCGGCCATGCGGATACAGAGCAGTTGCGCCGGGGCCGAGACGAAAACCTCCCGCCGGATCTCCGCGCCGCCGGCCGTGAACTCGGTCACCGCCACGGCCTCGTCGAGGTCGAGCCAGCGGCGATATCCGGAGACCTCTCCGTAGGCGTCGAATTCAATGAACAGGTCCGCCAGAGGCTGGTAGCTTTCGATCCTCTCCGGCGTTCCCATCATGGTCTTGGAGGCCAGCGCCGTGGCTTCCAATTCCCTGCCCTCGAACAGCAGGCGGCGGACATCGGCGAGATTACCGAGCGCCGACGGGTTGTCGTGGCTTCGCAGCTTGCCGGCCCAGACGGACTCTTCGTTGAGTTGAATCCGTTCTCGCACGCTCCCGCCGAAGACCATGGCGGCCAGCCTGCCGTTGCCGACCGGCAGCGCCTCCACCCATTTCTCCGCCGGCTGCGTATACCACAGCGAAAGCGTGGGGAGTCCACGCTCCACTCCGGCGAGGGCGGCAGCGCCGGAACCGGCGAGAAACTCACGTCGTCGAATGGTTCTCATTCCGGAACCATGGTATCGGAAGCCTACTGCCAGACTTCAATCTTTACCTGGCCGCGGGGCCCGGATTCCGCGTGGACCAGCGCGCGGCCCGCAACGGGAGGCAGAGTCCGGTTGCGAAGCATCGACCAACGCGGAGCGGATATCACGCGGATGACTCTCCCGGCGCCGCTCCAATCCGGCGGAGCGGTGTACTCGGTCACCACTCGCGCCCCGTCTGACCACCACTCGCGGACTTCGCCGTGAAACATCAGGCCGTGAGTCCCCGTCAAGTCGAGCCAGCGGCGCAGGCGCGGAGTGGCTCGACCCGAGGAATAGTCCGCAAGAGGATCGCCCCAGTCTGGACCCCGGTGATACCAAGAGAAGCAGAACCAATCGTAGGTGTGGCCGTAGAAGACGACGAGATCGCCGGGCCGGGTGAGCCTGCGGGTCAATTGGGCGGCAGGCTTGAAGTCGTCGCCTTTTCTCGCCGCCAACTGCTGCGTGACCGTACCGCCCGCCAGGATCGGCGCCAGCGCACAACCCGCAATCACTTGCGCCCGGCGCCCCAGACCGAATCCCCCGGCTGCTGCCAGACAGAAAAAGGGGAACACCACGCTGAGATTGCGGGGGTACCACACGGGACGTATCCAGACACTGACAGCAGCCTGAACGGCAATTGGAAAGACGACACAGCACAGAGCCAACACCCGCGAAGCCCCGCTTGACGCCGCCAGCCACGCCCAGAGCAGCCACGCCGCCCACCCCAGTGCGATCCACTGCGTCTCTCCGGGAGGAATGCGTGAATGGACCGATGGGTTCAGGAGCATCCAGAGTAACGCTCGGCCAATCTCGGCAAAATCAGGCCGGATAGGGTGGCCGACCGAGGTCCATTTAAGGAGCGCAAGCAGCAGACTTGGAGCTACGAGCAGAACGCTGAGCAGGCGCCATCTCATCCAGAGATTCAGCCGCCCCGACCGGACCGATTCCCAAAGACCGTACGCATAAAGTCCGGCCAGCATCAACATCCCGGTGCCGTGGGAATAGGCGATGGCGGCTTCCAGAATGCACGCCCCGGCGGCGGTCCGCCAGCCGCACTCCCCGCGCGCCGATTGCCGGTGCAGCCAGAAGCACCAGACCGCCAGCGCCGGAATCATGGAGTACATGCGGACCTGAACGGCAAGATAGACCGGCGCGGCCATCACCGCGTAGAGCGCCGCGGCGAACCAGCCCGCGCTTCCGCCGAACAGCCGGCGGGCCACCCAACCGGTGCTGATGACGCCGGCCGCGCTCCAGGCGACGGGGTTGAGCATCAGCCAGAGATCCGATGTGCCGCCGAGAGCCATCCACAGATGAAGCTGAAGGTAATAGACCGGAGGGTGCGGGTCAAATCTCAGCGCCTCGGTGATGACGGTGTACCACTCGCCGTAGGCGAAGTTCGCCGAAAGAAGTTCGTCCCACCACAGCCACTTGCGCCCGACGCCCCAAAGCCGCAGCCATGTCCCCGCGGCGGCGATCAGCGCGAGAACGCTCCACCACGCCATCGATGCGCGTTCGGTCCCGCTGGCGGTTTCGACTCTTTCAGCCACGACGCTCCATGTTAGAAGAAAGTCCGGCGGCGCTTTCACGCGCGCCAGGAGACCAGCTTCAGCTCCGTCATCTCCTCGACGGCGTACCGCGGACCTTCGCGGCCCGTTCCGCTCATTTTCACGCCCCCATAGGGCATGTGGTCGAGCCGGAACTGCGGCACGTCGTTGATCAGGAATCCGCCGACATGGACCTGCCGGGCGGCGCTGAAAGCCTGTTCGAGATCGTTCGTGAAGATGGCCGCCTGCAGGCCGAAGTCGCTTGAGTTCACCATCGCCACGGCCTCCTCCAAAGTGTCCACCGGATTCAGCCCCGCCACCGGTCCGAAGGCCTCCAACCGGCTCAGCTTCGCTTCCGGAGGCACCCCGGCAAGAACCGCCGGCGCCACCGCCGCGCCGCTGCGTTCCCCGCCGCAGATCAGCGAAGCGCCCAGCGAGCGCGCTTCCTCGATCCAGCCGGTGATCCTTTCCGCCTCGGACTCCTGAATCAGGCTGCTGACCGCGGTCTCCTCGCGCAGCGGATGGCCCGCCACGAGCGAGCGCGCCGCCGCCGAGAATCGCTCGACGAAATCGGGAAACACGCGCCGGTCCACGAAGATCCTCTGCACGGAAATGCAGACCTGCCCGGAGTTGGCGTAACTGCCCGGCACGGCCCGCGCCACCGCGTCCTCGAGACGGGCGCTCGCCGCGACGATGAGCGACGAGTTGTTGCCCAGTTCGAGCGTGACGCGCTTCATGCCGGCGCGGGCGCGCAGCGCCAGCCCCACATCGGCGCTTCCGGTGAACGTGATCATGCGGACCGCCGGATGGGTGACCAGGAAGTCGCCCGCCACCGATCCCGGTCCCGGCACGACGTTCAGCGCGCCATCGGGAAGCCCGCAGGCGGAGAGCAATTGCGCCAGTTTCAAGGCGCTCACTGGAGTGGCCGACGCCGGCTTATGCACGATGCTGTTGCCGGCCGCGATGGCCGGCGCGATCTTGTGCAGCGAGAGATTCAGCGGAAAGTTGAACGGCGTGATGGCCGCGATCACGCCCAGAGGTTCCCGGAGCGTTATCGCCCATCGCCCCTCGCCGCCGCGCGCCGCATCCATCGGCACGACCTCTCCCGCAAGCCGGTGGGCTTCTTCGCTCGCGAACAGCAGCGTCGATGCGCCGCGATCGGCCTCCACCCGCGCCTCCCGCAGCGGCTTGCCGGATTCCGAGGCGATCGTCCGCGCGAAGTCCTCCCTCGCCTCCGCCAGCGCGGCGTGCGCGCGGCGCAGGATCGCGCTTCGGTCTTCTCTCGACATCGAGCGCATGACCGGCGCCGCCGCCGACGCCGCTTGAACCGCCGCTTCCAACTCCGGCGCCCCCGCCAGCGACACCTCAGCGAACGGCTCTCCATCATAAGGAACGCGGATCACGGCTCGGCTGCCCGTGGAGCGCTCCTTGCCGTTGATCCAGAGGCCGTATGACTTCATCGTCGAACCTCACTCATTGTGCCGGCGGCTTCAATTGGAAATCAAACGTCTCCGACACGATCCGCCCGTCCGAATCGAGAATCCACTCCGCAGAAAAACCGCCGAGTGAAGGCGTGCTGAACCGCAGATCGGTGGCTCGCACTTCCCGGCTCCCGTCCGCCTTTGAACCCGGCAGGATGCGCCACGCGGTCGCCTTGGAGAAATCCAGAAACACCCGGCCGGTCCGCGTCTGCCGGACGAGTCGAACGATCTCATCCGATTCCGGCTTGTGAAAAGTCTGCGCGTTGTCCGGATCGAACTCGCCGGCAAGAGGAACCTCAAGCACATGCCATGAAGAGGCGGTTTCGACGACACCCGTCCAACTCAGCGGATTCACCGGACCGGGAACCATCAGCACCTGCCGTGGAGTCTCTCCCTCGATCATCCTCGCATTGACGGCTGCTGCGGCCCGATCGTGAAGGATCGATCTCCCCGAGACATAGCCGGCCAACAGCGCGAGCGCGAACCATGCGGCGCCCGCGCCGCTGCTCCTCCGCGCGCCGATCTCGCTATCCACCAGCCGCGCCAGCATCGGCGCCAGCAGTCCAAGGAGAAGGATCGCCCAGATCCACAGGTCGAATCGATGCACCCAATCGAAGCGGACCCACTCCCGCGAAAACGGAATAAACGGCCGCACGCCGTATGCGTTCCAGGCATCGAAAAAGACGTGCAGCGTCAGGCAGAACCAGGCGGCAAAAAACGCCCCCAAGGCGCCACGGCCGCCTGACGGCGTCTTTCGGCCCGCCCACAACCACCATGGAAGGACCAGCAGCGCCGCCTGCAGCGGCTGCAGGATCAGGGCGTGCGTCCAGCCTCTGTGCGCTTCCAGGGACAGCGTGTCGCTCAGCAGCATGGCGGCGATATCGATGTCGGGCCACACGGAAGCGGCCACCGCCAGCGGTGTCATGCGGGGCGCCAGCCGGTGAAGCCCGGCCCTGCTGAGCAATGCGCCCGCAAGAGCGTGTGTGACGGGATCCATCTTCGATGAGTGTGACAGAGCTAGTTTGACAGAGCCGCTTCCGGCAGCGCGACAGCGTAAACCTGCGGGAACCCGGAACGGTCGCTCGTAAACACCGCCATCCGCTCGTCGGGCGAGAAGGACGGATGCGGATGCGTCCATTGCGGTCCGTACACCGTGTCGGTTCCGGCCTCCATCCAGCTCAGGCGCCGAGGTGCGTCGCTGCGCGCCGCTGCGAAGTCCTCCGCCAGAGCGTAGCACGACTTCTTCCACTGCGAGCCGCCATTGGACGACGCGCTCGCGCACACCGGCGTGATTCGGCCCGTCCCCGTCTCGATCAGGTGCAGGCCGCGGTCCGGATGGTTGGTGTCGCAGAGCACAAGCGTACCCGCCCGGTTTGGCGTGATGTGCCAGGCGTTGAAATCGCAAATCCGGCGGCGTTCTCCCGTCGTCCAGCTCAGCGTCCAGAGCGCATGCGGCCAGACGGTATAAACCAGGTCTCCGGTCCGCCCGAGAAAAGTCTCATGCACGACGAACTCGTCGTTGCCGTGTTCGTACAGACATTCAAGGCCGCTGCCGTCTCTCCGGACCCGGTGCATCCGCGGCGCCGGATCGCCCGCAAACTCGACCCATTCCGCATCGGCCGGGTGGAACTGCGGATGAATCACCGTTCGA
The DNA here is from genome assembly GCA_964461075.1 of uncultured Solibacteraceae bacterium. Classification (GTDB taxonomy): domain Bacteria; phylum Acidobacteriota; class Terriglobia; order Bryobacterales; family Bryobacteraceae; genus JACADU01. Next base: position 5,535 of record CAYWST010000106.1, on the reverse strand, counting down.
GGAAAAGGGATGACATGCCAGCCGCCGCCATCGATGCGCCCCACCGCGATACCTGGCTGCGAGCCCCGCTTGATCGCCGCCGTCAACCACTGCCCGCAAGCGCTCAGCGACAGCTCGCCCAGTTGCCCGCCTGTGAACTCCGCAATCAGCCGCTCCCGCAGCGACTCCGGTTCGATTTCGTAAACGGCGCCCCCTCGCACGAAGAAGACTCTTTCCCCGGAAGGGTGAATCAGCGGCGAGAACGAGTGGATGGGCGCATCATCGGTCCATTGCCGGATGGGGCCGGATGGGAAATCCTCCACCGAATATATCTGCATCGCGCCGCCCCGGTTGCTCGAGAAAATCAGCCGGCGGCCGTCCGGCGTAATCGATGGCTGCAGGAAATAGGTAGCGTGGTTGATGGCGCCCGCCGAAGTCATCTGCCACAGCGAGAGGCCGCTTGATTCGTCGATCAGTTCGCGGAACTCGGACGGGAAGATACTGCCTTTCACCCAGTTTGACCCCTCACCTGGACGCGACGCCGGTCCCGGCGTCCCGAAACACCAGCATATGCTGCCAAGGCAACCCGGGCAACGCCCCATCCAACCGGAAGCCTTCCGCCTCCAACTCCATCCGCGCTTCAGCAATTGACATCTTGTGCTCCTCACGGATCGGTACGTTCGGGTCTTCCTTCCTAAACTCGACCAGAATGAGCCGTCCACCCGGCTTCAGAGCGCCCTTTAACTGTCTGAGCGCCTGCTGCGGCTGCGAGAGCTCATGGTAAACGTCCACCATCAGAATCACGTCGCAGCAGCCGTCCGGCAGTCCGGAGGATTCGGTTGTCGCCAGGATCGCCTCCACTTGAGTCAGCTTGCGATCCCGAATCCGCCGCTTGAGCAGCTCGATCATGCCCGGCTGGATGTCTGTGGCGAAGACCTTGCCGGTCCGCCCGACCGCGCGCGCCAGCAGTTCCGTGTAGTACCCTGATCCCGCGCCAAAATCCGCGACCGACATTCCCGGCTTCAGTTCCATCATGCGCACGGCGGTCTTCGGGCTCTCCTCGGCCTCCCGTTCGGCCCGTTCGAGCCATGGAGCGCCACCCACCCCCATCACCGGCGCGATCCGCCGCCCGCTCACCGGGTGCCTTGACCCGGGCTGAGCGTAGACCGCGGCCGAAACCAGAACAACGGCGGCCGCCAGCGCAATTCGATACGTTCGTCTCATTTGCACCCATTTCATGATTCGTGTAGCGTATTATTACATTGGATTCTCGAACGGCTCGCAGTATGGCAAGAAAATTTCATCCAAGTTGGCGATACGTTGCCGCTCTCCTCGCTATCCTCTTCGCCGGATGCGGAAAGTCCGTGCCTCCGGAGAAGACCTATCCGGCCGGCTCCACGGTTGAACTCGGCCCTCTGTCCTATAGCATCGGCGCAACCGAGTGGCAAAGCTCGCTCGACGGAGAGCGCGGGCCGCGCGTTCCCAAGGGCCGATTCCTCATCGTCACCGTCTCGGTCACAAACAAGAAGAGCGAGGAATCCACGATGCCGCTGCTTTCGGCCGTCGACGGCTCCGGCGAGCAGCACCTTGAACTCGATAACGGGGAGGGTCTGGCCAATTGGCTGGGACTCTTCCGCAACATTCCGGCCAATGGAAGCGAGGGCGGACAGGTTCTCTTCGATGTGCCGCCCGACAAGGGCCCCTACAAGATCCGGATTTCAAGCGGAGGCGACATCGAAAAGGAACTCACCGCGCTCGTCGAGGTTCCCGATGAGAATGCAGCTCCCTCAACCGCGCCTGTGCCCGCGTCGGCCAGCCAGTAGGATTCTGGCGGTTTCTGCGCTCGCGATCTGGACAGCCGCCCCTGCCACGGCGCAGCTCGCCATCGTCAACCCCATCCTCCACCACCGGCAGGAGGACGCCCCCGCAATCCCTTCTGGTTACGCGTATTATGGCGGCGAGCTTCTCCACCTCAGCTTCAAGGTCTCCGGCTTCAAGCCCTTGAAGGACCGCGTTGAGGTCCGCTGGCAGATTATCGCCACCGATCCGGACGGGCTGCTCCTCGTTCCCCTGATGAACGGCGCGGTCCGCGAAGAGCTGAACGTCAATGATAAGGACTGGCTGCCCAAGATTCAGCAGACCATCGCTCTGCCCCCGCAGATTCCGCCCGGCGTCGGGAAACTGAAGCTTGTCGCCAACGACGAATATGGGAAGTCGACCGCAGAAAAGGAAGTCGAGTTCCGGATTCAAGGCAAACCGCTGCCCAAGGTCGCCGCCTTCAGCTTGCTCGATCTCGGCTTCTACGAAAGCGAAGCCGCCATGACGCCCATGAGCGAGGCGGTCTACCGGCCCGGCTCCGCGCTCTGGGCTCGTTTCCAGATGGCCGGCTTCAAGTTGGGCGAAAAGAACCGGTTCGAGGTCACCTACGGGCTCGAGATCCGCACGCCCGAAGGCAAGGTGCTGTACTCGCGGCCCGAGGCGGCATCTGACAGCGCCGAGCCTTTCTATCCCCGGCGCGTGCTGAACGGCGGTGTCACGCTCGATATCACCGCCGGCGTTACCCCAGGAGAATACGTCCTCGCCATCAAGGCAAAAGACAAGGTGGGCGGCGCGGACGCCGAAGCCGTCTCCCGTTTCAAGGTCGCAGCGAAGGAATAGAAAAGAGAGTGAGAGGACGCCCGCGTTCGCGGCACTTCCATCTTGAGGAACGCCCCGCGCGCCGACATGCCGCTCTTTCGAACCCGCAGCGCCGTCATCTACGGAATTGAAGCTCATCCCATCGACGTGGAGGTCGACCTCGCCACCTCGGGCTCTTCCCGCGATTTCACCATGGTGGGGATGCCCGATACCGCCGTTCGCGAGAGCCGTGAGCGAATCAAATCGGCGCTGGCCAACTCGGGTTTCGGCTACCCTTCCAAGCCGGTAACCATCAACCTCGCGCCCGCCAACGTGAGGAAGGAAGGCGCCGGCTTCGACCTGCCGATGGCGCTCGCCATTCTCGGCGCGATGGGCTCGTTGCCGGCGCGGGACGGCTCCTGGATGGTCGGCGAGCTCTCTCTGGACGGCGGAGTGCGTCCCGTCCGCGGAGTGCTCTCCGTCGCCGCCTGCGCCGCCGGAGCCGGCGTGACGCAGTTGATCGTCCCGCGGGAAAACGCTCCGGAAGCCGCCGTCTTCGAGGGCGTGCGCGTCGTCGGAGTCTCGCACCTCCGGGAAGCTGTGGCCGCCATGGCCGATCCCTCCTCGCAGCCCCGTGCCCGGCCGGCCGCCGCGGCGGGCGAGGAGGCCGTGCACATCCCGGATTTCGCTGAAGTCAAGGGCCAGATGGCCGCCAAGCGCGCCCTGGAGATCGCCGCCGCAGGCTCGCATAACATTCTCCTGATCGGTCCGCCCGGCTCTGGCAAGACGATGCTCGCCCGCAGGATGCCGGGCATTCTGCCGCCCCTGTCGCAGGACGAGGCGCTGGAGGCGACTCGCATCCACAGCGTCGCCGGCGTCCTCGCCCCGGGCTCCGGACTCGTCCGCCAAAGACCGTTTCGCGCGCCCCACCACACCATCTCCGACGCCGGCCTGCTCGGCGGCGGCGCCGGTATCCCCCGTCCAGGGGAGGTCAGCCTCGCACACAAAGGCGTCCTCTTTCTCGATGAACTGCCGGAATTCGCCCGCAACGTCCTCGAATTGCTGCGGCAGCCCCTCGAAGAGCGCGCGGTGACCATCGCCCGCGCTCAAGGCACCTGCGTCTTCCCGGCTGACATCATGCTCGTCGCTGCGATGAACCCCTGCCGATGCGGCTACCACGGCGACCCGGCGCGCCAGTGCCGCTGCACCGGCGCGCAGATCCAGCAGTATCTCGGCAAGATCAGCGGCCCGCTGCTGGACCGCATCGACCTGCACGTCGACGTCCCCGCGGTCCCCTTGAATGAGCTGCGCTCCCGCGGCGAACCCGCCTCCTCGGCCCAGATGCGCGAACGCGTCCTCGCCGCCCGGTCACGCCAGACCGCAAGAGGCTGGATCAACGCCGCCCTCCCGCCCTCGGCCATCCGCGACGTCTGCGCCCTGGACGAATCCGGCGAACGCACCCTCGAAATGGCCGTCCGCCGCCTCGGCTTCTCCGCCCGCGCCCACGACCGCATCCTCAAGGTGGCCCGCACCGTCGCCGACCTCGGCGGCGAAGCCCACATCAAAGCCAAACACATCGCCGAAGCCGTCCAGTACCGCAGCCTGGACCGGAACTACTGGACCTAGAATGAAAGAAAGGAGCTTATCAACAGATGAAACAGAACGGCGCGCGGGACCAGCATGCTGCCGCACCCGCTGGAACGAGCTGGGCTCCGATCCTGGGCAAATGGCAGATTGAAGAACACTCGATCTCATTCCTCGGAGGTGATGAGCGGTTCGCTGCTCACGGAGAGCTGTTTCCTATTGGACTCGTCATAAACAACCTGCACCTGAAAAGTGGTCGCTGTGAAGTAGTTGTCCGATTTAGCAAGGTGCAGCCGGATCACTTCGCGGGCGGAATGGTGTTCGGATACCGCTCCCAGGATCGATACTATGTTCAAGTTCAACTTGGAGCGGCCCAGGCTGCTTACTGCGTGAGTGAGTTCGTGCCTGGGTTCGGCTGGAATCCCCTCAAGTTCGCAGGCCCGAGAGACTCGCTTGCAGCGGAGCGGGATTATCACTTGGCCGTTTCAATCAGAGGACAAGAACTACGGGTGGAAGTCGATGGGGTACAAGTCATCGAATTGCTCCTCCCTCGTCCGATCGAGGGGAAGCAGACAGGGCTGATCGCCGCGGGGTCGCACAAGGTCGAGTTTTCACGTTTCAAGCTCGACGCTGATAAGCCAAAGGCGTTTGTTGCCATGGAGTACAGAGAACCATACGACACCTTCTACCGGGAAGTCATCAAACCGCAGGCTGCTAAATTCTACGAAGTGGTCAAGATCGACGAGAAACCGGGGCCGGGGGTGATATTTCAAGACATGCAACGGGAAATCGCTCAGGCCGACATCCTCATCGCAGAGATCACTCCAGCGAACCCAAACGTCTTCTACGAACTGGGATATGCCCACGCTCTTGGCAAGCCCACAGTGCTCCTGGCGCAGCGAAACGGTACGTTACCATTCGACATCAGAAGCTACAGGGTCGTTTTCTACGACGACAGCATCGGCGGAAAGAGCCGCGTTGAAGCTGATCTGGCGAGACATCTGGAATCCATAGCGCAGTCGGACGGTTAGCCATCTCTCGGCTGAGGCTGGATCAACGCCACCCTCCCGCCCTCGGCCATCCGCGACGTCTGCGCCCTGGACGAATCCGGCGAACGCACCCTCGAAATGGCCGTCCGCCGCCTCGGCTTCTCCGCCCGCGCCCACGACCGTATCCTCAAGGTCGCCCGCACCGTCGCCGACCTCGGCGGCGAAGCCCAAATCAAAGCCAAACACATTGCCGAAGCCGTCCAGTACCGCAGTCTGGACCGGAACTACTTGATCTGAGCGATATAATCAATGCTCAAGAAGGCAGGGCTCAAGTGAAGAAGCGCTATGCAATCGTCATCGAACACGG
>CAYWST010000105.1:0-14899 GCA_964461075.1 uncultured Solibacteraceae bacterium | reverse complement strand
CAGCGGGGACCTGTGCGTCGGCGGCTCCGGGCGTCCATGCTGGAGTTCCCGGTGGGCGCCGGGACGCAGGGCGCGCCGCCTGAATCCGCGGCCTGGATCAACGCACTCCTCGCCCCGGCATGGAGATCAGTTGGAGTTTCTGAGAGGATGACTACATGAGCGAGGGTCCTGAAGCTTCAACCTCACGAATAGAGAGGTTCGTCAGCGAACAGCATGAAGCCTGGGCTTGCGTTTCACGCCTCCTGCGGAGCGCCCCCGCCTTCCATGAAACAAGCCCAAAGATCACGGAGGTCCTCGCAGCGGAGTCTCCCGCCGCGGCCGCTGATCTGTTCGGCCAAGCATGCCGGGTCCTCATCGGCGAGGCCGTCGAGGCCTACGATCGCGAACGCCCCATGCGCCGCGCCCTGGAGGCCATCGAAGACTTCGGCGATCCGGCCCTCGCCGTGCGCCGCGCGAGGATCGACGGCGAACTCCAGGCTGTGATGGCCCAGGCCCTGGCCTCCCTGCCCGCCCTCTTCCGCATCTGGCTCTCCCACGATCAAACCGGGGCCGAAGCCGCCTGGCTGCGCTGGCGCGAATCGGCGGAGAAACTCGACCGGAGAGGCGCGGCGGTGCTCAGCCGCTATGAGGAGTGGGCGAAATCGGCCGCCACTCTCGATCCCGGCCTCTCCGCCTCTCACGCCGCGCGGCACGACCGCCATCTCGCGTTCTGGTGGCGCCGGCAGCGCTCCGTCGCCTCCACCCTCAGCCACGCCGGCGGCCTCGCCCGCGCCGGCGTTGAGTTGCTCCGCCTCGCCGGGCGGATGACGAAAGAAATCGATCGGGAGCGCATGGACTTGCTCACCGCTCTCCGCGCCCAAGCCGCCTATCTCGATGACTGGCGGGGCGGGCCGTTCGACCCGCCGGAGATGAATGCCCGCATCGCCTCCGCCGAGGAGTGGGTCGAACGCTGGTGGTCCTCCGCCAACCGGTTTCTTCCTGAGGCGCTCCCCTCTACCGTCGAGCGCTTTTTACCTCGATCGCCAATCCCATCCATCTTCCATCGCTCCGACCTCATCGCCCCCGCGGAAGAACTTCGCGCCGCGCTCCGGCGAGCGGCCGCCGCCGGCTTCCGCGCGTCGTTTCTCGAAGTGACGGAAGGACACCTCGCCATCGCCCGGGAGATCAAACGCGCCAGCGAAACTGTGGCTTATGCTTCCGAGGCTTCCGCCGCCTCCGGGACGGATTTGCTGAGCGAGGCGGTCGCCAACGTTCGTGAGCGGCTGCGTGAACGCGAACAAGCGAGTGTGCAAGGCCCTACCGGTCTTGCAAAGTCTTTTACCCGCGCCATTGTCGATGGCGTTTTGCAAGCGGCGCGGGAGGCGAGCGCAGGCCCCATCCAACGGGCCGGTTTCCGCTTTCAGCGGCGCCTCCAGGCATGGCTGCGCGAGAGCGGCGCCGGAGCAGCCGGCCAGGCCGAGTCCGCCGCAATCGCCCTGGGCCGCCTCGTTTTTGCTTCTTACGACTCCTTCCTTGTCAAAATCGGCTGGAAGACCCCGGCCCGCACTCCCGTGCCGCCGGTGGCCGTTCGCACCGATTTCAGAGAGGCTCTCCGCCTCGCCAGCGCTCCTCAGGCGCTGCCCGCGCTCTACCGCCGGCTCTTCCGCCTCGCCCCTGTCGATGATCCAAGATTTCTCATCGGCCGCGAGGAGGAGCTCGACGGATTCCGCCAGGCGCTCAACGCGTGGCGCAATGGCAGACGCTCCGCCTGCGTCCTCGTCGGCGCCCGCGGCAGCGGAAAGACCAGCCTGCTGAACTGCGCCATCCCGTCAGTCTTCGCTGGCGAGACTGTCCTTCGCGGCCAGTTCAGGGAACGCATTCTTACTCCATCCGGCGTCGAAGAGCGCCTCGCCGGCCTGCTGCATGCGCCCGCGGGAACGTCTCTTCTCGATTTCCTTTCAAACGCCCGCCGGGTCGTCATCATCGAGGAAGTGGAGCGCTGCTTCCTGAAGACCATCGGCGGCTTCGACGCCATCCGCCGGCTCCTGGAGATCGTCGACCTCTCGGTCTCCACCACCCTGTGGATCCTCGTCCTCAACATCCGCAGCGCGGAATTGCTGAAGGCCGCCCTGGACGTCGACCGTCAGTTCTCGCATGTCGTCAACTCCATGAGCGTCTGGCGGGAGGACCTTGTTCGCGCCATCCTTCAGCGCCATAACCTCTCCGGCATGAAGCTCGTCTTCGCTCCGCCCGCCGAGTCCGGCCTTCGCGCGCGGCTGGGTCTTCGCACCGACCCCCAAAAGGCCTTCTTCGACTCTCTCTATGCCGAGTCGGGAGGCAATTTCCGTTCCGCGTTCCAGCTCTGGCAGGCCTCCGTCGAGCGCGCAGAGGGCGGAACCATCTACATGCGCCAGCCTCTCTCTCCGAGCCTCGATCCGCTCCGCAAACAGCTCTCCCAGCAGGATCACTTTACGCTGCTCTCCGTCCTGCAGCACGGCTCCTTGACCCCCGCCGAACTCGCCGTCGTCCTCGCCGAACCAGAATCCACCTCGCGCCTCAGGATGCAGCGGCTCTCCGCCATCGGCCTTCTCGAACCTGACCCCGATCACCCTGGCCTTCGCGTCGAGCCGGAGGCGTCGCGCTTCGTCGCCGAAGTCCTGCAAAGCGTCAATTTGATTTGAACCGGGAGATCTCATCATGCCATCCGGCACATCGCTGCTCTCACAAGTCACTCCAGGCAAGATCCTCCTGATCGCCGGTGTCTTCTCCGCCGTCTGGCTTCTGCTCAAGTACCTGCAGCGTTTTTTTGACGCTCTCGCGCAAACCCGCCCGCGAATGCGCTTCCTCCTGCGCATGCTCGAGCCGCTGATCCGGATCTCGGTGTGGTTCGGCGCCTTCATGTTCGCCATCGAGACCATCGCGCCGAGCCGCGACGCCTTCATGGCCGCGCTCGGTTCCGCCGCCATCGCCATCGGCCTCGGAATGCAGGATCTCATCAAGAACCTCATCGGCGGCTTCGTCATCGTCGCCGACCGGCCTTACCAGATGGGCGACCGCGTCGAACTCGACGGAGTCTACGGCGAGATCCAGCATATCGGCCTGCGCAGCACCAAGATCATGACGCCCGACGATACGCTCGTCACCGTCCCCAATTCCAAGGTCCTCGACAGCAAAGCTCAGAACGCCAACGCAGGGATCCCTGAATGTCTCGTCGTCACGCCGGTCTACCTGCCTGCCACCGTCGATCCCGATCTGGCTCTGCGCATCGGCCGGGACGCGCTCTTCTCCTGCCCCTTTCTCTGCCTCAAGCAGCGGACCGCCATCTCGCTGGAGGACGCTTTTTCCGAAGCCCCGTACATGATTCTGCGCATCAAGGGTTATGTCTACGACCACCGCTACGAACCCGCGATGAAAACCGATATCACCCGCCGCGCCAAAGCCGAGTTCCTTCGCCTCGGCATCCTCGACGCCTGGAGCGAGGATTAGGATCGCTTGGCGCTTTCGCCACGACTCGCCTCGCTGGAACGCGGGCCTTCTTCGGCGGCTTGACTGGCTTACGGCGCGCTGAGAGCTTTCCAAGGTAACCGGCACTATCTGGGAGTAAGTTCTCAGATGCGGGATCCTCTTCTCGTTCCGGCTTGCCTGTTTTCTGCGGGGGTGGCCTTCGCACGCGCGGAGTGGATTACGGGAGGATCGGCTGCGGCTGTGGCGGCGGGGTTCCTCCTGCTCGCACTCTTCGGCCGGGCCCAACGGATTCAATGGGTTTATTCCGTCTGCGGTTCAATCGCGATTTTCCTCGCGGGAGCCGCAAACATGGCGGTGCGGGCGCCAACCGCAGACGCCCCAGCCGCCTCACAGGGCCGCATGACGCTGGCGGGATGCGTCGTCGAAGCCGCGCAAACCGCCGAAGGCCGGATGCGGCTCACCCTTCGCTCCGAGGGAATCGGCGGCGTTCAGGTGAGCGCCCCGGCTTCCGCCGGAAGACCGCGCTACGGGGATCTGGTTCGAGGCGAAGTGGACCTGAAGCCGGTGCGCAACTTCGGCGTCGAGGGCGCCTTCGACAGAGAGTCGTTCCTGTCCCGGCGGGGCGTCCGTTGGCAGGCCGCGATGGGGTCCAAAGGGCGTTGGCAGGTCGAGCCCGCCGCCTGCGGGGGCGCGCTGAGCCGCGCCGTCCATCTCATCCGCGACGCCGCAGCAGCCCGCGCAACCGCCATCTTTGGAGCCAGCAGCCAGCAGGAGGCCCTGCTGCGCGCCCTCCTCCTCGGCGACGGCAGCGCGCTGAAGAGGTCGTGGGTCGAAGACTTCCGCCGTACCGGCACCTACCACGCACTGGTCATCTCCGGCGGGCACATCACCGTGATTTGCGGAGTTTTCCTGCTCTGGCGAAAACGCTTCGGGTGGGGTGCGCGTGCTTCGATTCTCTTCGCCGCGGCTCTCGCCTGGATATACAGCATCGTCGCCGGAGGAGCGACTCCTGCCATTCGCGCCGCGGCGGCCATGACCCTGACCGCCTGCGCGCTCTGGGTCTATCGAACGCCGCGGCTTCTCAACATCCTTGCCGCCGTCGCCATCGTCTTTCTCGCCTTTGACCCAGGGCAACTATTCGAGGCAAGTTTCCAGCTCTCGTTTCTGGCCGTCGCCGCCATCGGGCTCCTGGCCCAATGCCAGACCGAGACAGGAAGCCGGGCGCCGAAACTGGCCAAGCCATGGCATGTGGAGGCCGCTCTGCTGGCAGGCACTCTCTCGCTTGCCTTCGGCGGCAGTCCAAAGACCTGGAACTCATCAATTCGCGCCCTTCTCTCCGCGGCCGCATGGGCGGGACAGACTCTCCTCGTCTCAGCCGCGGTCCAGCTCGGCCTGCTGCTGCCGATGGCCATCTACTTCAACCAGGTTTCCTTCACCGGCTTGCTGGCTAACATCGTCGTCACTCCGGCCGTGTCGCTTGCCATTCCCGTTGGTTTCGCCGCGCTCCTGTCCAACAGCCAACCACTGGCGGGCGCGGCCGTTTGGCTCATTGCCCTGGCGCAGCGCATGGCGGCATGGTTTGCGGCCTGGGAACCGGAGTGGCCGATCCCCGCACCGCCCACATGGCTGGCGCTGCTGTTCGCCTCGGCGCTGCTCAGCGCCATGATTGCACTACGCTTCGGAAGGTGGTGGGCGGCGGGACCGCTTGCCGCCACTCTCGCCTCGGCCGCCCTCATCATCATCCATCCCTTCGCTCCGGACCAGCTTCTCGGAGAACTGGAGGTCACCTTGCTGGATACCGGCCAGTCGGAGTGCCTTCTCCTCGGCCTGCCACAAGGCGGTTTCGTTTTGGTGGACGCTGGCGGCACGCCCGGCAGGCCCGGCCAGACCGGGCGATTCGACGCCGGGCAGGATCTGATTGCGCCCTATCTGCGGCAGCGCGGAATCAGGCGGCTCGAGGAGATGGTGATCACTCACCTTCATGAAGACCACGCCGGCGGCGCGCCCTATCTCATCCGCAGCTTCCGCCCCGCGCGATTTCGCACCAGCTACACCCCCAACCACCCGGCCTGGAGGCGTCTCGCCCAGGAACTCCATCGAACCGGCGCCACAATCCACTCCGCCGAAGAAGGCAGCCAATGGAGTTGGGGCGAAGTGAGGGTCCGGGCTTTAGCCCCTTCGCCGGAGCAGCGCTGGCGCGGCAAACCGTCCAACAACGACTCGCTCGTCTTGCTATTGCGCTTCCGGCGCCGCTCCATCCTGCTGACCGGCGACATCGAGAAGGGCGCCGCCGATCGCCTCGCCGGCGACGGATTGCTGGAGCGTGTCGACGTCCTGAAAATGCCCCACCACGGCGCGAAGTCGGCTCTCTCCGAGCCGATGCTGGACGCCACCCGTCCGGCCGTGGCTCTCATCAGCGCCGGTTGGAGGAACTCCTTCGGTTTCCCGCACCCGGAAACGCTCGAAGCTCTACGGGCGCGGCGCGCCATCCCCTTGCGGACCGACCTCCGCGGCACGATCACCGTTCGCACCAACGGCGTTTGGCTGAGTTTCGAAAGCCACTCCGACTCAGCTCTCTGAGGGAGGCTCAGGAGGGAGCGAGGCGGCCTCTTCCGCGGCCGCCGGCCCCGCCGCCTGCGCTTCCCGGATCACAGCCAGCGCCCGCTCCAACTGTTCCACGGGGACCAGCAGTTCGTACGGCAGGTTGGGCATCTGACTCGCGCCGCTCATCACCACAGGAATCCCGTTGGCCTCAAGCAACGTCTTCAGGTTGATCGACTCCATCTCATCAAGCTCCAGTTCGAGCCCATCCTGGGTCAGCGGCACAAGACCGGAATCGGGTTGAGTCATTGTAGCGATAGAATAGCGCATGGAGGCCTGGAATCCTATGACTTATTCGGAAGAGAGCGGCGGCAAGGCGCTCTGGTTTGTGGCCGGAGTCGCCGTTGGCGCGACAATTGCGCTCCTCTACGCTCCTTCGAGCGGAAGAGTCACCCGCCGCCGCATCGGCCGCGCGGCTGTCAGGGGCAAGGAGTCGCTCGTCGAATCCGGTCAGGACCTGATCGACCGCGGCAAGGAATTGTACGAGCGCGGCCGCAAGATGGCCGACGAGGCTGCAGAGTATTTTGAGCGCGGAAAGAAGATGGTTGAGGGCTGATGCCCTACAAACCTCTCGCCGATTTTCGTAACGAGCCCTACGCGGATTTCTCCAAACCCGGCAACGCCCGCGCGATGCGTTCCGCGCTCGAGCACGCTCGGGCGAGCTTCGGGCGTGATCACGAGATCCGCATCGGCTCGGAACGCCACCGCACTGGTTCGCTGCTGGCGTCGATCAATCCATCCAACCCGAATGAAGTCGTCGGCCGGTTCCACCGGGCCACCGCCGGGCTCGCCGGACGCGCCATCCAAAGCGCGGACGCCTACTTCCCCACCTGGGCCGCCACAAGCTGGGAGAGCCGCATCGCCCTCGCCCGCAGGTGCGCCAGCCTTCTGCGCTGGCGCAAGTTCGAGTTCAACGCATGGCTGGTGCTCGAAGCCGGCAAGAGTTGGGCCGAGGCCGAGGCGGACACGAGCGAAGCCATCGACTTCTGCGAATACTACGCCCTCCTGGCCGAACGCCTTGCCCACCCGGAAGAACTGGTGCAAATGCCCGGCGAGCGGAACGCGCTGCGTTACCTTCCCCTCGGCGTGGGCGTGATCATTCCTCCATGGAACTTTCCGCTGGCCATTCTCGCCGGAATGACGGTCGCCGCATTGGTCAGCGGCAACACCGTCGTGGTCAAGCCCTCCAGCGACACCCCAGGCATCGCAACGCTCTTCGCTGAGGTGCTTGAGGAGGCGGGGTTCCCCCTCGAAGCCTTCACCGTCATGGTGGGCTCCGGCGGCGAGGTGGGCGATCTGCTCGTCTCGCACCCGAGAACCCGCTTCATCAGCTTCACCGGCTCGCGCGAGGTCGGCCTCCGCATCAACGAACTGGCCGCCAAGACCCCCAAGGGCCAACTCTGGATCAAACGCGTGATCGCCGAAATGGGCGGCAAGGACGCCATCATCGTCGACGAAGAGGCCGACCTCGACGCGGCCGTTGAAGGCGTGGCCCTCTCCGCTTACGGATACCAGGGACAGAAGTGTTCGGCCTGCTCCAGAGCCATCGTTAGCGAAAAGCTCTATAGCGAGTTCCTGGACCGGCTGAAGGCCCGCGTCGAAAAGATCACTGTCGGTCCCGCGGACGACCCCTCGAACTTTATGGGACCCGTGATCAACCAGCGCTCCATGGAGACTATTCAGCAATACATGGAGGCCGGCAAACACGAGGGAACTCTAGTCACCGGCGGCGGGCGCGCCCCGGGAGACGGCTACTTCCTTCAGCCCACCGTCTACGCCGGCATTGAGCCGGACGCCCGTCTCTTCCAGGAAGAGATCTTCGGGCCCGTCCTGGCCGTCACCAAGGCCCGCGACTTCGAGCACGCTCTCGATCTGGCCAACGCCACCGAGTACGGACTCACCGGGGCCGTCTACACGCGCAATCCGGACAAGATCCGCGCCGCCGCCGACCGCTTTTTCGTCGGCAACCTCTACATCAACCGCAAGTGCACCGGGGCCATGGTTGGAGCCCATCCGTTCGGCGGCTTCAACATGTCGGGCACCGACTCCAAGGCGGGCGGACCGGATTATCTGCTGCTCTTCACACAACCGAAGTCCATCGCGGAGAAAGTCGTCTAGCCTGGAATGCCGGGAGAGCTCGTCACCGTTGACGACTTCGAATCCGTTCACCTCGGCGGCAAGCGGACCGTGGTCGTCTACCTCCCTCCCGGATACAGGCGGGACACGCGCCGCCGCTATCCCGTGCTCTACCTCCACGACGGGCAGAACGTCTTCGACGGCCAGACCAGCTTCGTCCCCGGACAATACTGGCGCATGAGAGAGACGTTGGATTCTCTCCTCGAGCGCCGCCGGATCGAGCCGCTGATCGTCGCGGCCGTCTATCACGCCGGCGTCCACCGTCTCTTTGAATACACTCCCACACGCACAAGAAAGCAGGGCGGCGGCGGCGCGGCCATGCACGGGCGTATGTTCACTGAAGAGTTGATCCCCTGGATGGCCGCGCGCTATCGCACAAGCCCGCAGGCGAGGGATACGGCGCTGGGCGGCTCATCGCTGGGCGGCCTCGCCACGCTCTACCTCGGACTCACCTACCCGGCGGTCTTCGGCCGGCTGGCCGTCATGTCGCCCTCCGTCTGGTGGGACCAGCGCGTCATCCTCCGGTTTCTCGAGAAGTTCCACCACCATCGCCGCCCGCAAATCTATCTCGACATTGGAACCGAGGAAGGATCGGCGCCGTTCGGCTCCGTCCGCGATGTGCGTCTCCTCAAGGCGATGCTCGTCGTCAAGGGCTGGCGCGAAGGCCGCAACCTCCACTACGTGGAAGCGTCCGGCGCCGATCACAGCGAAGCCGCCTGGGCCGCCCGCGCTCCGGCCATGCTCGAACTCCTGTTCCCGCGGAACCAGGTCCCCGGCAGCCGTCTCAAGACCGGCCAGCGCGAGTGAGAAGGCTTTATGGTCTCCGTCCATTGATGACCGCCGGCCCTCAGCGCCCAGCAGAGGAGTCAACCGGCGACCTTGGAATCTGCGCAATCAGCCGCAATCAGCTCCAATCACCCATGAGCGATCTTCAGTCGCAGTCTGCGCGGCGGCAAGAGCCATTGCGGTGGATTTTCTTATGTGGCGGCCGAGGCTGATTCCGCGACCACCCGCCAGAAACCGCTCGCCTCCAGCCGTGACGGAATAACGACGAGCCGTCCCGCTTCGATGGGGAAGGGGCTGCCGGCGGGGCTCGTGAGTGAGAGTGTGAAGAAGCGGGTGGAGGAGAACGAGGAGTAGAGGCGGGATAAGTCGGCAGTCTGATTTGACGAGCGGGCGATTTGTGGCGGTCCCCTTGCTCAACTGGATTTAACGAGCATCCCGTTGTCGACTTCGTAGAAATCGGGGCTTCGTTCAGCGACGAGTTCGATCAATTCGTTGAGAGCCTGATCGATTGAGATCGAAGTTTCTGGCTCGCCAGCCCGGTAGACCTCGACAGCCGGTTCGCCGGGCGTGGTGTGCACAAGGACGATAAACAATCGCTCGAACTGTTCGGGCCGTCCGGCCGGGTCCTGGCGACCGCTAAACATCTTAAGCCGCCTGTGCGCGTTCAGAAACGTGGATTGCCTGCCGGCCGTACCGTCGTTCTTCGCACCGGCGTCGAGAAAGAAGAGGCCACCAAGAACAGCGAAGGGAAACCGGCGATGGAGCGTCGTCGATTCGTAGAGCATGTCATTTCTGCGATTGGTCAGGTTCTTCTGATAGTTGCCGGATTTGGCGTCCTTGAAGTTGATGGTCTTGATGGAAAGGGCAAGGAGCAGGCCCGATTCGGGGGTGGCCCAGGTAACATCGACCTTTTTCGCGCCAAGGCCGCCATCCATCCGGCGCTCGGCCCCTGAATGCTTATTCGAGGTCTTCCTGCTCGTCATCCTGAATTTCCGATCCCGAAGGGGTGGGCGCACCAGCGGAGGGAAGCGTCCCGTGCAGCCCTTTCCTCCTGAGCGCTTCACTGAGGGCCGAGGCCACCGCTGCAGACATCAGTTCGGAGTATCGTTTCTTGTCAGCCTGCTTCGCGGCGCCACCGGGCTTGGATGGCAGTTCTCTGAGTTTCTCAATGAGGAGTCTATCCGCGTCGTTCATGATTTGTGCTTCTGGACATCCGCCGTTCACGCAGAGTGTCAGCGGCCTGAGTCAACAATCGAATGGCTCTCGTGTCCAGGCCGAGCCCCCTTTCGAGCAGCGCCTGATCCGCGATCTCTACCGCTCCGAACGGCCCCTGGCGGCGGGACACCTCATCCATCTCGGCAGCAAGCGCTTCGAGCGCCGCGCTCTGTGGAAGAAACGGCAGGAGTACTTGCCCGGCTTCGGTGGGTTCCAGTTTGAGCATCCCTCCACCGAGGGCGTGGCCCTCAATTTCGACACTGAGTCGCGTCAGCGAGGACTGCCAAAGGGCGGCAAGGCTGTCCCCGGTGGTAGAGGACGGCCGATGGAGGCGGAGGACATGCAGGCTGTTGGGGGCGACAACTCCGGCGTCATTGGCGACCAGGCGCGGGACGGCGCCGCTCATATATGTGAGGAATGCGTCCGGCCGATGGACATGAGGAACACGATACCAGGGAGTGCGATTGCTGCATTTGAAGGTGGCATGGACGCCGGCTTGAATCCCGTGGGCGAGGTAGCGGTTCACGGCTTCGGGCAGTGAGCCGGTCGAGGGGAGATCGAGGAGATATCCGGCCTCACCTTCGGCGAGCATGGCGTTCCAATCGCCTGCAGTCAGCCGGAGTCCGGCGAGCGCACGGCCGCGCCGGACACAGGGGCGTAAGAATCTGGCCGGAATGTTCCAGCGGCGCACGTCTTCGGGAGAGAGATGGAAGAAGCTATTGGCTCCAGTGACGTAACCGATTCCAACGTCGGCGAGATCGCCAAGCCGCTTAACGGCGGAAGACTCGCGCAGTTCGCGGTAGAGGTCACGCGACTTGCGGGGGATAAGCGACTCGATTAACCGTTCCTCGCCTGAGATGACCCGGCGGGTTTGCAGTTGCCGAGTTCCGCGAAACCGCCGGCCATCACGGGATTCGATGCCGGAAAGATCCCCTGCATGAGGCAGATCACGCAGAAGGAAGCGGGCTTGGGCTGGACTATCTTTGCGCTCTTCGGCAAGTAGGAGGAGCGTGTCCTCGCTGAGGTGTGGGAACAACTTCTGACGGAAGGTGAGGAATGTGACTGTTCCAAACTTCCTGGCGAGGTGCTCGAGCGCCGGGCGGGCGTAAGCGGCGTGACCTATCTCAAAGGGGATGACCATGGCCAAACGGCCGCCGGGCTCGATGAATCGGATGCTGTGAACCAGAAACGGCAGCCATGAGCTTGTCAGGGCGCTGAGTTTGAGCCCTTCCTCGGCAGCCCGGGCCAACCCGCGCCGGCGAGCGTCGCCAGTGAAGCGTTGATAGCGAATGAACGGCGGGTTGCCGACAACCGCCGTTACCCGTGGTATCCGGTCAGGAACGAGGTGGAAGAAGTCAGAGAGAGCGAGGTGTGAAGGCTCAACCTCAAATTCGCGGGACAGCAGAGCGCTGATCTCGGAGTAAACGTCCTCGGCGAGTTCAACGCCGAAGATGCTCTCTCTTGGATTGCCGCACAACTCGCGGATTCTGCGGCCGGCGGAGCGGAGAAACACACCCCCGCCAAAGCTCGGGTCCAAAACGGTATCGCGCGAGGTCCTGATGGCCCACCAGACGAGGAAATCCGCAACCTGGGAATCGGTGTAATAGGCTCCAAGGGCCTTAGCCCGGTCTTCAGTCGCAGTCTGCACGGCGGCAAGAGCCATTTGATTGGATTCTACAATGTGGCCGGCAGGGATCAGCTCCGGGAAGAGGTGAAGGGGTTCGGCTGCGGCAGCTTTGCGCGGTTCCACAGAACGCTTATCGGCAATGCGTCCGGGGAGCGATCGGAAGATGTTGGCGGGCGCGCTTGGTAGACTGAAGCGTCATGCCGGCGCGAGAGGGTTTGCCGGCGGTGATGATCGTCGGGCGGCCGAATGTAGGCAAGTCGACGATGTTCAACAACATCTTCGGGCAGCGGAGGGCGATTGCCGGCGACGAGCCCGGGATCACGCGGGATCGCCTCTATGGAGAGGCCGTCCACCGGAAGATGCGGTTCGCGCTCATCGACACGGGCGGCATTGTGCCGGACGGCGCGGCGCTCATTCCTTCGGAGATCTTCAAGCAGGCGCGCGTGGCGATCATCGTGATGTGTCAGGGGATGATCGTAAGGCGCCGGCCGCGGGAAGGGGTGATGACGCTGAAATCCCGCCGGTCCAAGGTGAAGATCGTGTCGATGCCTTCACGCTGAGCAAGATGAACGAGGGTGGCGTCGGCTAGTTGTAGCGGCAGGCTGGCATACTTCTTCAAGATTCTCGAGATGGCGGGCAAGTCGCCGGATGTTAGCGGGAGGAGTTCGAAGGGCTGGCAGTCAAAACTTTGAAGCAAGGTTTCGACGGCCGCGGGGTAGGCTCTGAGCAGCCATGCGGCTTCAGTGACCACGGGCCAGCATGTGAGCAGGGGACTGCGGATCGTTCGCATCGCTGCGACGCAGATGTCGTGGGCTGAGTCCTGCCGCGAGAGGATAGCCACAATGGGTCCTGTGTCGATGAGGACCTTGGAGGTCAAGAGCGGCCGAATCCTTCCATGTGAGCTGGATTGCCCGCGAGGTCGGATGGGGCACGGCGAACGACGCCGATCAGCCCCGCTTTCAGGGCGATCTCGTAGGCGGTAGAGAGGGATTCGTCGGACGACAGGCGTTGCTCAATGGCCTCTCGGACATAATCGGCCTCGCGAACGCCCTTCTTCCTTGCGGCATCCTGAAGGCGCTTGCGGAGAGGGCTGGTGAAGCGAATTGTCAGCCGCTGGTCCTGCTTCATTCTGTCTGCCATTTTAGCAGCGGCGGCAGACAACGGGAAGCGAAGCCCCGCGCGCTTGGTAGACTGAAGCGTCATGCCAGCGCGAGAGGGTTTGCCGGCGGTGGTGATCGTCGGGCGGCCGAATGTGGGCAAGTCGACGCTGTTCAACAACATCATCGGGCAGCGGCGAGCGATTGTCGGCGACGAGCCCGGAATCACGCGGGATCGCATCTATGGGGAGGCCGTCCACCGGAAGAAGCGGTTCGCGCTCATCGACACGGGCGGCATTGTGCCGGACGACGCGGCGCTCATTCCATCGGAGATCTTCAAGCAGGCGCGCGTGGCGTTGGAGGAAGCAGAACAGATCCTGTTCGTGATCGACGGCAGAACGGAAATCACGGGGCCGGACCGGGACCTGGCCACGCACTTGAGGAAGCTGGGCAAGCCCGTGACGCTGGTTGTGAACAAGATCGATTCGCCCAAGCGCGAGTCGCTGACGGCCGATTTCTACTCGCTGGGCTTTGAGCGGGTGATGGCGGTGAGCGCCGAGCACAAGCTGGGGTTGTTCGAGTTGCTGGACGAGGTCACGGCCGGCTTCGCGGTGACGGAGACGGATGAGGAGAGCGAAAAGAAGCCGCGGCCGGTGCGGGTGGCGATCATCGGGCGGCCGAACGTGGGCAAGTCGACGCTGTTGAATTCGCTGGCCGGCGGGGAGAGGGCCATCGTGAGTCCGGTGGCGGGCACGACGAGAGACTCCGTGGACGAGACGGTGGTGCGGGACGGGCGCGAGTTCGTCTTCGTTGACACGGCGGGGATCCGGCGCAAGGGCAAGACGGAGTTGATGGCGGAAAAGCTGAGCGTGGTGATGGCGCGGCGGCATATCCGGACGGCGCATGTGGCGCTGCTGGTGCTGGACGCGACCGAGGGCCCGGTGGCGAGCGACGCGACCATCGGCGGGTACGCGCACGAGGAGGGACGCGCGCTGATCATCGTGGTGAACAAGTGGGACCTGGTGGAGGACTCCAGGCGCAAGGAGTGCGAGCAACAGATCCGGGACGCGTTCAAGTTCCTTGAGTATGCGCCGGTGGTGTTTACGGCGGCCAAGCATAAGATGGGCGTCCGGGGGTTGTTCAAACAGATTGCGGCGGTGTATGAGGAGTTCGACAAGCGGGTATCGACAGGCGAGTTGAACCGGTTCGCCGAGTCGCTCGATTTGGGATACCAGCGAAGGATTCTGTATATCACGCAGCCGGCGGTGCGTCCGCCGACATTCGTGCTGTTCATGGATTCCCCGGAGCCGCTTCATTTCTCGACGGAGCGAAACATCGTGAACCGTCTGAGGGAGCGTTTTGGATTCAGGGGAACGCCGGTGGTGTTGAAGGTGAAGAGCAGCCGGACGTCGCGGAAGGAGCGGGGGCTCAGCGGCGGAGGAGCCACTCGACGGAAGTGAGGCGGGCGGCGAGGAGTTCGGCTCTGAGAGAGGGATAGGGCAGCAGCGAGGCGGCGGCGTGGATGTCGGCGAGGGAAGAATCGTTCAGTTCGGCCGTGTAGAGGTCGGCGCGCTCTTTGTGAAGGTAGGTGCGGTATGCGGGCGTGGGGCAGGCGGCGAGGAGCCGCGTCCAGAAGGACGGGCGGAGGAGAAGGGTGCGGATGAACCCGCGGCTCGCGGCGGCTTCAGGAGTGAGATTCCAGCGGCGCAGGCCGGCGACGAGGACGATGCGGACGCAGTTGGCGGGGTTGAACGGGCGGAGCGGCTCGGGTTTGGGAAGAAGATCGAGGAGGGCGGCGGTTTGATGGAGGGAGAGTTCAAGCGGCTGCCAGCGAAAACGGGATGCGCCGGAGACGAGCGAGCCGCGCTTGAGAAGATCCTGAACGCGGGCGGGTTCGAGAGAGATCGCGGCGATGTTCTCGATGAGTTCGAGAATGGGTATGTCGCGGGCGACGACAGGCCCAATGTTGTGCGCGAGCGCAATCTGTTCACGA